>JAUVEN010000041.1 GCA_030594815.1 Gammaproteobacteria bacterium
GTTTCTTTTAATTGGTGGATTAATTCTGCAGGAAAAAATTGTTTTTGTACTGACCAACCCTGTTGTTCCAGATCATTAAGAATGTTTTCGATTTTATTTTTCAATGGGAATATACTATTTAATTAACATAGAGCTAAAATTATAAAATCAGTTCCCTCCCCTTCAAAGGGAGGGTTACGACTGCATGGACGCAGGAGGTAGAGCAACGCAGGAGCAGTTGCCGAGGGTGGGGTGATTTTTATAATACTCCCCTCCCCCTAGCCCCCTCCCTTAGGGAGGGGGAAATAAAATCAAATCATTAACAGAACTGCATTACTCCGAAATGACAGTTTACTTTAAGCCGTACCACCAACAGTTAGACTATCAATTTTTAAGGTCGGTTGTCCGACACCAACGGGGACACTTTGCCCTTCTTTGCCGCAAACACCAACCCCCGTATCCAGCTTAAGATCATCCCCCACCATAGAAACATGTTTTAATACTTCCGGTCCATTACCTATTAAGGTTGCACCTTTGATTGGTTGGGTTACTTTTCCATTTTCAATTAAATACGCTTCACTGGCAGAGAAAACAAATTTACCTGATGTAATATCAACCTGGCCGCCACCAAAGTTAACCGCATAAATACCTTTTTCAACAGACTCAATTATTTCTTGTGGATTATGTTCACCTGCTAACATATAGGTATTGGTCATACGCGGCATAGGCAAATGTGCGTAAGATTCACGTCGTCCGTTACCGGTGGATTCTACGCTCATCAATTCAGCGTTCATTTTATCTTGCATATACCCTTTAAGAATACCTTTCTCGATTAGCATTGTTTGTTGTGTTGTTGTGCCTTCATCATCCATGTTTAATGAACCACGACGTGCATCCAGGGTACCGTCATCAACAATTGTACATAGTGGTGAAGCGACACGTTCACCTATACGGCCACTAAAGGCAGAACTCCCTTTGCGGTTAAAGTCACCTTCAAGACCGTGTCCAATGGCTTCATGTAATAGTACGCCGGGCCAGCCTGGACCGAGAACAACGGGCATCGCACCGGCAGGTGCTGCAACGGCTTTTAAATTTACCAGCGCCTGACGAACTGCTTCACGAGCAAAACCAAGTGCGCGATCTTCTTGAGTAAAATATTCATACCCTACTCGTCCACCACCACCTGAACTTGCTTGCTCACGTTCATCACCATCTTCCGCTATTACAGTCACATTCATCCGAACTAAAGGGCGAACGTCTGCATTTAAGGTTCCATCACTTGATGCAACTAAAACAACTTCATGTACACCGACAAGACTGACGATAACCTGTTTTATACGAGGATCTTGTTTACGCGCTTCAGCATCAACCTGTTTTAATAAATCAATTTTTTCTTCTGTCGAAAGTGAATCTAATGGATCTACGGGTAGATATAATTGATGTGATGAATGTTTTTTCCAGGCTTGAACCTGATTTTGTTGTCCTGCCCGCGCAATTGTTTTTGCCGCATTTGCTGCCTGAGTTAATGCCGGCAATACAATTTCATCCGAATAAGAGAAACCGGTTTTCTCTCCACTTACTGCCCTAACACCAACACCCTGTTCAATATTATAATTTCCTTCTTTTACAATACCGTCTTCTAATACCCAGGATTCATGTCGTGATGTCTGAAAATAGAGATCTGCACGATTAATACTATTACCCATCATTTGATCAAGTACATTTTGTAGATCGTTCACTTCAAGACCAGTCGGTGACAACAAAATCTCATTAGCGGTATCAAGGTAATCCATATTAATTTTTTCTCGTTAGGTCATCTTTAGATATGGGACAGGAAATTTTTCTATTTTGTAATACTGGAAAATTTCGACGAATATTATTTGTATTTTCAATATCAATTTCAGCAGCAACATAACCTGAACCATGCGGTAAATGATCTAATACAACGCCCCATGGATCGATGATCATACTATCACCATGCGTTTCACGCCCATTGACGTGATAACCGCCCTGTGCTGAAGCAACGACATAACACAAATTCTCAATTGCCCTGGCACGAAGTAAAACTTCCCAATGGGCTTTACCGGTAATAGCAGTAAAGGCAGAAGGTACAACAATAATCTCCGCGCCCAATAAAACCAACTGGCGAAATAACTCAGGAAAGCGCAAATCATAACAAATCGCTAAGCCGACTTTCCCAAACGGTGTATCGACAACAACCACTTCATTACCAGCGGCAACTGTTTCAGATTCAATATATGTTTCACTGGTAATTTCTAGATGCACATCAAATAAGTGAATTTTGTCATATCGGCTTACACGGTCACCTAACTCATTAAAGACTAAGCAAGCAGCATATGCTTTTTTATCATTCTCAGATTTAAGGGGAATTGTTCCTCCAACCAGCCAAACCTTATTTTTCTTTGCTTGTTCTGATAGAAAGTCCTGTATTGGACCAGAACCATCCGTCTCAGCAATTTCTACATGATCCGAATCTTTCATTCCCAAGATTGCAAAATTTTCAGGTAACACAATGAGTTTTGCACCAGCTTGTGCCGCGCTTAAAATTTGTCGGCTAACCTCATTTAAATTTGCACTTACGTTGGTACCAGAAGCCATCTGGATTGCTGCTATTTTTGTCATAATAATTTATATTAGTCTTTAAATTAATTAGAGATTACTTCAAGTTCAATTGTCGTAGAAATGGTACTACCCGGTACCAACTCTATTCGATTAGATGTGAGGCCTAATGCGATCAACCAACTTCTAAGTTCGTTCACCCAAAGTGTACCTTCATCGCCACCTGGATATTTTATTTTCAAGGTATTATTTACATTTTTTTGCAATTTTTCCATGCTTTTTTGTATCGCGGGCATCACCAGTAAGGTTGCCGCTTTCTTCGGCACAGACCATTCATTTGCGTGCAACAATTCAATATCTGCAGAAAACACATTGGTCACAAAAAATAATGTAATAAAACCTGTAATCAATCTACTCATAATTAAGAGCATACCATAAATATATTTTACCCTGCCAAACATCATCACTGAATATCAAAACTCATCCTCTTCTATCAATTCTTCAATAAGAGGCTTTTCCCAGCTACCAGTAATTTCATAGCGTTTAGTTGTGGCTTTATTAAACTTTTCACCCGTAAGTTTATCGAGTAACCAGAGGCCTATACCAGTAGGTAAATTAACTAAAAGTGCAGTTACTCCGGCAAGCCCCCCACCAAGTTGAGGAACCACTTCAAGGGTGTTTTCATAATCTTTATCAACTAAACCTGTTCGACCACTTACAGCAATTTCTGCAACCGGACTAATTATCAAAAAATTATCCATGTAAGCATCTCCATCTTCAATTTTAATTTCTCCGTTAGCAGTATCAAAACTAAAACCGGATTCAAAGGTGTCAGAAAAATCACCAATCAGTTTGCGAGGTAATGCTGACAAACTAAAAAAACCTAACAATCGTCCCGCTCCAGAATCAACTTCTACTATATTTCCATCTTCCAGATTGAGTCGAATGCTGCCATTGACGGTAGCCCATGAAAATTGTGTTGGTGAACCTTCCCAGTTAATCTTACTTAACGTCTTTGCTGTACCCTTTTCAATAATGGCAGAAAAACCGAGGCCTTTTAACATGCCGCCAAAGTCATTACTGCTTAAGGTGATATTCATGTCTGTCTTGTGTTTTTTACGAGTATAACGCCATGAACCATGTGCAACCGCTTTCATGTTTTTAGCTGACAAAATAATCTCATCAAAATGAACCCCGTAATTTTTACTCGACACTTTAAAATCAAGTCGACCAAGAAGTATTTTGTCAAAATATAGTTTCTTAATAATACCTTCAAAAGCCGGAAAGTTTTTTGGGTTTGCTGCAGCAATAGTTTTATTCTTGTTTTCCTCATTGCTAAATAAATTTAATTTATCGAGATTAAATATAATCGGACTATTAAAAAATGTTGACGTGCTTTTAATATTGCTCAGCTCAAGAGCTGAGCGCCATTTTGATGGTGTGATTTTATTTATAGCTCCATCAATGTACAAAACATTTTTTCGTGGCAAAACTGCTTTTTTATTTGAAATAGAAACAGCTCCTTTTCTTAAAGTAGTTTTACCTTTCTTGTCATACAGTTCAAAAATAGCGGAACTCTTATCGCTAAACTCAACAACAAGTTGTGTTCTATCGTCATCAGGAAATATTGCTGCAAAGCTAAATCGTTGAGTTGATTTTTCTATCTTATAAAACTGATCCGGTAGCGTGCTTTTGACACCTATTAAATCACTATTCAATCTAAATACCAAAGAATCTGTTTTATTGCTCTTTTTAGGGAAGATTAGACTTGCCTTAAAAGGTGTTATACCCGAAATTTTCTTTGCCCCGGGAATATTGAATTTCATTAATATTCCTTTAGGTTTAAATTTTCCTTTTGCAGTTATCTTAATATTTTTATTCTTTACAGATGAACTAACAGAAAGTGTTGAATTTCCTCCTAAAAATTTCGCCACCAGGTTCTTACTTGTGACACTTTTGTCTGTAAAAAACAAACTTCCTGAACCCTCGGTTATATCTATTTTATCATCTAACATAAACAGTGAAATATTATGTAAGTCGGCAGAGCCTGAATAAGATATAGGTTTGTTCTTGTGGACAGTGTCATCTAAAGGAATATTAACTTTAATTTTTGTATCGACATCCCCTAATAATCGCATTGAATCGAATGTCTTTTTTGCTTCAGGTAAAATCGGACTATTAACTATATAATTCAACGCATCATGTGTAGTACCGTACATGGACAGATCCAGTTCCAGTTCTGCTTTAGAAAAAGATTTTATTTCTGCATATGAATCACGCAAACGATTATTTTTAGATTCACCGGTGAACAGATGAATTTTCATGCCCTGATCAGTAAAAAATGCTGCTGTTTTAGAATTTGTTATTTTCGGCCAACCATCCTGGTAATGAAGAGTGAAGTTATCTATATCTACTGCAACTGCAAACACACCTTCTGTATTATCAAAAGGAAAATTATATAAGCTACCATTATAAACAACCGTACTTTTTTCTACTTTCCCTGCAAGTAAGCCCTCGTCCAGCCAGCTAACTAATGAGCTATCCATAATGCCAACAGGGAGATAATTCGATACTTTGGATATATCTCCTTCTGATATATATGTTTGTAAATCAAGATAGGGGGAAGCATCATTTTTCGGCAACCATAATTTTGCAGCAGAAACAGACGTCACCTCGATACTTTTTGTTAACAAATCATTTATTTCAAAAAGCAAACCTGCATTTGTATTTGATAATTTTATCTCTGCATTGAGTTCATCCAGTTTAAATTCATCACGAAACAATCCGGGTAAAGCAATAACTGCATTTTTAGATGATAAGGAAATTACACCTGCATTTTGTTCATAAACGACAAAACCTGACATACCTTCAATTTTCGGGATGTTTTTCCACGAACTTACCCCGAAGGCATTAAACTTTGTTTTCAACTTATATAGTTCATTGTTTTTCCAGGCAACAGAAATGTCTTGCAAATCACCATGAACATCCAAGTCTTTAATGTATGATTTATTCTTACGGCTAACAAAATAATTATCTAATACTATCTTAGATATTGACTTTAAGTTAAGGCGGTCTGCATCAAGGTAAAAATTTTCAACTTTATCTTTCTTACTATTAAATGCGAGAGAAAATGTTAATCCACTTAATAATTTGTCGTTCTCATAATTAAAGTTATCGACACCAATTTTCCACCAATTATCATCATTCCGGTAAGCATCAAACATCCCGGAAACTGATTTTATGGTGACGGGTTTCTTCTTGTTCGTCTTATATGAAAAATCATATAGTTTTACATCACCACTTAATTGCTTGATGTTTTTATTGTTCCAATCCAGCCACAACTCAAGATCTGCAACACCATTAATCAACTCAAAGTTTTTATTTTTAATATATTTTTGCACAGGATGTAGATTAAAACCTTTACTCACAATAAAAGTCTTAACATCCCATGTTTCAGGTGAAGTGAGGTTTCCAGTTAAATCAAATGATAAATCAACTTTGTCTCCAAGCAAATTGGGTAACTTGCTCGAGAGCAATAATTGATAACGATCAGGAGTACTCTTTAATAAAAAATTTACATCTTCAAAAAACCAGGTAAGCCCTGCATTTTGTTCATCTTTCCATGTAATGCTACTGTCTTCTAATCCTACTTCACCATGTTGTACTAATAAACGTTCAAATAATGAGCTTGATTCATTTTTCCCGGTTTTACTGAGTGCATCCAGATCAAAACCTTTTACTTTAAAGTTTCCTTCTACTGTGCGGGTTACCCGAAGGTGCATACCCCGTATAGTTAATTGTACTGGTGTGATTTGTTGATTCCAAATAAGATCAGAAAAAGAAATTCCCACGTCAATACGGGTAAGTGAAAATAAAGACTTTTTAGTTTTTTCAGAAATTATTTGTGCATTGTGAAAAATTAATGTTGGCACTAAGCCACTTAGCCTGGCATCCATACGTCCAATTTTAACGGGCTGTTCTAACAAACTTGAAGCGAGTTGCTCCACTTCATTTTGATACACATTAACTGTCGTCAGCATAAAACGCAGGCCAGACACAACAAGCGCGACAACAATCACCACTATAGCTATGCTGTAACCTATTATAGATTTTAACTTGTGAAAGAACGGATGTCTTTTTGCCATTTGAATTTGTAAATATTACTCATTATTGTACTGAGGCATTTGCACGAATAGCGAGAAGATGGAGAACAAGGCAAAACCGATGAAAAAGCGGAATGTACAATAAGTACATGAGCATTTTGAAGAGGTTTTAACGCAGTAATCTGTCTTCGTAGCATTCGTGAAAAGGTCTCACATTAATACGACATCAAAGTGTTCCTGATCATATTCATTCTCAACCTGAAAACGAATTGGCTTGCCAATAAAATCTTCTAACTCGGCAATGCTGGTTGATTCTTCATCTAACATGAGATCAACAACAGGTTGTGCCGCCAGAACCAGAAACTCCTGTGTTTCGAACTGACGAGCTTCACGTATTATTTCTCGAAAAATTTCATAACAAACAGTTTCTGCTGTTCGCAGCGATGCTCGACCATTACAACAAGGACACGGTTCACATAAAATATGTTCAAGACTTTCCCGGGTACGCTTACGTGTCATTTCGACAAGCCCGAGTGATGAAACATCACAAACATTTGTTTTTGCATGATCTTTATCAAGATGTTTTCCAAGAGCACGTAAAACCTGTCTTTTATGTTCAGCATCTGACATGTCAATAAAATCAATAATAATAATGCCACCAAGATTACGTAATCGTAACTGCCGAACAATTGCTTGTGCAGATTCAAGATTTGTTTTAAATATGGTTTCTTCCAGATTTCTGTGCCCAACAAATGCACCGGTATTCACATCGATCGTTGTCATCGCTTCAGTTTGATCGATAATTAAATAACCACCCGATTTAAGAGGAACTTTACGTTCCAGTGCTTTTTGGATCTCATCTTCAATGTTGTATAAATCAAAAACAGGACGTTCACCAGGGTAATGTTCAATGCGATTTTCTAACTCGGGAATAAATTTACCTGCAAATTTTTGTACTTTTTCATACGTTGAACGCGAATCAATTCTTACCTTCTCAATTTCAATGCCGCTTAAATCACGCATCGTCCGCATAACTAACGACATGTCTTCATGAATTAACGAGCCACTTTTAGAGCTACTATATCGTTCTAGAATATTTAACCAGATTTTTTGTAAAAATTGCATATCTTTATAAATCGCATCATCACTTATGCCTTCCGCAACAGTACGGGCAATATACCCACCGTGATCAAACTCAGAAGAAAATCCGGAAATGGTATCTTTTAATCGTTGTCGCTCATTCTCATCTTCAATTCTTTGTGAAATACCAACATGAGAAATTCCAGGCATATAAACCAAATAGCGAGAAGGAAAAGATACCTGCGTCGTCAAACGTGCGCCTTTTGTGCCCATGGGATCTTTAACCACCTGCACCATAATCTCCTGGCCTTCACGCAGTAATTCCATAATGACATCAGAGGGTTCGCCACCGTCACCATTTTTACCGTTTGGTTGAGCAATATCAGAGACATGTAAAAAGGCGGTTCGATCCAATCCGACTTCCAAAAATGCAGCCTGCATTCCCGGTAATACACGGACGACTTTACCTTTATATATATTTCCCACCAGGCCGCGTTTACGTTCACGCTCAATATGAACTTCCTGTAGTAAACCATTTTCGACGTAAGCCACGCGCGTTTCTTGCGGGGTCACATTAATCAGTAATTCTTCGCTCATACCTGTCCCTTTATTATTCTAAGCCTATGATACTACTAAGGAACCTGCCCTAATACCCGCTTTATTTAGGAGCTCAACCGTTTCAAATAAGGGTAAACCCATTACCCCGGAGTAGCTGCCTGATAAGTGCGTGATAAAGGCTGCAGCCAGCCCCTGAATTGCATAAGAACCGGCCTTATCATCACATTCTCCAGTAAGTACATACTGTTCTATCTCCGTATTTGATAATACTTTGAATGTCACATCACTGACATTAATAATGCTGCTCAGTTCAGCTAGAGAAGAATTTGAATCCTGCGTGACTAAGGCAACAGCTGTCATAACCTGGTGAGTTTTTCCTGATAATAACGCCAACATTTTTTTTGCATCAGCCGCATTTTCAGGTTTACCCAGAATTTGACCCTCAATAACAACCGCAGTATCAGAGCCTAAAACTGCTTTAGGTTCTTTTGTAATAACATTCCAACCTGCATGTGCCTTTTCAGAAGCTAAACGAACAACATAGCCCTCTGCAATTTCATTCTTTTTGACTGTTTCATCAATATCGATTGATAAAACATCAAAGGAAATACCAACTTGCGTTAGTAATTCACGACGACGCGGGGATTGAGAAGCAAGGAATAGGGAAATCTCTGTCATGATATAAATCGTTTATATTTACTTATGGTAAGGATGGCCTTTAAGAATGGTTGTAGCTCGGTAAAGCTGTTCAGCAAGAACAACCCGAACCAAGGGATGCGGTAGCGTTAATTTTGAGAGGGATATTTTTTGTTGAGCTTGTTTCAAGCAATCATCCGCCAATCCTTCTGGACCACCAATGAGTATCGCAATATCCTGACCACATGCTTGCCAACTCTTTAGTTCCTGAGCGAGCTCTTCTGTTGAACATGCTTTACCCAATACATCCAGAACAACTATTTTTGCGCCTTTTGGTACAGCAGCGAGCATTTTTTCACCTTCTTGTTGAGTAAGGCGTTTAATGTCACTGTTTTTGCCACGTTTACCTGCTGCAATTTCAACTAACTTGATTTTACTTTCAGGCGGCATACGCTTCGCGTATTCTGCAAAACCTTCTTCAACCCAGGCTGGCATCTTGGTGCCCACTGCAATGAGGTGGATCAACATAAATCGAGAGCTATCTCGATTCAGAAGGGCTATCTTCACCCCAAAGTTTTTCCAGATTATAAAACTCTCTGATTGAAGGTTGCATGACATGAACAACCACGTCACCTAAATCTACTAATACCCATTCACTGGTCTCATCACCTTCAACCCCAAGAGCAGGTGAGCCGGCTTCTTTTGCTTTAATTGCAACATTATTGGCCAATGCTTTTACCTGGCGAGAAGTATTTCCACTGGCAAATATCATAATATCCGTGACACTGCTTTTATCAACAACATCTAAAATTTTAATATCGATACCTTTGATATCTTCTAAAGCTTCAATCGCCAGGTCACAAAGTTGTTTACTATTCATAATTTAACCTTAATAAATATTTTGCTGCTGGATCAGTGTTAACACTGCATCCGGTAAAAAAAATTGTATGTCATTACATTGTTGCCATTGCTGGCGAATCATCGTTGCTGAAATTTCCATCTGAGTAACAGGCACAAAACAAATACTGCCGTTTTGTTTTTTATTTAAAACATCGGCATCAACAAGTCGATGTTTAATTTGTGAAAACAAATGTTTATTTATTTTTGCTTTCCCATCTACCCCAGGTCGTCGCATAACAACAATATTAGCCAGATCAAATATCTGTTGCCATTCATGCCATTGCGCTAAATCATTAAAAGCATCCGTTCCTAAAAGCAAACAGAAAGATTTATCTTTAAAATCACTTTTCAAGCTGCGTAATGTATCCACCATGTATGATGGACCATCACGTCTAAGCTCACGGTCATCAACAGTAAATCTTTTCTGGCCTGCAATAGCAGCGCGAACCATTGCCAAACGTTGTAAAGGCTCAGCAACAGGTGCAATCCTATGAGGTGGTTCTCCACAGGGAATAAAACGTACTTCCTCGAGTGATAAACGCTGTTGCACATCTAATGCTGTGCGTAAGTGCCCATAATGAATGGGATCAAATGTGCCACCTAAAATACCAATCATGATTGTTACTGCCTGATATGGCCATCACCAATCACGATATATTTTTGTGAGGTTAAACCTTCTAATCCAACAGGTCCACGAACATGAATTTTGTCTGTGCTGATACCAATCTCGGCACCTAAACCATATTCAAAACCATCAGCAAAACGAGTAGAGGCATTTATCATCACTGAGCTCGAATCTACTTCCATCATAAACTGACGTGCAATGGTAATATTTTCAGTCATGATAGTTTCTGTATGACCAGAGCTGTGTTTATGAATGTGATCAACGGCTTCTGCAAACCCATCAACGACACGAATCGAAAGAATAGGCGCAAGATATTCTTCATCCCAATCTTCTTCCGTCGCAGCATTAATTCCTGGTAATATTTCTTGTGTAATTGCACAACCGCGCAACTCAACACCTTCATCTATATACATCTTGCCAAGCTCAGGTAAAACATCTTCTGCAACCGCGGCACTGACCAACAATGTTTCCATTGTATTACAGGTTCCATAACGTTGAGTTTTTGAATTAAAGGCAACACTTATTGCCTGATGTAAATTTGCATCATCATCAATGTACACATGGCAAACACCATGCAGATGTTTAATCACAGGCACTCGTGCATCTTCACTAATGCGTTTAATTAATCCTTTGCCTCCACGTGGCACGATGACATCTACATAATCCTGCATAGTGATCAGTTCACCTACCGCAGCACGATCGGTTGTTTCAATAACCTGAATCGCTGCTTTTGCCAGACCCGCTTTTTCAAGACCATCATGTATACACTTAGCGATTGCCTGATTAGAATGTTGAGCTTCTGAACCACCACGTAAAATAGCTGCATTACCTGACTTCAAACACAAAGCCGCCGCATCCGCTGTCACATTTGGACGAGATTCATAGATAATGCCGATCACCCCTAAAGGCACACGCATTTTTCCAACCTGGATTCCACTTGGACGGTAATTCAAGTCGGTAATTTCACCAACAGGATCAGGCAGTGCCACTATTTGACGTATACCTTCCGCCATTCCTGCGATACGTTCATCATTTAAAGCCAATCTATCCAGTAAAGCTTCATCTAAACCATTCTTCGCACCAGCATCCATATCTTTTTTATTGGCGGCGAGTAATTCTTCACTGCGAGCTTCAATTGCATCAGCAATCGCTAACAAAGCCGTATTTTTTTGTCCTGTATTTGCCCGGTTTAATTCCCGAGACGCAGTGCGTGCCTGCTGGCCGAGCTCGTTCATGTATTTTTTAATATCCATAACTTTTATCTTCTATTAAATTTTAATTTTTACTATTTCCCCCTCCTTCAGGGAGGGGGCTAGGGGGAGGGGAAATTATAAATCACCCCTCCCTAGCCCTCGATAACTGCTCCTGCGTTATCCTACTTACGGGCGTCCTGCCCTAATGCATTATTCTCGGCAACTGCGTCCTGCGTTGCTCTAGCTCCTCCATCCATGGAGTCGTATCTTCGCCCATCCATGGGCTCGTCCCCTTGAAGGGGAGGGAACTCTTATCTACCTGGTCGCGATTTGTTCAGCAGTGAGCGGGAACAATGCCACACCCGCAATCCGTAATGTTAATTGTAGCAACTCATCCCACGGTTTGCCTGTCGCTAAACCTTTACACATGCGTTCAATTCGACCCGCAACCAGCAAAAAGGCCTGCCAGCGTTTTAAACCATGACGTTTTAAGCCCGCATTAAGCACAACTTTTCTTTTATCCCAGATTCGCTGTTGTTTAAAAACTTGCTCCAAATTCTGCCCTTTTGCAACTGCACCCGCCATTTTTTCAAGCATACGAAGTTGATACATCAACGCACCTAATATGTGCAAAACATCCTCACCTTCATTTTTTAGTCCATGCAATATACGCGATACCCGAACAGCATCGCCCTGCAATGCGACATCAACCAACGCAAAGGCATCAAAACGAGCGCTATCACTCACAGCATCAAGCACTTGATCTACCGTGATGGGGCCTTCACCATACAACATGCGTAACTTTTCCAGCTCTTGATCCGCGGCAAGAAGATTACCTTCAACCTGTTCAGCAAGAACAGTAAGTGCATCTTCAGTAGGTTGTAAACCTCTTATCTGCATTCGCTGTTTTAACCATGCGGGTAACTGCTGAATTTCTAATGGCCATACCGCAAGTGTTGCACCAACTGCGTCAATAGCCTTAAACCATTTACTTTTCGTCTGGTTTGAATCCAGCTTGCCAGAAACAATCAACAATAAATTGTCTTCAGGTAATTGGCTGGTATAAGCCACCAATGCCTTGCTTCCTTTATCACCCGGTTTTCCTGTTGGAATACGAAGCTCAATTACTTTACGTTCTGCAAACAACGACATACTTTCTGCAGAATGCATTAATTGATCCCAATCAAAACTACGATCAATATGGTAAACCTCACGTTCAGTGTAACCCTGAGACTTTGCCACTTCACGAATTAATCGTGCAGACTCATCAAGCTGAAAAGGTTCGTCACCACTTATGAAATAAACAGGTTGCAACTGTTTTTCAAGATGTAATTTAAGCTGAGTAAAATTTAATTTCATTTTGTATTCAGTTTAGATTGACGTTTTTTTAAAGAAAAACTTAAGCGTCGAATTAATTGTAATATCGCAGCTTGCCTCATATCATTGTTCAAGCGAGTTTCTTCATCTGCTTTCGCTAACACCAAATTAGCATCAAAGAGATACTCTCTTTTTTCATGAATATTTTGTGTTGCTATTAAATCAATATATTTACTCGCCTGTTGCTTGATGTCATCTTTCACACTTTCAGAGATTAAACTCTCATTTTGAACCTTTTCCGTTAAAGAAAAGCTTAGCTTATAGCTCAGTTCATACTGATTTGCCCGGCCAGTACTGTCTAAAGATAAAACACGTTTTGATATATTGTTTTGAGTGATATTTAAAATCGTATTCGACTCATCCAAAATATTTACATTAGCTGTTGTTAAAGCACGATATAAATCACGGCCAAGCTCACTGTGTTTATTTACACCGTGAATTTTTATTTCTGGTAAAACAGCAGAAAGATCCTGGTTTCCACGTAAGTGAAAGCCACAACTTACAGTTAAAAAACTTATTAAAAACAAAAATGTAAATTTTATTTTTTTCATATTACTAAACTCTAGTGATACATCTTTAATTCTAATACCGTCATTCCAGCATGTTCTTAGCCGGAATCTGTGTGCTTGTACTATGGATTCCGGCTAAAAGACTGTCGGAATGACAAAAACCAGGTTTACTTAACTTAATACTACTTAACTACGATATTCACTAACTTACCCGGCACAACAATGACTTTTACTACCTGTTTATCATCAGTGAAACGTTTTACGTTTTCATCTTCTACCGCAGCTGCTTCAATTTCATCTTTGCTTGCATTTGCCGCCACTTCAATACGTGAACGTAACTTACCATTCACTTGTACAATAATTTGTAAACTGTCTTTCACTAAAGCGGATTCATCGACTTGAGGCCAGGCTTGATCTAACAATGAACTGTTATTGCCAAGTACTTTCCATATCTCATGCGTAATGTGCGGCACAATAGGCGATAACAATAAAACAATCGCATGCAAACTTTCCTGCATAACTGCACGTCCTTGCGCACTGTCATCTTTAAATTTCATTAATGCATTTACTAATTCCATCACCGAAGCAATTGCAGTATTAAAAGTAAAACGACGACCAATATCATCACCCACTTTAGCAATAGTTTCATAAGTCAAACGACGTATGGTTTTCTGGTCATCATTTAATGTGTTTTTATCTAACGCAACGCTACTTCCACCTTCAACATGTTCAAATGCCAGGCGCCATAACCGTTTAAGAAAACGTGATGCGCCTTCAACACCCGCATCACTCCACTCTAACGATTGCTCAGGTGGTGCAGCAAACATCATAAATAAGCGCGCAGTATCAGCTCCGTATTGTTCAATCAAACCTTGTGGGTCGACCGTATTACCTTTTGACTTAGACATCTTGACACCATCTTTAAGCACCATGCCCTGGGTTAAAAGGTTCTTAAACGGTTCGTCATTTGTGTATTTTGTTACATCAGCCGCTCCCGGCATCCCTGCCTCACGCGGCACTAGTACATCCTGTACGTCGCGCATTAACTTATTAAAGAAGCGTGCATACAATAAATGTAAAATCGCATGTTCAATGCCACCAACATACTGATCTACGGGCAGCCAGTAATTTGCACGCTCATCTAACATAGCTTCATTATTATCTGCTGATGTATACCGTGCGTAATACCATGATGATTCCATAAAAGTATCAAAGGTATCTGTTTCACGCGTCGCGTCTCCACCACATGTTGGACAAGTGGTTTCATAGAACTCCGGCATTTTCTTAATCGGTGAACCTACACCTTCAAACTCAATATCTTCTGGTAACACAACAGGTAAATCTTTTTCTGGTACTGAAACTTCACCACATTTATCACAGTTGATGATAGGGATTGGAGCCCCCCAATAACGTTGGCGAGACACACCCCAATCACGTAAACGATAGGTAGTACGTTTCTCACCATTACCTTTTGATTCTAAAGAAGCGGCAATTTTTTCAAATGCATCTTCTGACGTTAAACCATCAAACTCACCTGAGTTAATTAATTTTCCTTTTAAAGTAAATGCTTCTTTCGAGATGTTACATATAGAGTCGTCACATTCTTCATTGTTTGCAGGAGTAATTACCTGGTTAACGGACAAACCATATTTAGTTGCGAATTCATAATCACGTTGATCATGCGCAGGCACAGCCATCACTGCACCTGATCCGTAACCCATTAAAACAAAGTTCGCGATAAATACAGGAACACGATCACCACTGATTGGATGAACCGCTTTAAGTCCTGTATCGATACCTTTTTTCTCCATGGTTTCCATAGAGGCTTCTGCGGTATCGGTCATTGCGCATTCTTTAATAAATGCAGCAACGTTTTCAAATTTCGATGCGGCTTCTTTAGCTAATGGATGCTCTGCGGCAACTGCAACATAGGTCACGCCCATTAATGTATCGGGACGAGTCGTAAATACGTCTAATTTTTCATCTCGACCATCTATGCCAAAACTGACTTCAACACCTTGCGAGCGACCAATCCAGTTACGCTGCATGGTACGAACCTGATCCGGCCAGCCTTCTAAGTTGTCTAACTCATCTAACAACTCATCCGCATAATCGGTAATTTTCATAAACCACTGTGGAATATCTTTTTTCTCAACAGCGGTATCACAACGCCAGCAACAGCCATCGATCACTTGCTCATTCGCAAGCACAGTTAAATCATTCGGGCACCAGTTTACCGCTGCCGTCTTTTTGTAAACCAATCCTTTCTCATACAACTTGGTGAATAACCATTGTTCCCATTTGTAATAATCAGCATCACAAGTCGCGAGTTCCCGATCCCAGTCATATCCCAAACCGAGACGCTTAAGCTGATCACGCATGTAATCAATGTTTTCTCGTGTCCATTTCGCAGGTGGTACATTGTTCTTGATGGCAGCATTTTCTGCTGGCAAACCGAATGCGTCCCAGCCCATTGGTTGCAGCACATTTTTGCCCTGCATACGCTGATAGCGACTGATCACATCACCAATAGTGTAATTACGCACATGCCCCATATGTAACCGTCCACTCGGGTACGGAAACATGGAAAGACAGTAATATTTTTCCTTATTTGGGTCTTCGACCGCTTTGAAAACCTTGTTGTCATCCCAGTATTTCTGGATTTCTAATTCAATTTGTTCTGGTTTATATTCTGATTCCATAAAACTCTGCTATGTCTTTGATTTCTATATAAATATTACTTTGATGGTCATCATGGGTACAAAAACCCACAAAACGAAAATTAAGGGGCTAAGGATACAGCAAGCACGGAATACTCCACAATAAATCTCTGATATAGATCAAAGCTTGTTTCAAGAAACTGTGCTTATAATAGGCCAAATCATAAGGAGATATTCACCATGAATAACAAAGAAACCACTGATAAGCTCCTCAAAACCTATCATGCAATGTTAGATCACGTTAAAGATCTCTGGCATACAGCTGAGGAAAAGGCGATTCCTACATTATCTGAAAATATTGAAAAAGCCGCTGATAAAGCTTCTGAACTCGGTGAACTCACTAAAGAAGAAGCTGGAAAACTCGGCGAGTACATCAAGAAAGATTTAGAACAAGCTGCGGATTATTTATCTGAAAATGAGCAGCAGTTAGAAAATTTAATTAAAAATGACCTGGAATTTGCAGAAGTAAAATTTGCTGAAATATTTGCTACTTTAGCAGATAAGACACGTCTGGAACTTGATGCTCTGGCAGAACGTGCCCGCCAGGTTGGCGTTTGGCACACGGGGGAAATTACCAATGTCGGTGTGCTTTACTGCCAAAATTGCGATGAGGTTTTGCATTTCAAGAAACCAGGCCATATTCCTCCCTGCCCTAAATGCAAAGGAACAGTATTTAAGAAGGTTTTTAATAAGACCTCATCATAAAAACTCATAAAGTAAGGTACTATTGCTCAACACACTAATAACAATATGTTGAGCATGCCTTTTGAGTAATTTAATAAGCAGAATAAAAACGACGTTAGGTGTTGAAAGCTCCGTAAGTACTGCTGAAATATTAGCTTCTACACTTGGCGGTTTTATTGGTATTTTTCTGATCAGTCTAATCAGCTTTCATTTTACTGGAGCAAGTGGTGCCGCACTTATTGTTCCATCAATGGGTGCATCAGCTGTATTGGTCTTCGCTGTACCTCATGGCAAACTTTCTCAACCCTGGGCATTATTTGGTGGCCAGCTTAGTTCAGCATTTGTTGGTGTCTGTTGTTATTTGCTTGTCCCTAACTTATTTCTCGCTGCCGGACTGGCTGTAGGTCTAGCCATTGGTACTATGCATGTTTTACGCTGTATCCATCCTCCCGGTGGCGCGACTGCCCTGGTTGCAGTCGTGGGTACAGCACAAATTCATACGCTAGGCTTTGAGTACGTACTCACACCTGTATTTCTAAATACACTCATTATCTTTATGGCAGCATTTATTTTTAACAGTTTTTTCCCCTGGCGCCGTTATCCAACAAGTATGATGCGCTTCAGTGACACACCGACAATAGAAAAACAAAAACCATCACGCTATATTGAAAAAGAACATATTGAGCGTGCTCTATCTGATATTGATTTAG
This sequence comes from Gammaproteobacteria bacterium, assembly GCA_030594815.1. Taxonomy (GTDB): domain Bacteria; phylum Pseudomonadota; class Gammaproteobacteria; order UBA6429; family Thiohalophilaceae; genus JAGLTQ01. Next base: position 17,655 of record JAUVEN010000041.1, read on the forward strand.
TTGTAGACCTTAATGTTGAGACATTGCAAGAGCTCTTTGCATTAACTCTTGAGCATGCTGAAACACCGAGCTTTGCAACAAATCAAATTATGCTGGGGCACTATTATACAAACAGTAAGCATGGTGCTGAATGGTGTGTTCGTCAGATTATTGATGAAGCTGCATCTGATGATCCAAAGAAAGATATGGTCATTTACCGCGTTGCAGAAGGTCAGGGTTTACAAAGTGCAGATAGTTGCACACGTACTGAATTTGCCGCATGGACGAACAGAGAGCTTTATTCGACCAACAATTAATCTATAAAGGCTAAAAGACTTTTAAAATTTCAGCTTCATCAAAATCTTTCATCCAAAATCTAAATTTTTCAGGCGCCTCAGAAACGGTTTTGCTTTTTGGAATATAAATATATTTTTTTCTACTCGCAACAAGCCCAAGCCAGGTTCCACTGCTAGCAGAAAACTCTATAAAAACTTTATTTCCAAATGCCTGTGGATCATGCCCTTCAGTAGGGCTAGAACGATATGGTCCAAAAAGAATATAACTATCCTTCACAAACCTTGCATTAATCTCATAGCTACCTGTATCTGTTAGTTGACGATTTATTTTTCCACCTAACCAAAGCCCGAGGCCATTATCCATCACATTAAAATATGACTTCGAGTTGTTCTGTTTAATATTTTTAAAAAACGAATAATTTAAATTACCGTTATGCCAAATTTTGTAAGTATCTAATAAATTTAATGTAAGCAGTCTCTTCCCATAATGTCGCCTTAAACAATAATTAAGAGCCTTATTACTCTTTTTCTTACACTTCCAGTCCCTGTTTTTAATCCAACCACGTTGATCTTTTCTAAGACGTTTTACATTTTTCTTTGATAACTTTTTTCCTAGAATTTTATAAATAGAGCCTAATTTTTTATCTGCCCTGGCAATTACTTTAGACTCACAGATTGCAAGCTCTATTTTTGTTCTCGCTTTAGCGCAGTTAAAACTTGCCCTGTAATATAACTTTTGAGACCGTGGTACAAATATTTTTTTATTATCTGATTCACTGTAAGAATCCAATTCACAATTTGATAAGGCTAGCGTATTATTTTTCAATAACTGAAGTTTAAGCCGGCATGGATTACCTCTTACAGAGGTGTCAACAAAACCTACATTATTATTTTTAAGTTTAACAACACCATAGATTCGAATACCATTTATGCCTATACCTTCATCATAATAAAATTTAAGCCCCGCCTTATTGCTACTCTTTATAGAAAATGACATATATTTATATTTGTCATTAACTTTCCATTCTCCGACCCAATCATTAGTCACTGCAAATGCAGTACTATTTAAAAAGCAGAATAAAAATAATAAATAGTTATGCTTCATAATTAAATTTCATCACTTTAAGTTACACGACTAAACACAACACTTCCGACAAGGCCAAATAAGACTAAAAGTAAAATAAGAAGATTCCCCCGACGAACATAGGGAGTGGAGCCCGAACGGGGTTGAACTAAGCCCGTTACAACATGCGCTTTAAACTGTGGTGAGAGAGAAACAATATTACCTTTGTAATCAATTAATGCTGACACACCATTAGTAGTAACTCGCATCATATCTCGCCCAGTTTCTAAAGCTCGCATTTGCGATATTTGCAAATGTTGATGGGGTGCAAATGAATCACCATACCAGGCGTTATTGCTCGCATTCATTAGCAAAGTTGCTTCAGGTAAAAAACGAATTAAATCTTCTCCAAAAGCATCTTCATAACAAATGGTTGGAGCAATTTTTTGTCCTGCAGCAGTCAATAATTTCTGATCATATTTTCCAGGGGTAAAACCTGACATAGGTAAATCAAAAAATGTAATTAAACCACGAAATAATGATTCAAGAGGAACATATTCACCAAAGGGAACAAGATGGCTTTTATGATAAAACTGTATTTGACTACTATCTTTTACCGAATTATTAATCGCCATTAAGCTACTAAAATATTCTTTTGTCTCAAGGTCTAAAACTGGCAAACCTAAAATAATACCTGTATTATTTTTCTTTGCTTCTTTAGCGAGAGGTTTTAATAAACTTTCTTTTAGCTGGTGATGAAAAACAGTTAAGGAATTTTCTGGCCAGAGAATAAGATCGCTATCCCAATGTTCTCTTGTTAAAGATAGATAACGTTGTTTTCTTTTTTCAAAATGATTCGGATCCCATTTGTTTATTTGTTCAACATTGCCTTGAACTAAACTTACTTTTAATGGTTCACCTGTTGCTTCAGTCCACTCCACCAGGGAGAGAAAATACCCCCCTAACCATATAGCCATAACACCGACTAAAACAAAAATACTTTTTTTATTTTTAAAAAGAAAAGCAACTAATAATAAAGATGAACTTAATGCGGTTAACCATGATATTCCGTAAACACCCAGTACTGCTGCATAACCAGATAAAACACTACCTGTTTGACTGTAGCCTAAACTTATCCACGGAAACCCTGTTAAAAACCAGCCACGAAACCATTCAAGTAAAAGCCAGAACAAAGGGAAAACAATAAGAAGAGTAATAATTTTATTTTCTATATTAAATTTTCGAATAAAAAGAACACTGACATACCCCTGCAAGGCAATAAATGTCGCCATAAGACTGATACCAATAAATGTGAGTACGGCAGAAACAAAAACGGAACTTAAACCAAAAACATATATTGCGACGAACCCCCAGGAAACACCAACGCCAAAAAAACCCATACCAAACCACCAACCTAACCATGCGGCACGTTGTGGCGTTACAAACAAAAAAGAAAAAAGAAGTACTGCGGGACTTAAAAGAGCAATTAAATAAAAATTAACAGGAGAGAAGGCGAGCGGTAGTATTGCGCCAGCAATAAAAACAAGAAGGTATCCGATTCGCGATGAAGAAAACCATGACTGGTATTTTAGGAAGAACTCAGACTCTACGATGTTTAAATCAATCTTGTTCAACATCGGCAGACTCCGTTGCCTTTTCAACAAGCACAACCATCTTAGGATAAACTTCCAGTAAACTAATACGACGACTAGTTGAGCGTAATACTTTAAATTCAAAATTTTCTATAATAACAATATCACCACGTTTTGGTACCCGGCCAAATGCTTGCATTACAATACCACCAATAGTGTCGAACTCATTCTCACTAAACCTGGTTTTAAAATGTTCATTAAAATCTTCTATTGGGGTAATCGCTTTTACTGTTGCACGATCTTTAGCATGCTCGTAAATAAAAGTATCTTCATCAAAATCATGTTCATCTTCAATTTCACCCACAATTTGTTCCAGCACATCTTCAATCGTCACCATGCCGGCTACACCACCATATTCATCTACAACAATAGCAATATGATTTCGGGTACTTCTAAACTCTTTTAATAAGACATTAAGACGTTTACTCTCTGGAATAAATACAGCAGGTCTTAATACATCTCGAATTTTTAGTTTTTCATCGCTGCTATTAACAAGATGCGGTAATAAATCTTTTGCTAATAAAATACCAACAATTTCATCTTTGCTATCACCAACAACAGGGAATCGGGAATGAGCAGATACAACAACCGTATCCATTAGCTCTTCTTCTGTTGAATCCATTTCAAGGACAATCATTTGTGAGCGAGGAAGCATGATATCGCGCACTTGCATTTCAGCAACCTGCAGAGCCCCATCGATCATGCTAAAGGCTTCATGATCAATGATATTATTTTTATGCGCTTCATTTAACACAGCCATGAGTTGCTCACGGTCTTTTAACTCGCCTTGCAAGGCTTGCCCTAAACGCTCAATCCATGAACGTGGTGTTTTTTTTACTTCTTTATCCGAATTACTCGGCTGCTCTTCACTCATTCTTCTATTTCCCGATATGGATCGGTGTATCCCAGTTGTGACAATATTTTAATTTCTTTAGCTTCCATAACATCTGCTTCTGCATCCGTTAGATGATCAAAGCCCAATAAATGCAACGTGCCATGCACAACCATATGTGCCCAGTGCGCCAACTCATCTTTCTTTTGGTCAACTGCTTGTTTTTTTACAACGTCTGTACAAATAACCAGGTCGCCTAATAAATCTAATTCAACTTCGGCAGGTGTTTCAAATGGAAAAGATAAAATATTAGTAGAGCCTGATTTATGTCGATATTGTTCATTTAGGCCGGCACTTTCTTTTTCATCGACAAAACGTATCGTTAATTCTGTATCACCGTGTTTTTCAAAAACAAGTGTTTCGGTTACCCATTTTAATAATTCTTCATCTTTCGGTAAGGCATTAACCTCACGTTGCACATCTAAATTAATATTCATTTAATGCGTGGTTTTATCAAATCTATGTAGCTCGCCATCATTGGAGTCATAAGCTTCAACAATACGTTGCACTAAAGGGTGACGCACAACATCTTTCGGTGTAAAAAAGCTAAAACTTAGACCATCAACATCAGAGAGAATATCAATAACCTGTCTTAACCCTGACTGTTGTCCTTTAGGTAAATCAATTTGCGTAACATCACCGGTAACAACTACTTTAGATCCAAAACCAATACGCGTAAGAAACATTTTCATTTGTTCTACTGTTGTATTTTGTGCTTCATCAAGAATAATAAAAGATTCATTTAATGAGCGTCCACGCATATAAGCCAGAGGGGCAACTTCGATAACATTACGCTCCATTAAGCGCGCCACTTTTTCAAAGCCCACCATTTCATACAAAGCATCATATAGAGGTCTTAGATACGGATCGATTTTTTGCGCTAGATCACCGGGTAAGAAACCTAAGCGTTCACCAGACTCTACTGCGGGTCGCGTTAAAATAATTCGTCGAACTTGATCTCGTTCAAGAGCTTCAACTGCAGATGCAACTGCAAGATACGTTTTACCGGTACCTGCCGGGCCCACACCAAAACTAACATCATAATCGGCAATAGAACGTAAATAATGTTGCTGACTCGCACCACGTCCACGAACTTGTCCGCGTTTGGTTTGAATAACAACTTCTTCACCGGAACGTTTCTTTCTACTATCTACTGGTTCTGAACCTGCATCGTGCAAATGTAAATGTACAAGTTCAGGTGTTAGTGTATTTTTATCTGTTTCTCTATATAGCTCGTGTAATATTTCTTCTGCTTCTTCAACAGATTCCTTTTTGCCGATAATGCGAAAAGTATTACCTCGATTATTTATTTCTACACCCATTCGACGTTCAATCAAACGTAAATGCTCATCAAACTGACCACACAGGTTTGCAAGCCGCTGGTTATCGGCGGGATCTAAAGTGATATCGAGAGAATGTGCAGAGGTATTCAAAATAGGTAAATAGAATTAAGCGCTATGCTGAGGCAGCTGTAGATTTAGTTTCTTCAACCGAATCTACAAGGATGCCGCGTAAAGAGTTAGGACGAACTTCAGTTATTTTCACGTTTGCAAAATGACCAATCAATGATTTATCTGCCTTGAAGTTTACCACACGATTGTTTTCTGTGCGGCCGCTGACCTCATTTTCATCTTTTCTTGAGGCTCGGGTAACCAATACACGCTGAACCGTATCCATCATATTTTCACTGATTGCGAGGGTTTGTTGGTTGATTCGCGTTTGCAAATTTTGCAGCCGTGATTTTTTTATTTCATCTGGCACATCATCCGGCAACGTTGCCGCCGGTGTACCCGGACGCGGACTGTAAATAAAGCTATATGAAAGATCAAAACCAACATCCGCAATCAGATTCATAGTGTCTTCAAAATCTTTATCAGTTTCACCCGGGAAACCAATAATAAAATCTGATGAGAAACACATATCTGGACGTACCGCTCTAATTTTGCGAATAGTCGCTTTGTATTCAAGAGCTGTATGTTTGCGCTTCATTTGCGCCAAAATACGATCTGAACCGCTTTGTACCGGCAAGTGTAAATGACTCACTAATTCTGGAATTTCTGCGTACGCCTGAATGAGATTGTCATTCATTTCAATAGGATGGGAAGTGGTGTAGCGAATACGATCGATACCTTTAATCGCCGCAACATAGTGTATTAATAAGGCTAAGTCTGCTGTAGTGCCATCATCCATAGTGCCGCGATAGGCATTTACATTTTGCCCAAGTAAATTAACTTCACGCACACCCTGCCCTGCTAATAATGCAATTTCAGCAATAATATCGTCAAAAGGTCGGCTGAATTCTTCACCACGCGTATATGGCACTACGCAGAATGTACAATACTTACTACAGCCTTCCATTATCGAAACATAAGCACTGGCACCATCACTTTTAGGCTCAGGCATAAAATCAAATTTTTCAATTTCAGGAAAAGAAACATCCACCACTGATTTATGCTTTTTAGTGGCATCGCTCAGCATTTGAGGCAAACGATGTAAGGTTTGCGGGCCAAAAATTAAATCCACATAAGGGGCACGTTTTAAAATAGCCTCCCCTTCCTGGCTTGCGACACAACCACCCACACCAATCACTAACTCAGGACGTTTTGCTTTCAATTTGCGCCACATCCCGAGATGAGAAAATACCTTTTCTTGTGCGCGCTCACGTACTGAGCAAGTATTTAAAATAAGAACATCTGCCTCGGTATCCACATCGGTTAATTCCAGGCCATGAGAGGCCTTTAGGACATCGGCCATCTTTTGAGTATCATACTCATTCATTTGGCAACCAAAGGTTCTAATGTGTAATTTGCGCATTTTTTGACCACATAATTCAGGACGGAGAAAGGTATCACTTTGTCTCACGATGATCCAGTTTAGGCAAAATTTATTGAGGAAATATTAGCTAGGTAAGGTAAAAAAATACAATAAAAAACGGCGTTCCAACTCTAAGGTCGAAACGCCGTTTTTATAAGATTAAAGCACTAGACCATTGCACGAATAACGAGAAGTAAGAGAACAAGGCAAAACTGATGAAAAAGCGGAATGTACAATTAGTACATGAGCATTTTGAAGAGGTTTTCGCCGTGCCCAACATTGAACTTATATTATGGAGGGTGAACGCCGTTATCTTACTTCTCGTTATTCGTGCAATGGTCTATATTTAACTTTCAGCTTCTGCTGCTATCTTATGAATACTCAAATCAGCACCTTCATACTCTTCTTCCTGACTGAGACGAATACCGACCAATGCTTTCATGACACCATAAACGACAAAACCACCCGTTAGGGCAATCGAAAGACCTATCAATGTACCCACTAATTGAGACATAAAGGTCACTCCGCCAAGACCACCTAAGGCTGTACTACCGAAAATACCCGCTGCGATACCACCCCAGGCACCGCATAAACCATGCAATGGCCAAACACCAAGCACATCATCAATTTTCCATTTGTTTTGTGCGAGAGTAAATGTATAAACAAATAAGCCACCAGCGATACCGCCGGTAATCAGCGCACCTAGAGGATGCATTAAATCTGAGCCTGCACAAACAGCAACTAAACCTGCTAATGGACCATTATGAACAAAACCCGGATCATTACGTCCAACGACGGTCGCTACTAAAATACCGCCAACCATCGCCATTAATGAGTTTACTGCGACTAAACCCGCTATTGCATCGATCGTCTGAGCCGACATCACATTAAAGCCAAACCAGCCTACTGTCAGAATCCAGGCCCCCAGGGAAAGGAAAGGAATGCTTGAAGGTGGATGAGCATAAACCTCCCCATTTTTGCCATAACGACCGTATCGATGTCCTAATAAAATTACCGCGCCAAGAGCAATCCAGCCCCCCATAGCATGCACTACAACAGAACCGGCAAAATCATGAAATTTTGCACCGAAAGCCTCATTCAACCAGGCCTGGACACCATAATTATCATGCCAAATCATGCCTTCAAAAAAGGGATAAATGAGCGCGACAATAATAAATGTTGCCGCAACTTGAGGATAAAAACGTGCGCGTTCTGCGATACCACCCGAAATAATCGCAGGAATCGCCGCAGCAAAAGTAAGCAGGAAGAAAAATTTAACCAACGCATAACCATTTAATTCGCTTAAAGCTTTTGCACTTTCAAAAATGTTTATGCCATCAATACCATAAGCGATACCATAGCCAATGAAAAAATAAGCCATCGTTGAAACAGCAAAATCAACAATAATTTTT
>JAUVEN010000096.1 GCA_030594815.1 Gammaproteobacteria bacterium
AAACATTATTGATGCTCATGTTGCGCTTATCACTTCAATTGGCATTGATCATACTGGCTGGTTAGGTCACGACAGAGAAACCATCGCTGTAGAAAAAGCTGGCATCATGCGAGAAAATCATCCCGTAATTTTCAGCAGTGCTGATATGCCGAAGAGTATTGAAAAAGTTGCAAATGAAAAGGGTGCAATACTTCATCGTCGAGGCCGGGATTTTGATTGGCAGTCTGGACCAGGTGAGACGGCAGCAACAAGTTCATGGAGTTGGAAATCAGCTAATAAGCAACGCAGCACGCTACCTATGCCAAATATACGCGGACGACATCAAATTGATAACGCTGCTGGCGTGTTAATGGTTGTTGAATGTATGTCAAAAAGTTTACCGGTGAATCAGCAGCAGATAAAGGCCGCATTACTGTCATATTCTGTGGCCGGTCGATTTGAATTTCGGCCGGGTAATCCTTCACATATACTTGATGTGGCACACAATGCAGATAGCATTGCATGTTTAGCTGAGCTGCTGGAAGAGCAGCCTTGCGGAGGTAAAACCCTGGCTGTAGTAGGTATGCTTGAAGATAAAGCACATGCGGATGCTATAAGTGAGATATTACCAAAGATATCTCAGTGGTTTATTGCAGATCTCGATGTATCTCGAGGCATGAAATCGACTGAATTAGCAGCCGTTGTGGCAAAGCTGGATAATGAAGCCAATGTGGCTTGTTTTAGCAGTGTTAAACGGGCAATAAAGGCAGCAGATTGTGCTGCTGAAAGTGAAGATAGAATTGTTATATTTGGATCGTTTTATACAGTGGAATTCGCTATGCAGCTCGGAATATAATACGCTCTCAACCAGAACTGTTTTTAACATTTTTTGTCATTTTATTAGTATTTTTAGCCTTAGTAGGGGGGATTTGTGGAAGAAGGTCGCTTGAAACAGCGTTTAGTTGGTGCCGTTGTGCTGGTAGCGTTGGCTGTGATTTTTATTCCTATGCTTCTCAGCGGCGGGCGAGAGATGGAAATGCCTGTTTTTGGCAGTAATGTCCCTGAACGAAGTACAGAAATTACTAATATCAAACATATTGATATTACAGAAATGCAAAAATTAGAACATCGTCCAATTAATCCAACAAGAATTCCTATTGCTGAAGGTTTACCTGAACCCAAAATAGTGAAGCAAAAATATACCCGGTCGATTGCTGAAACAATCACTAAACTTTCTGAAGCAGAAAAGAAACCTGTTGTTAAAGGAACTGTTTGGGCTGTTCAAGTGGGTAGCTTTAATAACAGGTCAAATGCATTGGGTTTAAAAGATAAATTACGCAAGAAAAAAATTCATGCCTTTGTCGAGCGTATTATGAAAAATAATAAAGCGGTTTATCGAGTTCGAGTGGGCCCGGAAATTACGCGAAAGAAAGCAGAAACGCTGAAGTTAAAGTTAAAAAAAGAATTCAAACTCAGTGGCCTGGTTGTTAAACATCCATAATTTAAATAAATTGAAGTGAAAAAGTTAAATGGTTGTAGCTGATTTAATTGTATTAAGCATTATCATTGTATCCGTTATTATTAGCTTAATGCGTGGCTTTGTAAAAGAAGCGTTGTCATTAGCAGGCTGGCTAGTGTCTTTGTGGGTGGCAATGACATTTTCATCAGGAATGGCTGAATTATTTGGTAGCTCAATTAAAGATCCAACATTACGCTTACTTGCGGCTTTTGTTAGTTTATTTATTTTATCTTTAATTGTTGGTGCAATTATTAATTTCTTTGCGACACAGTTTGTACAAAGAGCAGGTCTCACTGGTGTTGATCGGACTATCGGTGGTGTATTTGGATTTTTACGTGGCATATTGTTAGTTACAATTATTGTTATGTTACTTGGATTAACAACGTTACCAAAAGAGTCATGGTGGGATGAGTCCTTCTTTATGTTTAGGTTTGAAGTAATCGCAACATGGTTAAAAGATTTATTGCCGAGTGATATAGCTCGATATTTTCAATATTAGTTTGAGGTCACTGCACGAATAACGAGAAGTTAAATTACTGCGTTGCACCCTCTATTTTATAATTAATGTAGAGGGGCACGATGAAAACCAACTCAAAATGCTCACTTACTTAGTGTAGGCTCTGCTTTTTCGTTAGTTTCCTCCTTGTACTTCAACTTCTTGCTATCCATGTAATGACCTCTAAAATACTTGTTAAGTAATAGGAATAAATATTATGTGTGGAATTGTTGGACTTGTTGGCCATACACCTGTTAATCAGGCACTTTATGATGGTTTAACCGTGTTGCAACACCGTGGGCAAGATGCTGCAGGTATCGTAACGTGTGAAGATGATCGCATGTATTTGCGCAAAGGAAATGGTCTGGTTAAAGACGTTTTCCATACGCGTCATATGATGACCTTAAAAGGTAATATTGGTATCGGACATGTGCGTTATCCAACTGCAGGCAGTTTTTCATCTGCTGAAGCGCAGCCTTTTTATGTGAATTCTCCTTATGGCATTGCTCTGGCTCATAATGGTAACTTAACCAACGCAGAAGAGTTAAAACATGATTTATACGTTCAAGATCGTCGCCATATAAATACAAACTCAGACTCTGAGATATTGTTAAATATATTTGCTCATGAATTACAGAAAACAGTAAATCCAAAACTTGATATTACAGCGGATAATGTTTTTGATGCTGTTGAAAATGTACATAAACGTTGTAGAGGTGCCTATGCAGTAGTCGCAATGATTACCGGACGAGGCATTGTCGCATTTCGTGATCCTTATGGTATTCGCCCCGTTGCATTTGGCAAGCGAGAAACAGAACAAGGCATTGAACACATTGTTGCATCAGAATCAGTTGCGATCGATTCATTAGGTTTTGAAATGATTCGAGATATTGAGCCTGGGGAAGCTATTTTCATAAATCACGAAGGTGAACTTTTCTCCCGCCAGTGCGCAGAAAATCCTAAATTATCTCCATGTATCTTTGAGCATGTTTATTTTGCACGTCCAGATTCAATAATAGATGGTGTTTCAGTTTATAAAGCACGCTTACGCATGGGCGATTATTTAGCGAAAACAATTATGAAGAATTTCCCAAATCATGATATTGATGTGGTGCTTCCTATACCGGATACAAGTCGTACTTCAGCTCTGGAGCTGTCATATACACTGGGCGTAAAGTACAGCGAAGGCTTCATTAAGAATCGCTATATTGCCAGAACCTTTATTATGCCAGGGCAAAAGCAACGCAAAAAATCAGTACGTCAGAAATTGAATGCGATTGAATTAGAATTTAAAGGTAAAAATGTTTTACTTGTTGATGATTCTATTGTTCGTGGTACTACATCCTCACAAATTATTCAGATGGCACGCGATGCAGGTGCTAATAAAGTTTACTTTGCCTCTGCTGCGCCACCTGTGCGTTATCCCAATGTCTATGGTATTGATATGCCCGCAGCTCATGAATTAATAGGTCATGGGCGTGATGTTGATGCTATAGCAAAAGAAATTGGTGCGGATAGATTATTTTTTCAAGAGCTTGATGATTTGATTGAAGCCGTACGTAAAAAGGTACCTAACATCACCGAATTTGATGCATCAGTATTTAATGGCGAATATGTTACAGGTGATATTGATCAAAAATATCTGCAACATATAGAATCATTAAGAAATGATAACAATAGGGAAAGCAATGATGCCGATAATGAAGTTATTGAAATTCACAATAACGCATAAATTGACATTTAACTCATCATCACCTAATCTATTTACTTCTGAAGTGGTTAAATTATTTCAGAGAGCGCCGATTTGATATCAGCTTGCGGGCGCATTAAAAGTACAGCTAAAGTGAAAGCCTGCTTTAGTTAACATTGCGGGTTTTTTTGTGCCCGCATTAAGCTACTAAAGCAACGCTGGCGTCGTTATAAACGTTTTGAGAAAGCGGAGTTTACAATAAGGCCGTTCTCGTACATCCCAGTACTTCACGGCACCTGAACATCCTTGTTCAATGTAAATGAGCATTTCACAAAACGTTTATGCCTAGCCAGCCTCACTTTATTAACTTAATAATATTAAGCTGATACGGTTTTTGTAGGTTCGAATTCATTCGAACGCGGTACAGAACTTACCGTTGTATTTATATTTTACCCCTGCGTTCGAATGAATTCGAACCTACAAGTTAAAAGTTACAGTCATTGGGAATAAACAAAGTGGCTGCAATAAGTTCTTTGTTAGGAGGAAGTAATGTCAGATTTTGATGAAAACTGGGCACTTGAAACCTTAGCCGTAAGGGCAGGGCAGGTGCGTACCGCTGAAGGTGAACATAGTGAGCCTATTTTTCCTACCTCCAGTTTTGTTTTCCCAAGTGCAGCAGAAGCGGCTGCGCGATTTAAGGGCGAAAGTAAGGGGAATATATATTCACGTTTTACTAACCCGACGGTGCGTACCTTTGAAGAACGTCTGGCGGCACTTGAAGGTGGCGACAGCTGTGTTGCTACCTCATCAGGTATGTCTGCAATTTTAAGTACCTGTATCGCATTATTGAAAGCAGGAGATCATATTGTTTCATCACGTTCTATATTCGGTACCACAGTTGTTTTATTCAACAAATACCTACAACCTTTTGGTGTTGAAACGACTTTTGTCGATTTAACCGATCTGGATGCATGGAAGAAAGCAATTAAGCCAGAAACTAAATTATTATTTTTAGAAACACCATCAAATCCATTGACTGAAGTTGCTGATTTAAAAGCACTCGCAGATTTAGCGCATGAGAATGACTGTTTACTGGTTGTCGACAACTGTTTATGCACACCTGTATTGCAACAGCCTTTAAAGCTCGGTGCGGATATTGTCATTCATTCAGCAACAAAATATATTGACGGACAAGGTCGGGCCATTGGTGGTGCGGTTGTCGGTAATAAAGAATTAGTTGGAGAAACGGTATTTGGTTTTTTACGTACAGCAGGCCCAACATTAAGTCCCTTTAATGCATGGATATTCCTAAAAGGTTTGGAAACATTATCTCTTAGAATGAAAGCGCACAGCGCTAATGCTTTAGAGTTAGCTCAATTCCTGGAGCAGCATAAAAATGTTAATCAGGTTCATTACTCTGGATTGCCTTCACATCCACAATATGAGTTAGCCAGTCAGCAACAGTTTGCAGGTAGTGGCGTTTTATCTTTTGAAGTGAAAGGTGGCAAAGAGGCTGCCTGGAAATTAATTGATTCAACACGGTTGCTTTCGATAACAGCAAACCTGGGTGATACAAAGTCAACAATTACTCATCCGGCAACGACGACACATGGGCGTTTAACAGATGAAGAACGACAACAGGCCGGTATTAGTGATGGTTTAATTCGTGTGTCTGTTGGCCTGGAATCCATTGATGATATTAAAGCGGATATTGAGAAGGGATTATAAATAAAATGGATAACCTTTTTGTTGCGAGACAACCAATTTACGATAGTAATGATTGTTTGACAGGGTATGAACTTCTATATCGTGCAGGGGATACGGATATTGCCGAATTTGATGATGGTAAAATCGCATCATCACAGGTTATTTTAAATAGTTTTTTGGATATTGGTTTTGATGATTTGGTTGGAAGTACAAATGCATTTATAAATATAACAGAAGATTTTATATTAGATGAATCATTAACGCCTATGTATGAAAAGCAAATCGTTTTAGAACTGCTTGAAGAGATTGTGCCCTCTACAGAGGTTATTAGTGGTGTTATTCGGCTTAAAGATCACGGTTATAGAATAGCGTTGGATGATTTTAAATACTCACCTGAATACGATGAATTATTAGAACTATCTGATTTTGTTAAGCTTGATGTTATTCAATTAGGTGAAGATGGCATTGTTCGGGAATTAGATTATTTAAAACAATATAATGTGAAAACTATTGCTGAAAAAGTTGAAACTCAGGAAATGTATGCTTTTTGTAAAGAACTTGATTTTGATTGTTTTCAGGGGTTTTATTTTTGTAAACCAGAATTAATCAAGCATAAAAAAATACCATCAAATAAGCTTGTGGTTTTAAATGTAATGAAAGAATTACTTGATCCTGATTTTTCTTTTTCTGAAATTGAAAAAGCATTAGCTCAGGATGCGACACTTACTTATAAGTTGTTGAGATATGTAAATAGTGCTGCTTTTGTACGGCGTAAAGAGATTGATTCAATTAAAGAAGCCCTGGCTCTTATTGGCGGCGACATTATTTTAAAATGGACAACCCTGCTTTTAATGGTGCAACTTGTAGAAGGTAAACCTCAGGCTCTATTAGTTACCGCACTTGTTAGAGCTAAAATGTGTGAATTATTGGGGAATGAATTTAGCGGGCAAATGTTTACGGTTGGTTTACTTTCATTGCTTGATGCATTAATGGATAGACCATTAGTTGACCTTCTTGACGATTTAACATTATCAACTAATGTTAAAATGGCTTTGCTTGATTATCGAGGGGATAATGGTGAAGTACTGCATAATGTTATTCGTTATGAGCAAGGAAAATGGGATGAGCTGATTCTTGACGGTGCAGACATGAAAGATTATTTCTCTTGCTATATGGATGCCGTTAAATGGGCGGATTCGACGATTGAATCTTTGCAATAAATATTATTTTTATCATATCAACCCTCTAAAACTCTGGTAATGAATTGATTTCAATTATTTTATTTGTAACCGGGTGTTTAAAAGATAAATAACAGGCGTGTAGTAATAATCTGGATGATTTACCAATAACCTCTTTTATCGCATAAAGCTCATCACCTAAAATAGCATGTCCGATTGATTGCATATGAACGCGAAGTTGATGTGTGCGGCCAGTAATTGGTGTTAATTCAACGCGTGAGGTGTTGTTTTTATTGTTATAATTACTAACCCTGTATTGCGTTTGAGAAGATTTACCTGATTTGAAATCTACTTTTTGTTTTGGACGATTTGGCCAGTCCGTTATTAAGGGTAGATCAATTTCACCCGTCTCAGGTGAGATGTCTCCATCAACAATTGCGATGTATTTTTTATTAATTTTACGTTGCTGAAATAAAATACTCAATGCTCGTTCAATCTCTTTACCCCTGGCAATTACCATTAGGCCAGATGTAGACATATCAAGACGATGGACAATCAATGCGTCGGTATACTCAGCTTGTATTCGTGAAATAAGACAGTCTTGTTTATCTTCACCACGGCCAGGAACAGATAATAATCCACTTGGTTTATTTACAATAAGTAAATATTTATCTTCAAAAAAAACATCGAGTGATATGTGAGCAGGCGGATTGTATTTCATTAACTAGTGAATTTATAAAGAAGTATAATATTTGTAATTAAGAGTATAAAACTGATTGCTTGCCAGGTGCGAAGAGGGTTCCGTTTCATGAGAGGAACATAATCATTGCTTATTAGGGATGAGTCCGGATTGTTTAATGCATAGGTAAACTCGGACAAAATACTAAAACGATTTTCCGGATTGATGCTGACCGCTTTTTCAATGGCTTTATCTACCCAGACAGGTATTCCGGGATTATAGCGTTTTAAAGAAATATAACTAACACGTTTAATATTTCTTGCGCTCATTTCCTTGCCATATGGAAGATGGCCGGTAAGCATTTCATAAATAATCACACCTAATGAAAAAATATCAGAACGATTACTGCCTGGCTCACCAATATGATACTCAGGTGCTGTATAATTAATGGTACCGAGAATGTTATTTACTTCTATTGGTAGAAATATTTCTTCTATCCCTGCAATTTTAGCGGATCCAAAATCAATTATTTTTAAGGTTTCATTCTCATCAATTAATATGTTCTCTGGTTTTAAGTCCTGATGGATCATTTCCAAACGATGGAATGCTCGCAAACCTCGTTCAATTTGTTTATTAAAAGTACGTACCTGACCTAGAGACGGGCGCGGATTATCATCCAGCCATTGGCGTAATGAGCAGCCTTCAATATATTCAGTAATATA
The DNA here is from genome assembly GCA_030594815.1 of Gammaproteobacteria bacterium. Classification (GTDB taxonomy): domain Bacteria; phylum Pseudomonadota; class Gammaproteobacteria; order UBA6429; family Thiohalophilaceae; genus JAGLTQ01. Next base: position 7,971 of record JAUVEN010000096.1, read on the forward strand.
GTATAAAGCAGTGCGTTTGCGTTTTATGTCTAATACTTTTAAAACATGTGGGTTGTTGATTCTTTTACCAGCCCATTCTTCATGTAGAAACTGATTAATATATTCCGGGTCGTCCTGATAATTGACCGAGGGCGCCTTCATGACAATATTTTCATTTGTGTCAACATCCTGAACTAAATAGACTTCAGTGCGCTTGTTTGAAAATAAATGACGAATAACTTTATAACCATCAAGGATCAAACCTGGCTCGAGTGGAGGTGGAAAAGGTAACTCAGTGAGCTTGTCATAAAACTCACTTTCATTCTCACTCGGTAATTTCGTAATTTTAACAATTTGACAGGTTAAGTTGTCATCACTGTTATTCTTTACCGCTGTTTCTACAATTTCTTTAGAGGCTTTTTCTAATGCATTTATATTAGAAAGAGTGATTTTTTTAATCGCGTTATTCGATATGAACTCATAAACACCATCTGTTAACTGGATAAAAACATCACCTACTTCAACGGCTAGTGTTTTGTAATCAATATCAACCCGGAGATCGATACCTAAAGCTCGTGACAGGTAGGTTTTATTTTCGCTTGCTACAAAGCGATGGTCGTTGGTTAGTTGTTCAAGATCATTATCGCGCAAACGATATATACGAGTATCGCCAACATGAAATATATAAGCGGTATTAGATTTAAAGACGAGGGCGCTTAAGGTAGTCACCATGCCTTGATTACTTTGGTACTGGCGTTGCCCCTGACCATGAAGCCAGCGATTTAATGCAGAAAGAATTTTTTGTCCTGAGCTCTTAACGGACCATGTTTCTGGCGTACTGAAGTAATCACTTAAAAAGCTTTTTACACAGCCTTCAGAGGCTTGTTTGCCATCATCACTGGTACTCATGCCATCAGCAACGACTACAGCAATGCCTTTTGTGGTTAGTAGAGGTTCTTTTGGAACAACTACACCACAAGAATCTTCATTCTGAGATTTGACGCCCGCAATACTATAGTGGGCATTATCAATTTGTAATGATGCTGACATAATTTTTTATTGTAATTAAAAAGGCAATATCGTTAAAGTATAACGGCACTGCTTTGATAGAGTAAGTGATAATTGTTCATTAACTATTAATACAACGGGCCATTAAGTTCATATTTTAATTCTTTAATTAAGCTGATGATAGCAAGGCGTAAAAGTATGAAAAAACGGAGTTTGCAAATGCAAATGAGTATTTTGAATACTTTGTACAACGCAGCTAACACAGCTTAAGTGGAGAATTATTTGATAATGAGAATATGGGCTTTAGGGCAAGGCAAAAGTGCGCGCAGAATCTGAAGTGTATAAATCATACATGAAGATTTGAGCACATTTTTAACGCCGCCATCAAGCTCATAGGCCATTATCAATCGACTTCAATCATTTGGACGGTCCCATCTGGGAGCACCTCCGCCATTTGATCTTTTGGATTTTCAAGGAAAAATGCAATCAGAACAAAGACTGCAATGGCAAAGCCTGCTATGACCATAAAGAAGATATCAGTCGAGACAAATGAAAGTACTGTAAGGAACGTTACCGCACCTACATTACCATACGCACCTGTCATACCTGCAATTTGACCAGTCATACGACGCTTAACTAATGGCACCATAGCGAATACGGCTCCATTACCTGCATTTACAAATATAGAGCTGAATATGACCGCTGTTACAGCGAGTGAAATACTCCATTCACTGGTAATTAAACTTAAAAGATAATAACCAATACCTGTTCCTAACATGAGTAATGTGAGTGAAGATTTACGACCAAATTTATCACTAATCCAGCCACCAGCAGGGCGCATAACTAGATTCAATCCGGCAAAGACAGAAGCAATTAAACCTGCTTGAATAGCTGACAGGTTGAATGTATCCATAAAAAATAATGGCAAAATTGAAACAACAGCGAGTTCAGAACCGAATGTGACCATGTAAGACAGGTTTAACAGGGCAACTTGTTTGAATTTATAACGTTCAATTTCT
>JAUVEN010000082.1 GCA_030594815.1 Gammaproteobacteria bacterium
CCACGTGGAGCTGGTGGAATGTCTTGTAAGTCAAAACGACCTAATGATTTATTACCGTCTGCACGTTCACGTTCACCTTGAACAACATGAACCGTTACTGCTGATTGATTATCGTCTGCAGTAGAGAACGTTTGGTTCGCCTTAGTTGGGATAGTAGTATTTTTATCAATAAGCTTAGTCATGATACCGCCCATTGTTTCAATACCTAATGATAAAGGTGTTACATCTAATAAAAGAACATCTTTAACATCACCACCCAATACACCACCTTGAATTGCTGCGCCCATGGCTACTGCTTCATCAGGGTTAACGTCTTTACGTGCTTCTTTGCCAAAGAAGTTTTTCACTTCTTCCTGCACTTTAGGCATACGGCTTTGGCCACCCACTAAAATAACATCATCAATTTCTGATGCTGATAAATTCGCATCTTTTAATGCTTTCTTACAAGGGCCGATTGTGCGTGCAATTAAGTCATCAACTAATGACTCTAATTTAGCGCGAGTAATTTTAATATTTAAATGCTTAGGACCAGATGCATCCGCAGTGATGTAAGGCAAATTAATATCTGTTTGCTGCGTTGAAGATAATTCAATCTTCGCTTTTTCAGCACCTTCTTTTAAACGCTGTAATGCAAGTGGGTCGTTGCGTAAATCAACACCCTGATCTTTCTTGAACTCTTCAACCAGGAAATCAATTAAGCGCATATCAAAATCTTCACCACCCAAGAACGTGTCACCATTGGTTGATAACACTTCAATTTGATGGTCGCCATCAATTTCAGCAATCTCGATGATTGATACGTCGAATGTACCACCACCCAAATCGTATACAGCAACAGTACGGTCGCCTTCTTTTTTGTCCATACCGAATGCAAGTGCAGCAGCCGTCGGCTCATTGATAATACGTTTAACTTCTAAGCCTGCAATTTTACCGGCATCTTTCGTCGCTTGACGTTGTGAGTCATTGAAGTAAGCAGGAACGGTGATAACCGCTTCAGTTACTTCTTCACCTAAATAGTCTTCAGCTGTTTTCTTCATCTTCTGAAGAATACGCGCAGAAACTTCCGGTGCAGCCATTTTTTTGCCTTCCGCTTCTACCCATGCATCGCCATTGTCTGCCTTAACAATTGTATAAGGCACCATGTCGATATCTTTTTGCACTTCTTTGTCTTCAAAACGACGGCCAATTAAACGCTTAACTGCATAAATAGTATTTGTAGGATTTGTTACTGCTTGACGTTTTGCAGGTTGACCTACTAAAACTTCATCGTTCGCAAAAGCAACAACTGATGGAGTTGTACGATCGCCTTCGCTATTTTCAATTACTTTGACATTGCCATTATCCATGACTGATACGCATGAATTAGTTGTGCCCAAATCGATTCCGATAATCTTTCCCATGTTTGTTGCTCCGCTTATATACTTTAAATTCTAAATTTACTTAACTGGTTATTTAATAGGGTCATTTACTCAGGCTTCAAGCCCGTTCAGTAATTTTTCCTATTCTTTTTCGTCTGAATCAACACCTTTACCACTCTTTGCTGATGAAACAACAACCATTGCAGGGCGAACCAAACGTTCGTTGAGCAAATAGCCTTTTTGCATCACATCAATAATCGTATTCGGATCATGCTCTGGAGAATCAATCATTGTCATGGCCTGATGATGTTCGGGATTAAATGCTTCACCATGAGGATGCACACTTTTGATGCCGAACTTTTCAATCGCGGTTTCAAACATCTTCAGTGTCATTTCAGTTCCTTCACGCAACTTACTAACATCTGCATTCTCATCCATGGCTGCAGCAACCCCCATTTCCATGCTGTCGATGACGGGAAGTAATTCTACAGCGAATTTTTCTAAGGCATATTTATGTGCATTGGCTAGTTCACGTTCTGAGCGACGACGGATATTTTCCATCTCAGCACGAGTACGCATAAGCTGATCCCAATTGTCATCCGCTTTTGCTTGTGCTTCTGCTAATTGAGTTTCAAGTGTGACTTCTTCTGATTCAGATGCTTCTGCTGATTCTACGACTTCGTCAATTTCAGTTTCAACTTTTTGATTTTGTTCTGTTTCGCTCATTCCTAACTCCGAAAAAATATTGGTTTTCAAGGCCTTTACACAGATAACGAGAAATCAGAGAACAAGGCAAAAGCCGCCGAAAAAGCGCAGTTTACAAATAGGTCGTTCTCGCACATCCCTGTGCTTCACGACACCTGAACATCCTTGTTCATTGTAAATGAGCATTTTGAGAAGGCTTTTCGTAGTGCCCCACATTAAATATTAATGGAGGGTAAACGCAGTTATATGTTTTCTCGTTATTTGTGTAAAGGTCTTAGCGTATATGGGGATACTTACTCTGAACTCAAGAGAGAACCTAATAATTTTGCGGTCACATCTACCAGCGGGATAACCTTGTCATACGCCATGCGAGTGGGACCAATAACGCCAAGCACACCGACAACCTCATCACTCACTTTATAAGGAGAAGTAATAACCGAACAGCCGTCAAATGCGGAATAGCCCGATTCTTCACCTATAAATACCTGCATGCCTTCCGCCTGAATTGATTTATCCAAAACATGTAAAACATCACGCTTGGCATTAAAGGCATCAAATAGCTGACGTAATTTTTCCATATTGGCCATTTCCGCATAATCCATTAAATTGGTTTGCCCTGCCATGATAAAGTCATCGTCATTTTGATCGGACACCACGTTATCTGTCATCTGGATGGCCATTTTCATAATATGCTGCATATCGTCTCTCTCTTGCTTCATGCTATCCAGTACTGATTGGCGGATTAGAGACAAATCTTTACCCATAAATTCCTGATTGAGGTAATTAGCCGTCTGAATCAGCTCAGATTCTGTAAAGGCACGTTCAGTGTGAATAACCCGGTTCTGAACTTCCTCTTCATTGACGACCAAAATCACCAAAATTCGATTTGAGGTTAACTGTAAAAACTCAATATGGCGTAAAATAACGGCTTCACGACGAGGAATAGTCACTACTCCCGCCATTTTCGTCATGCCAGATAGCATCGAAGAGGCTTTTGTAATCAATGCTTCCTGTGAATCATCGATTCCAAGTTCAGAACGTAGCTTATCCACCGCTTGTCCACGCAGTGGCTTAACCGTCACTAAATTGTCTACGAATAAACGATAACCCCGTGCAGTTGGAACACGCCCAGCTGAGGTATGCGGTGAAATAATGAGTCCTAAATCTTCCAGATCAGCCATAACATTACGGACGGTGGCCGGACTTAAATTTATTTGCTCATCATTCGATAATGATTTGGAAGCAACAGGCTGACCATCACTAATATATTGTTCTACCAACACTTTAAATAATTGCTGAGAACGTTCATTTAAATTACTTAAGGTTGAGTCTGTCGACACGGCATATTCCATGAATTATCAGGCAAGGAAATCAAAATGGCACTCTTGTGCTCTGAGTGCTAATCAAATTAGCCGATTTCCCGCTCTGAGGTCAAGCTTTAGAAAAAGGAGAACAGGATTCGCTTAAGTAGGCCAACATGTGCTAATTTATCATTACTGAACTTTAAAAAACCACGCCAATTCAAGATACGTTTCACATCCAGATAATTGAAAATAAAATAAAGTAGATTCATGACAGACCGGAAAAACAGCTTCAATACCATCGGCCTTATTGGCAAGTTTGCAGACAACACTGTCGGCTCAACGCTATTGGCTCTTTCACGCATATTAAAGGAACGCGGTTGCACTGTTTACCTTGAACGTGAAACATCTCGAAACATGGGTGAACACGATCTTGAGATTATCACCCGCCATGAAATTGGTAAGCGCTGTGATCTTGCTGTAACTGTCGGTGGTGATGGTACCTTACTCGACGCTGCTCGTGGATTAGTGGATTTTGAAGTTCCACTACTCGGCATCAACCTTGGGCGTCTGGGTTTCCTTGTTGATATTTCCCCAAATGAAATGTCAGAGCGTATTAATGAAATACTTGATGGTGAGTTTGAAGAAGAACATCGTATTTTATTAAACACGGTCATTGAACACGGAGATAATCCTGCCAGTGAAAGTGATGCATTTAACGATGTTGTCGTTCACAAATGGGAAGTGGCGCGTATGATCGAAACTGAAACATATATTAACGGCAAGTTTCTGAATAGCATGCGTTCAGATGGTTTAATCGTTTCAACGCCAACAGGTTCAACTGCCTATGCCCTTTCCGGTGGTGGCCCAATTTTAGAACCCGACATGGATGCCATGGTGCTTGTGCCGATTTGTCCACACACAATGAGTTATCGCCCGATTGTTATCGCCGGAGATAGTGTGATTGAGATTATTGTTAAAGAAAATCAAAATTCTCATGCACAAGTCACCTGCGATGGTCAGATTAATCTGGGGGTTGTTTCAGGTGATAAAATTACCATTAAGAAAAAAGAAAAAGTGGTTCGACTTATCCATCCAAGGCAGCATAACCACTATGAAATACTACGAGCGAAACTCCATTGGGGTGAACACTTCTAAAAAACATACATTAGCCACAAAGGACACGAAGGGCACAAAGAAAAACAAATAACCACTGGGGACACGGGGAGCACTGGGAAAACATATATAATTATTCCCAGTATTACACGGAAAATTTCTAATACAAAACTATGTAGGTTGGTTCAAGCGTAGCGGAACCAACAAATTAATTTTGTTGGCTTCGTCGCATGGCTCCTTAACCCAACCTACATTAAAGAATAAACTCGGTGTTCCCCGTGTCCCCAGTGGTTTAATCTTTTTATTTCTTGGTGCCCTTCGTGTCCTTGGTGGCTATTAATTATCATACCTTCGCAATGACCTGATAAATGATTATAATGACCAACTTATGCTAACTCACATCCACATTTGGAACTTTGCTATTGTCGAGGCACTCGACATTGAACTCGAACCGGGACTTTCGGTGTTAACCGGTGAAACCGGCGCGGGTAAATCTATCTTGCTTGATGCATTAGGTTTGGCATTAGGTGATCGTGCTGACAGTACCGTTATTCGTCATGGAGAAAATCGCGCTGAAATTAGTGTTACCTTTGATACCTCAAAAGCAAAAAATGCAGAAGCGTGGTTGAAAGAACATGAACTTGATAGTGAACACGAATGCATTATTCGTCGTACAGTTAATATAAAAGGCCCTTCTAAAGCATTTATTAATGGACGTTCTGCAACAATACAACAACTACGCGAACTAGCTGAAATGCTAGTTGATTTGCATGGTCAACATGAACATCAATCATTAATGAAAACAGATGTTCAACAACAACTACTTGATGATTATGCAAACCATTCTGATTTAGTGACTAAAGTCGCAAGCTCCTTTAAAGAATGGAATAAACTCAATACTGAATTTAAACAATTAAGTTCTGCCAAGAATGAACAAGATCATCGGCTTGATTTATTAAAATATCAAGTCAACGAACTTGAAACGCTTAACTTGCAAGCTGGTGAGTCAGAAAAACTGGATATTGAATATAAACGTCTATCAAATGCCAGTCAGTTGATTCAAACAACCGAAGAAACATTACATGCGTTAGAACAAAGTGACAAAGGTTCAATATCACAACAGTTAAGTCGCTTTATTTCCGAGTTACAGCAGTTGGGTAAGACAGATAGCAAATTAAATGATATTGCGAGCTTACTTGATAACGCAACCATTCAAATTGCTGAAGCAACAAGTGAGTTGCACATATATGTTGATAACCTTGAGCTTGATCCACAACGTTTAAGTTTTCTCGACGAACGTATTGGTACTATTCACAACCTTGCGCGTAAACATAACGTTAACCCGGATGAATTGCCTGAACTCTTCGAGCGTTTACAAAAAGAATTGGACTCTATTGAAAATGCAGATGGGCATTTAGAAAAATTACAACAAGATATCATTATTACTGCTAAAGCTTATCAACAAGCTGCAGATTCATTAACTAAAAGTCGAACTAAATCTGCAAATATTCTTTCAACCAAAGTATCTGAAAACATGCAAGAACTTGGTATGGAAGGTGGCGCATTTGAAATTAGTTTAAATACGTATGATGCTGAATCATTCCACGCTAATGGAAACGAACTAATAGAATTTCTGGTAAGCGCAAATCCAGGTTCTCCGGCAAAATCATTAAGCAAGGTTGCTTCGGGTGGTGAAATATCTCGTATTAGTTTAGCTATTCAGGTTATCGCTGCCGAATCAACCAGAATCCCAACACTTATTTTTGATGAAGTGGATGTTGGTATTGGCGGGCGTGTCGCAGAAATTGTAGGACTTAAGTTGAAACAACTTGCCAATCATCGACAGGTTATTTGTGTAACCCACTTAGCGCAAGTCGCAGCATTAGGCGATCATCATTTACAAGTTAGTAAGCAATCTGACTCTGCTGTAACCATCAGTCAAATAAACTATTTGGACAAACCATTACGCGTAAAAGAACTCGCGCGAATGATGGGCGGGATTGAAATTACTCAGCAAACCCTGTCTCATGCCGAAGAGATGTTAGCTAATGTTGGAAACGGCTAAGATTTTAGCCAACAAGAAAAACAAATAACCACTGGGGGCACGGGGAACACTGGGAAATAATTATTATTAAACGTCTTTCCCTTTGCCCCCGTGTTCCCCGTGGTTTATTTTTATATTTTCTTGGTGTTCTTTGTGACCTTGGTGGCTAATTATGTGTCTTTTTGGCAGTCCCCACACACACCATATATATAGAGTGAGTGATCGGTCATCGCATAACCTTTCTCTTTAGCAATTTTTTTCTGACGTTCCTCGATGGTTTCGTCAAGAAATTCATCCACCCTGCCGCATTTCACACAGAGAATATGGTCGTGATGTTTGCTCTGTGCCATTTCAAAAACGGATTGCCCACCTTCAAAGTGATGTCGTACCACAAGTCCAGCCGCTTCAAATTGAGTTAGTACTCGATAAACAGTTGCTAAACCTACTTCTTCACCACTTTCCAGGAGTGCTTTATAGACATCTTCCGCACTCATGTGTCGGATTTCGCTGTTTTCAAGAAACTGAAGAATCTTCAATCTTGGTAACGTGGCTTTTAAACCTGCACGCTTTAATTCATTACTATCCATGATTCCTCGCATATAGAGCAGACAATAGGGTATGATTCGTTTTTTAATCGTCGCATATTGGAACGAAAATGAGAAGAGTTCTCATTCTTATTATTAGTCTGTTTATTAGTCAATTTCTTGCTAGCTGTGCCTATAGGCCTGACGTTCAGCAAGGGAATACTTTTAATGAGAAACAATTGTCTCAACTTAAGGTTGGAATGACTCCACAGCAAGTCACATTTATTATGGGGACGGCTTTACTGAAGGATCCTTTCCATAAAAACCGTTGGGACTATATATACACCTTTGCCAAAGGTAGAAGTAAAGCAGAACGTCGCTTACTTACCTTGTATTTTAAAAATAACCGCCTGTCGAAAATTGATGATAGTCAGGTGAAGAAAGTCGTTCTTGATAAGTAACAATATTAAACAGGGCAACCAAAACGATCTGTTTTAACGCCCTTTGAAGTATCCGGACATTTATCCCTATAATCCGGTGTGCCATCATAGTCACTTTGTTTTGGACAACCGTTTGCCGCGATACCTTTAATCAATGTTTCAGCACTGTCATCCGGACAGTAATCCTGGCTATTTACGACTCCATCATTATCTGTATCAAACTCACATCCATTTTTATTAACTGGAAAAGCTTTAGTTCCTGGTTTTAAGCGCTCAGGATTAACAGCAACCCGATAAGAAAAACTGGCTGATATTTTTTTAAGTTGTGCCGTTTTCGGACAATGATCTTTAGCATCAACAATGCCATCAAAATCAGAATCTTTCTCTACCGCAAAAGCTGTTGAAAACAGCGTTAACATATAAGCGGACATGATTAATTGTATTTTTTTCATTGCCATTCCTAATTGATATAGCCGTAGTAAACAAAAGAATAAAACTGCCCCACTCTGTGAGCAGGGCAATAACTCAATTTATTTGATAAAAGGACTAACGACCAAGTATGGTATCCACTTCTTCCTGTGCCAGATATTGTGCTTCATAATTACCAACACCAATAACGGCTTCGATTTGGCCAACATATGAACGTAAATGACTTTCGGAACCACTGATGAGTGATCTGTATGCTGTTTGCAATGCACTTTCATCGGTGTATCCCAAACCACAGGAGCCAGGATATCCCTGATCAATCATAACTTGTGGACAAACTGCAATATCCTTCATATCCAATTCTTCAATAAAGGCCCCTACATATAAGGCTGTAAGTTCATTTGTCATGCCCTTTTTCGTTAAGGCTTCGAATTTTTCAGCAAAGTACCAACCCCATTCTGCACCGGTAAATATTCCCATACTGGTAGGTAAATTGTTTGTTTCCGGATTTGGATCAGGCAGGTTAAATTGATCCAGTTTGTCACGCATTGTATCTGTATGTGTTTGCTCTGAACGTGTGGCGATACGACTAAAAACCAGCTGACCTGGATATTGTTCAGCCAACGTTAAATAAACATCACGTGCTAACTTCTCTTCTTCACGCATAAAAGTTAAATGAGATGCTTCAATATAATCTAGAGTCGCAGGTGAAGACGGCTTGCCTTTTTTTGCAGCCATTGCGCTAGTTGTAATAAAAGCAAAAGAAGCAATAATCATACTAATTAATATCTTTTTCATTGGGGGGTTACCTATATATTTTCAAACAAACCAAATAACAGGTTGTTTTTGTAAATATAAATATAAGCACCGCAATATATGGCTACAAGTACGGGATTCTTAATTTACCTGTCCGATATAAAACAGAGTAATACTATTAGGTAATAGCTTAATATAAATTATTGCAGGATAATCAAGGACTTCCCGGAATGGAGTATTGTTTTGGCAGGTACTTTCTTCTAAGTAATACGAGTATAAATTTGTGAAGACAGTTCTTATTTTGTGAACTATGTTTATTTTTGAACTGACAGCTTATCTGCTAATTCTACAAATTTTGTTCTACTCTTACTTCTTTTTAGATTCTTTCTTCTCTGCACGCTTACGGCGTGACTCTTTTGGATCCGCAATTAACGGCCGATAGATTTCAACACGATCTTTATCTCGCAATACCTGATCAGGTTTCGTCGCTTTACCAAATATACCCAGTTTATTTTTCGTTAAATCAATATCAGTAAATTTTTCAAGTATCCCGGAAAGTTTAACGGCCTGTTCAACTGTTGTGCCCTGCTCAACATCCAATGTAATTAACACCTGCTCTTCAGGTAAGGCATAAGCAACTTCAATAAAATATGTTTCTTTATTATCCATAAACAACATCCGCACGTTTAATAAAAGCATCAACTAAAGTATTCGCTATTTTTCTAAATACTGGCCCTAAAGTAATCCCAATAATTTTACTGGAAAATTCAAATTCCAGGTTTAATGATACTTTACATGCAGTATCACCTAAAGGTTCAAACAACCAGACACCATCGAGGTTTTTGAACGGTCCATTAACTAAATGCATTTCTATTTTACTAAAAGCGGTGTTCTTGTTCTGAGTGGTAAATTCCTTATTAAAGCCACTATGAGAAATTAATACACTGGCTTCGACTTTTTTTTCATCACGAGATATTTCCGTCGCCTTAGCACACCAGGGTAAAAACTCTGAGTAAGCTACAATATCATCAATGAGTCTAAACATTTGTTCTGGTGAATAAGAAACCAATGCACTTTTACTAACTGTCGTCATAACATTTACTTTTGAGACCTTTGCATGGATAGCGAGAAGTCAGAGAATAAGACAAAGCTTCCGCTCCTGCTCACGCCCCTTACCTGCGTCCATGCAGGTAAAACCGATGAAAAAGCGGAATGTACACGAAGTACATGAGCATTTTGAAGAGCTTTTGACGCAATTATATGACTTCGTAGCATTCGTGCAATGGTCTCAATCAAAATTTAAATATGCCGATGATATTTAGGAAAACCATTAAAACTAGAAACGGACTCACATAGCGTACCATGACCTGCCAAACGGGGTAAACATGGCGATTATGAAATGAAAATTCACGTTCAGTTGTATCCTGATGCATAACCCAACCCGCAAATATAGCAATGAGTAAACCGCCAACTGGCAACATAATACTTGCAGTAAAGAAATCAATCACAGTAAAGAAATTATATTTTAAGAATGTTTGGCTCAGCTCGACATGCTCAATTCCAAACCATCTAAATAGTATTTGTAAAATATCATGAAGGCTTGTTCCCGAGAAAGCAAAGATGGATCCAATACCAATAAACCAAACTATGGTGCCCACCCAAACGGTTGCTTTAATACGGCGTACACCTTTACTTTCAATTAACCAGGCAACAGAAGGCTCTATTAATGAAATAGCGGAGCTTAATGCAGCAAAGAAAAGTAATATAAAAAAAAGTGTTCCTATTAATGCTCCACCTGTCATATTGCCAAACGCTAAAGGCAAAGTTTCAAAAATTAATCCAGGGCCTGCAGCAGGGTCAAGTCCATTGGCAAACACTAAAGGAAAAATTGCTAAGCCTGCCAATATAGCAACAAGCGTATCGAGACTAACAATAATTAATGTCATTTGTCCGATTGATACATGAGGGTTTAGATATGAACCATACATCATGATTGCACCCATACCTAAACTCAAAGTGAAGAAAGCATGACCCATTGCAACCATCATGGGTTTCCAGGTAAATATTTTGTCACCTTGGGCATCCATTAAATAATGTCCAATATCATTTCGTGCATAAAAGAATTTATCCGGATCAGGTGTAAACATAAAGTCTACTGCTTGATCAAAACCACCTGAATTCACTGCATAAATGACCAATAATATGAGTAAGACAAAAAGAGCAGGCATTAAAAAGACCACCGTTTTTTCGAGTCCATCCCTTACTCCTTTTGCCACCGAAAGTACGGTTAAGCTCATAAATATTGTATGCCAGGCAAGCAACTTTTCGGGTTCTGAAACCAGAGAGGTGTATATGCCTTTTATTCCATCAGCCGTTTGTTGATTGAACATGCCGGAACTTGCACGAAAGCTGTATGCCATGACTTCACCAGCAATGACACTATAGTAAGAAAGGATTAAACAACCGGCAGCCATTCCACTCCAACCCAATAAACTCCAGGCAGGATGAGCGCCTGCTTCGCGTGATAATTGAAGCATGGTATTAACAGGACTGTGTTTTCCACGTCGGCCTAAACCAATTTCTGCCAGCATAATTGGAACACCAATTAAGCAAATACAAAACAGATAGGCAAGAATAAATACACCGCCACCATATTCACCAGTGATGTAAGGGAACTTCCAGATGTTTCCCAAGCCTACAGCAGAACCTACCGCGGCTAGTATAAAGGTCAATCGACTTGACCATTCATGCCTCATTCTTGCAATCCTTATTTAAATGTCACAACAGTATAAATTATTACTTATATTTTTTTGTAGCATCACTGTTGTTGAACTTCGCCTTTATTGAAATTCGCTTTTAGAGTTCTTTCGCTCATTGCACTTCGCGATCTAACTCACCACTTTTGAGTTTCGATAAATAACTTGCTAAAGCTTCTCTCACTTTGCCATGTAATATATATAAACCAATGAAATTAGGCAGGGCCATACCCAGTATCAGTAGGTCACTAAAATCAAGAATATTACTTGCACTTGTTACTGAACCAACCACGACGAACATCACAAAAATAATACGATAAGCCATTGTTGAGCTTTCACCAAACATGTACGTCCAGCAACGTTCTCCATAATATGACCACGCGATCATTGTACTAAAGGCAAACAAGACAACTGAAATAGATAAAATAATAGGGAACCA
>JAUVEN010000065.1 GCA_030594815.1 Gammaproteobacteria bacterium
AGCACTGGCTCATACACTAAATCTAAGTGTCATCGCAGAAGGAATAGAAACAGCCGAACAACTGGCTTTTTTACATAACAATAAATGTGATTATGCTCTGGGTTATCTTTTCAGTAAACCTGTTAATGCTGAAGATTTTGAAAATTGTTACCTGAAACAACACAATATTATTAAATTCAAACATTGAAATAACTCAAATTACCCCACATATTAAATTAAAATATATCAGTCAATTCTGATATACTGACGAAAGAACAACTTATTATATTGTTCTATACTTGTTCCAAACTTGGGGGGCGACACGGCTTCGACGTGGATTACGAAACTTAAGGTGCATGCCGAGTGACAGATTAGCTCGTAAAACTAGCTGTAACACTTATAGTTGCCAACGACGACAACTACGCTTTAGCTGCTTAATACCCAGTTTTAAAAGCCCTCTGCCTGGCAAGTGCTTATGCTTCCAGATCCCAGGGGTCACTAACATAAGATCGCGAGAAAAGTACGTCTGGGACGGATCCGCTAAAACTTACCAGAACAGCCGTTTGTGATCCCTGCCTGTCGGGCAGCAACCGGTTAAATTTAAAGACAGAATAAGCATGTAGAGCTGATAGCGGAGAATTTGCGGACGCGGGTTCGATTAGTAAAATGGTTGCCATAGGGAGTGATCCCTATAGGAAAAAGAGAGCTCATACGGTGAACGCTGCGGGAGAGATCCTATGCTAACGCCGTCCGGTGAATGGGAAACCAGTAAGCCGGCTAGAGACTTATAGGTTCCTAAAACTCATTTATTGAGAAACGGAATACTAGGTTGGATTTCGATCCAAAAACGCTCTCCCCTGTAATTGCATGACACATGTCATAGGCTACAGGTGAAGGAATAGTCCAGCCTTGGATGAAAATTCAGGAACAGCTGTCCCGCCGCCTCCACCAAATAAAAGGTTCTGGTATTCTTACCAGAACCTTTTTCTTTTTCAGGAATTAACTAATATGGATGTTAGAATTTTATCCGGCACCTTTTTATTTCGGTCGTTAGGAGCAACCTTTTTTGCCTTCCGTTAGATACTTACTCTCAGAATAAAATAAAACACACGCACAAATAAGTACTTATTGAGCTAACTTCAACAAATCAAACACCACTTTTGCAAACCCTTTAGCTTTATCGGGGTTCGATAATAACTGCATCATTTGTTCTTGATGGGCTTCACTACTATCCATTACAGCATCATCTACAGCTTTCCCGAAATCACCTAGCATCGCTTGTTCAGAGCTGTTGTTTTCAATTTGTTTCATAACCAATTCATTTTCACGAACTTTATCTCTAATAGTGTGTGCGTAATTGACTAAATCCTTATCTGTTAGATTATCGGTAATAAATATTTCATTCAGCTTGCTGATAATGTGTGACAAGAACTCTTCTTTAATATCTTTTCCCGTCCCAGAACCCAGAGCTTCGCCGGGGGTTAAGTAATCACCTGAACCTGCTTTAAGCTGTAAGTCTTGTTGTCGAATTTTTGAAACACGATATTGATGTAAAACAACATTATCCAGGTCTATTTCATCATCATAGATTATTGATTCTCTTAGCATTGGCCGAAGGTTTCTTGCGTACAAACTTAGTCTTTCTAAGTTCGTATCATCATAATCAACAATCTGTGACATGAATTCATAGAAACGGACAAACGTGCCTAAATCTTTTTTGAATATCTCCAGAGTATCTTTTGCTGCTTTACATTCTTTTAGACTATTCTCTGCATTTGTAATTAATACTGTATCGTCTGTTTTTTTAGTACGCTCATACATTTCTTTTGCTTGTTTATATGCATCAACCGCCAATTTATAGCGTTTCTTCCATCGCTCTACTGCTGGTTTACATATATTGGAAATAGCCGCGTTACTTTTGTTTTTTACAAAAAAGGCATCACAAAACTGTTCAACCTCATTCCATGTGAAAATACCTTCCTTGTTTAATTTATCGAATAAATCAAAAATTAAATTAGGGTCGGAAACATCATCTAATTCTGCGGTTTGATAGTACGGCTGGAATGCAGCCAGAATTTCTTCTGGTTCGTTAAAGAAGTCTAGTACAAATGTACCCGTTACTGCTTTAGAGGGATAAGTTCGATTTAAACGTGATAGTGTTTGTACACATTCAACACCACCGAGTTTTTTATCAACATACATCGCACATAATTTAGGTTGGTCAAACCCCGTTTGAAATTTATTGGCAACAATCATTACCTGATAATCATCTGAATCAAAGGCTTTACGCATATCACGTCCTTTAAGATTCGGATTCATATTTATCTCAGTAAACTTTTCCCCTAGTAGATTCTCTACATTTGGATCATTTTCGTTAAACTCAACCTCACCCGAAAAGGCCACCATGGCAAATATCTTTTGATAGCCTTTCTCTGCAATGTATTTATCAAACCCAATTTTAAAACGTACTGCTTCTTTACGTGAGCTGGTCACGACCATTGCTTTTGCTTGTCCACCTAGAAGCCCTAACACGTTGTTTTTAAAATGCTCAACAATGACCTGGACCTTTTGCGCAATATTGTAGTCATGCAGGCGAACCCATTGATTAAGCTTAACCCTGGCTTTTTTACTCTCAACTTCTTCATCGGCTCCCTGAATCTTCATCGCCAGGTTATAAGCGACTTTATAATTAGTGTAGTTCTTTAACACATCGAGAATAAAACCTTCTTCTATTGCCTGTCGCATGCTGTACACATGGTAGGCTTCTGGTTTATTGGTTTTAGATGGGGCTTCGTCTGGCTTAGGTAATCGACCAAACAATTCCAGTGTTTTTGTTTTTGGCGTTGCAGTAAAGGCAAAATAACTTAAATTGGATGAAGCACGACGCGAAGCGACAGCGGCATCTAAAATATCTTCAGTACCAAGTTCCTGTTCATCTAATCCGCCATTAACTGACTCTCTATCAATCATTAACACTTCTTTTAATTGACGTGCAGTAGAGCCTGTTTGTGAAGAGTGTGCTTCATCGGCAATAACAGCATAATGCCGTTCTTTTAAATTAACGCTATTCTCAATGGCTTTTAATACAAAAGGAAAGGTTTGAATTGTTACAATAATAATAGGTTGTGAGTTTTCTAAGGCGGTTGCTAACTTCTCTGACTTAGAGCCATCACCTTCATTTCTATTAATTCGTCCCACCACACCATCGGTATGTTCAAACTGGGAGATAGTATCTTGTAACTGATCATCCAATACCGTTCTATCAGTTACGATAATGACGGAATCAAATTGTTTATTGCCTTTATCATCATAGAGTGATGATAAGTGATGTGCCGTCCAGGCAATTGAGTTGGATTTACCCGACCCCGCACTGTGTTGAATTAAGTATTTATGCCCTGCACCATTAATGTGAGCATCGTTAACTAATTTATTAACCACATCCCATTGATGATAACGGGGGAAAATTAACGTCTCTTTTTTATACTTGCGTCCTTCCCAGTCTTCTTTTTCTTCTATCTGTAAATGAACAAAACGAGCAAGTATATTTAACAGGTTATCGGGTAGTAATACTTCATTCCATAAATAGTCAGTGGCGTATTGATTTATATCTTCTGGTACATCATTACCTGCACCACCTTCTTTAGTGCCTTTATTAAACGGTAAAAAGAACGTTTTATCACCTTCCAAGTGAGTCGTCATATAAACTTCAAACTGACTAACAGCAAAGTGCACCAGCGCACCTCGTTTAAAGGTTAATAAGGGTTCAGGTTTTTTAGTAATTGGATCAATTGGTGGGCGTGTGGTTTTATATTGTTTTATGGCATTTTGAACTGCCTGTTTAAATTCAGACTTTAATTCTAAAGTAGCTATCGGTAAGCCATTTACAAATAAAACTAATTCGATACGCCATGCTTTTGCTGTTTTAGCCCCCTCTCCCCTTTCGGGAGAGGGTTGGGGTGAGGGAGAAGACTGAGATGAGGGAGATGCCCAGGGTGAATAAACCAACTCAGGCACAACTCGAAACCGATTTTTCTTATATCGCGCTAAGGTATCAGGGTTTAAATCATGTTCAGGTTTAAACTGGCACAAACTAAAACGTGTACCACGATCACGCAATTCATGACGCAACACACCTAATGTACCAAAGGTACGCATATCCTTATTTGCAGCATTGGGATCAGCTTTATTTAATTGAGTCGCAACACGTTCCAGGAACTTCTTATCGGTATCATTTGGGTAAAGCTTACAGAACTTTTGCCATTGTTCATCTTGAGTGTCTTTTACAAAGCCCAGTAAATCTTCTGAATATAAAGCCAGTTCACGGTTATAGTTTTCGGGTTTACCCAATAACCAACCATTCGCCATCAGTTGCCTGATCATATCGTTTTGAAAAGTTAACTCAGCCGATTTACTACTCATAATGTTTTTCCATTATTATTTTTATAACGCAATGTGACAGTGATTAAAATACAACCAACTCACCTTTTACCATCTCCGTCATTTTTGTCCACCTCTAAAAAATGCCTGCTTCCGGTTGCGATGAAATAAGAAAAAACAATAATATCAAGCACTTATAATAAATTCCCACATAAATCCAATTTACAATGAAATAAAACTAAGCCCAATTTGGTATGTATCGTGCGAATTTTTTAGAATCTGGCGCACTAGGATCATTTTTAACCAGCCCCTGTTCGACCGCCGCAGAAATGATCTGAGAAATTGTATTACCACTCCGCTCCGAGAGCCCAAAACGCTCTCTCAAGGTTTGATTAGTCATCTTTTTCCTCAGTACATATTGTAAAACGCAATGTTGCTGACAAGCACGAACACGATCACTGCGATCCATCGCTTTGAAATCCCGCGGTCCATAAATAACAACAACCATCCTTTGAAACTCCACCAGAAAATCTGGTGCGGGTAACTGAAGTATCTCTACCGTCTCAATAACCCGATCAACGCCACTGCTCTTCTCTTCACAGATACCAAATCGGCGCATAAGGTCAGCTAACCGCTCATTCCGAGACTGATAACCATCAATAAAACGCTCTACAGGAACAATGGGTTCACCCGGGTTTGATATTTCAACACGATCAGCATACACCTCAACAATCGGGCTCGTTCCAGTAAGCTCAAAGTCCTGATGTATCAGTGCATTTGCCAACAATTCACGAATAACAACTTCAGGAACAAGCTTCACGGCTTTACGAATAGCATCTTCAATCACTTCATTTTGGGGTAGTTTTCCCATCACATATTGCACCAGCCCTTTAAAACCAACCGCATAACCCTTTTCACCCGTAAGGTCAGATTCCGTATTCAACTTGGAATCACCTGCATAAACCACAACACGCGCCGCCTTGCGTTTCACGCCTTCAAAATCCTTCATATTTTTCGCCAAAAGTACGGCTGCAATATTCAGAATTTCATAACCCCCATTAATAGTTCGAATCAGCTTTTCTAATTCCAGGCGTTGTAATACGCCCACTTGATCTGTTGGATAAGGGAGATCCAACAATTCAAAAAATGACTGAGTGTCAAGCAATTGGATAACGTCCTGACCGCTCAAATCTTGCTTCGCACTATCCTCTAGCCAATCAGGTTGGCCCTCAGCAAATATTTTTCTAAGTTGATCTTCACTCATCGGCACCAGTTCTTCACCCGAACGCATAAGATAAGAACCTTCGTAATGATAGGCTGTTCCTTTAGACCGAGAAGGAATATGAAAAACAACAACCCTACCATCTGGATGCTGAACTTCTTCAATGTCTACTCGAAAACCAACTGCATTGAAAAGCTTAGCCGTCATAGCAACGGGGTCATTAAAGGCTTGAGATCCAACAACTGTTCTCGGTGGCTCATCGGCAATGCCCAATAAAAGATACCCGCCACCTTCATTAGCAATAGCAACACAATATTTATAGAGCTTCTTATTATCGAATTGAATCTTCGCCTCTTTGAATTCCAAGTTCTGAGTCTCAGAATGAACACTGCGCCAAATATCGATCTGCTCTGGTGTGATATTCATGCGGCTACTTCCTTGTTATTTTTATTAGAAGGTTCTGGAGCTTGCCATTTCCGTACGTCGATTTTTCCGGTGACGGCTGCAGAGATTAATGCTGTGCGGCGTTCTTGTATTATTTTAATAGCTGACACTGCTTTCTTAATTAAATTATCATACTTGATAGCACGTTTACTCAGGAACTCAATAATATCATTTAACTCATTTTCAGGTAGCTTAAAGAAAACAAGATTTCTAAGATCACCTAAAGATAAAAAACCTTGTGCACCACCACGACTCAACAATGAGATTTGCACATCTAAAAGTCCACTCTGTAAATAGAGTAATATATATTTTGCTAATTTTTCATTATTAACTGTCTTAAATAAAGCCACATTCTTAATAGAAAATTCAGCAGTTTCTCTTACAATAAGAGCTTTACCAATGTTTCCGCCAATCATAGACATAAGAATATCACCAACTTCAGTATTAGAACGTTTTATTATCTCAGCATGATCTTCTATAGAAATATATTTAACATTATCAAAAGATATTGAATCTCCATTAAAGTCTTTTGAAGTTATTAATGGAAGCGATTCATCAGTTCGATCTACATACTTGGGAGTATCGTGCGTCCCATCTTTAACTTCACAAATTCTTTTGATTGGTACTACAGACCAATGAATTGGTACTTCACCTAACCACTCAATACCTGAATCACGCATGGGAGCATTGGGGTTTAGGCCTTTGGTCACGGCATGGCTTATGACAGCTTGGCGTTTTTCTTTTAGTAGTTTGATGAGCTGTTGTTGTTTTTCGATTAGGGTATCGATTTTAGCGGTTTCGTGGTCGAGGAAGTTGGCGATTTTTTCTTGCTCATTCTCAGTTGGTGTACCGACTTTATAGGAAGCTAATTCTTCTGAAGAAAGCTCAAGAAAAGTTGTACCTCTACCTAATAGGTTTAGTTGTGCAGAGCTACTTAACAAAACATAGTAAATAAATTTTGGAATAAATCTCTTTTTCACAACTAAAGACTTACATCCTTGATTGGTACATAACTGATTTAAAGCAATACCAAGAGTACCAATCGGTGCTCTTGAAGATAATATAATAGAATTTTTTGGTACTAAAGATGTCCCACAGGATTTATAACCTTCTTCAGTGATACTTTTAGATCCTATAGCAATATATGGTGTAGTACTCTTACCAAGATCTGCAGGTGTAATCCATGCTATATCGCCATCCCAATACAATTTTTCTCCAGACTTAGGTGTTGAACCATTAAATATTTTTGACAACCGTTTAATTGGCAACACATTCCATGAAACTGGAATATTCTCTAGCCATTCAACCCCAGAATTCTTATATTCAGGATATGCCTGATACTTACTCACCAACATTCTCCTGTTGAGGATTTTTTCGTGAGTGCAAGGCGTGGCTGCACGCAGGGAGGGAGCGTATATTTAATACGTGACTGAGCGAGTACAGCCACAACGCCGCAATCGCGGAAAAAGACCATCAGGAGTGCACCTCTTGCAGCAGTTTCATAATCTCACCACTCACCTTATCCAAATCTTCATCTATCTCTACTAAATCCCTTGGTGGCTGGTAGACATAAAAATGACGGTTAAACGGTATTTCATAACCCACAAGACCAATCTCCTGATCTTTAGTATCTTTCTTACTGGCATCTATCCATGCATCAGGCACATGCGGTGAAACTTCTTTTGCAAAGTAAGCTTCATTGATTTCATTTACTGTTTTGGATGGATCAAGCGCAACGTTTTCATTGTCACGTAAGTCGCCATCTGCCTTATACTCTACAAACATTCCATCTATTTTATGTATACCATAAATTGATAAATCGATTTTCTTATGGTCAGGATGACCGGTATGCAGCGGCGGCATGGATGCCGAGGAGCGGCGAATCACTTTTTCAGCATCAGGATTTTTCCAACTTACCGCTGAGGTGATTTGTTTTTTCTCTTTAGTTTCTAATGTTATGTTTTGTTTTTTACAGGCGGTTTTAATGGCACCTTCATACACATTCATATCATCATGCTGTTCTGTACCAATAACCTGTTGCAGTTGTTTGGCTTTAAGCAGGATTGTTTTTTGCTCTAACCATGTTTGTGTTTTGAGCAAGTCTTTAACCTTTGCTTCTTTGAGTTCGCTGAAGTGCGTTTTTATGTGTTTGCGAATGGCTTCTTCGTGTTCTTTTAAATTACCGTAACTAGAGCAATCAACATCATCACTCCAGTGTTCTGCATAATGCTCATATGCCCACTTCATTACTGCGTTTAATGGCTTAGGTGAAAAACGTAATTCTTCAATACGTTCATCACTGAACTGGTAGGATTCTCTTAATGGCCGTTCAATTGTAATACGACGGTATCCAAATTCATGAGTATCAAAAATTTTGCTGGCGAAGGTTTTGGGGGCTTCTACTTTTGGACTAGCAGACTGACGACCACGATTACTTTTTTGTTCTGCCGGTTTATCTAACTCACGGGCATCAACCACTTCAAAATCACCAAAGCTGCGTGTAATCGTTGCAATATCACTCTCATCCATAACATTACGTTTTGAACCTAATGACTTACGCATTTTGCCGTATAGGTTTACACCATTAATGAGTTGGACTTTACCTTTACGCTCTTTGGGTTTTTTATTTGATAACACCCAAACATAAGTTGCAATGCCGGTGTTATAAAACATATCCGTCGGTAAGGCGATAATAGCTTCTAGTAAATCGGCTTCTAAAATATAACGACGGATTTCAGATTCACCTGAACCTGCTCCACCAGTAAACAAGGGGGAACCGTTTAAGATAATACCTATACGTCCGCCAGTCGCTCCCGGCTTCGTGCCTCCCGCGACATTAGTACGTCCCTGTACGTCACCTTCATTTGGTCTGAGTTTGCTAATAAGGTGCATCAGAAATAACAATGAACCATCTGACACTCGTGGTAAGCCTGGGCCAAAACGACCATCAAAACCTTTAAGGGAATGTTCGTCTTTAATATCTGATTCAATCTTTTTCCAATCTACACCAAAGGGAGGATTAGATAGCATGTAATCAAATTTGTCGGCATAGAGTTGGTCATTGGATAAGGTATTACCCAATTTAATGTTACTCACTTCCTGCCCTTTGATGAGCATATCGGCTTTACAGATGGCGTATGACTCAGGGTTTAATTCTTGCCCAAAGGCTTTTATAACCGCTTGTGAATTTAATTCATTCACATATTCCATACTCGATGAAAGAAAACCACCTGTCCCTGCGGTGGGATCATAGATGGTTCGAATAATACCTTCACCCGTTAAGACATCATCATCTTCTAAAAACACCAGTGAGGTTGTGAGGCGTACAATATCGCGGGGTGTAAAATGTTCACCGGCAGTTTCATTTGAGCTTTCAGCAAAACGGCGAATGAGTTCTTCAAACACCAAACCCATGTCATGGTTAGAGACAGCCTTGGGGCTTAGGTCTGTCGCTCTGACTTTTTGAACAACTTTATATAATAGGTTGGCATCATTAAGTTGGCCGATAAATTCAGCGAATTTGAAGTGTTCAAAGATTTCACGCGCGTCTTTAGAAAAACCCTGGATATAAGATTCAAGATTATCTTTAATATCGGACTCACCGAGTTTGGATAGATCCATTTTAGAAGTGTTATAAAATGACAATCGATCTGCGACACGCGCTCCTGTAGCACGAATTAGCAATTTTTCCTCTGCTTCTTCTGGTAATTTCATTTTCTGGACTTTTTTGTATTCCGCCAGAACCTTTTCCTTACTCTTTTCCAGCACACCTTCAAGACGACGTAATAAAGTAAACGGTAAAATGATTCTGCCATACTGGCTTTGTTTGAAATCACCACGCAATAAATCGGCGATAGACCAGCAATAGGCGGCCAGGTTGTTTGTTGATTGGGTCATTCAGTACTATCCCTACTATTTATTATTTTTATAATAATATGCGTTTTTAACTATATGCTTGTCCATATATCATATATGAAAGGCATGACTAAAATAGAAATAACATCTAATTTAAAAAGAGTTTTTGTAAGTATTTCAAGCAATTGGTAACTATTTAGCCAAAAGTAGCTAAGGTGGGGGGATAAGAGACTAATAAAAGCATATTTGAGAAAACATCACCCTATTCAGGGTAAAACGAGTAGATAACCCAGCTTAAACACGGTAACTTTGGCGTAACAATAAACCTAGAAACACATTATATTATTTAATAATCAACATGTTACGATGACTTTTCTGTTCCCGCCGCACCACCAAACAATAAAAAAGCCGTCTCACGACTAATGTTGATCAGTTAAGGACTTGGTTTTATTCCCCCTCCCTCAGGGAGGGGGCTAGGGGGAGGGGATCATTATAAATCACCCCACCCTAGCCCTCCCCTTGAAGGGGAGGGAATTAATTTTTATGCTCTTAACTGATCAACACGGCTTTTTTGTGTAATGCCGTTACATTAACGTCACAGCCTTACACTTAAGAGGATGAGATTATATTAAAGTGATATCAATTTTCTTTTTTGTAGCTGTTCAATAATTCCATCAAAGTGTTCAAGAGGATAAGCACCTTTTACAGGTATTCCATTTACCAGGAAGCCGGGGGTCCCCTGAAAATCAAATTTACTGGCTTCGTCTATATCTTCTTGAATCCTGGCATTAATAACATCCATTTTATTCTTTAGCGTTTGTTTTAACTTTTTCATGTTCACGCCTGCTTTTTTTGCAAGCAACTTAAGTGCTTTTTCACCACCGCGTAATTTTTTAATATCGGCAAAAATAATGTCATGGAACCTGAATGCCAGTTTATTGCTTTGCATGCGAATTGCTTCATAGTATCTCGCGGTATTTTTCGCTTCGCTATGAAAACTTAAAGGCAGATGTTTGTAAACAAATTGTATCTTGCCTTTATATTTTTTCATTAAAGCCTCTACTGTCTGATTGCCTCTGACACAATATGGGCACTGAAAATCAGAGTATTCAACAATGGTGATCGGTGCATTACGGGTTCCACGGATCGCTTCATCTTTACGGATTACGGGCTTTAAAGGATTTGCAAAAGCAGCATCAAACTTTCTTTTTTCAGCCTTTTCTCTTTGAGCGGCATCTAATACTTGAGCTTTTCTACTCGCATTTTGCAGTGCTTCGATAAAAATAGCGGGGTTTTCATTAATCACCTCAATGAGAATTGATGGATTATTTTTTAGGATTTGTCTGACTTCATCCTTTAGCTCACTTGCCGATCCGGCAACCGGCATTAAAAAGACAAGTGAACTGATTAATACTGTTACAATTTTATTCATTTAAATTTTTCCTGATATTAAAAACGTAATGATCTTACTAGGAGGTATATTGGTCAACCACTGCACTCTTAAGTTCAGTAATTGAATAAGTAATTTTAATTTTGTGAAGTTTAACACATCAATAAATGCTATAAAACGAAGAGATTGCCACGTTTCGCTTTGCTCAACTCGCAATGACCGATGTTTTCTTAATTATAAAGTAAGCATGTTAGATACAAAAGTGTAAGGGGGAAAATTAGACAACCTTAACAGATAGGCAAGAATAATTATTTACTAATATTTTGCAGTGACTTTATTTTACGAACCCAGGGCGTTTTTTTACGCAAATTTTTTGGTAGCTGTGTTATGGCTTTATTGGCAGCAGCGACTGTTTTAAATGTGCCATAAATCAATCCATAACGATCAATACCATCTCGAGCATAATGATAATATCCCCCTTCTCCTTTGAAGTTATTATCTTTATAAGCTTTTACAATAGACTTTTTATTTCGACTGCTCGCAATTTGTATTGTGTATTGATTCCCTGCTTGTTTCTGCAACCATACTTCTGGATCAATATTAAAACTAAGTGTCATACCATTTGCCGGCATCACAGCCTTACTATTCAAATGTAAATAGGCTTGAATAAGGCCGGAACGAGTTGCTCCTTTTAACCATTTATCAGCTTCTTTTTGATTCTTTTTTACACCATTACCGGATGTATAATGTGTTGCCAGATTATACTGAGCAATAGTATTTCCTGAGCTGGCAAGCGCTGACCAAATTTTTACTGCCCCGGCATTGTCGTCATTTTTGATAGCCTCTATTCCATCACTTATCGTGACAGCGACACTTTGGGAAGAAAATAAAATAAATACAGGTAAGGCTATATATTTAAAATAATTATTTATTTTTAATTTCATTTAAAAAACATCCTTTGTATCGATTACGCTGTTTCCATTGAGCATCTTTTTACACAACCTGACAACAACTCATACAATAAAATATTTGCTTGTCGCTTGTGATCTTGATCTGTATCTTTTTGTGCAGAGAAATACGGTGCAATTAAACGTGTAATATTTTGGTACGTTATAACGTCGGCAACTTCTGCGTCATGATAAAGGCGAACGGTCATTTTAACAGGGGGAATTTGAGGGCATTCGATAAAAGTGAGACTAAGTGAAATTAAGGTTGTGTATCTGCTCACTTCCAAACACTGAATTTTTACCACTTTGAGATTATCTCGATAAACCAATATACCTGAAGATAGTTCTATAATCTCGGGGAATATAGCTCTAAAATAACTATAATTTCTTTCAAAGAACCACATGGGTTCTTTGTTTCGAGTTTGTTCTAAAGTATGACTCAAGCCTTGTGTCCTTTTAAATATCACTAAACCTAATATTATACAGTCTCATTCAATATGTCGGCATATGATTCATTATTCTTTAATATAAGGTCAATACTGCAAAAACAACAAAGCCTGATATTATCAGGCTTTGTTGATTATACACTTTTGAGATTGTTAAAAACTGTTACTTTCTCTGTAGGATTTTCTCCAGACGCGACATATCATTGATTACACGCCATTCTCCCCCGCCAGACTCAACTTTTAGCAGTCATGTTTCCTCCAGCCTGTCCAGATACTCTTTCGGATCAATATTAGCCGAACGTAATTTAGTTACATTCAATGCAACAACCGAATAACTACTCAGTGATAATGGAATATCACGCTTATAACCTTTTCGTAACGCTTTTTCCTAAATACGAAAATATTAAATTTATCCTATGTCTTAATTAGTGACATGATTAACATTTTTATGACAATATACACGCTAATATAATATGAGTATAAAATTACTATTAAATTTTCTACCTTTACAGCTAGATTCTAAGGCTCACTATAAAAACAAACACCAACATTACTTTCTATAAAATAATAGCAAAAGAAAGAATGTATGAATAAACAATTAACTTAAGGAATAACCGATGAGCGATTATTACATTTGGCCTGAAATGCCCTTCCTCTCAGTAGCAGTACTCGTTGTCTCTAGTATGATTTTCTTATTTTTGGCTCGCACACCAATGCATTTAGCACTACAAAGCCTGGACGAAGGAATTGCTGGTGGTATGACTAAAATCTCAAACTGGATAAACTCTCTGGTCAGTAAGATGCGAGAAAAGAATAAAAAAGTTTTACTCGAATCAAGTATAGCGGATTGTGAACAGAAAATAGCCCATGAATTTAAACGTGTTGAAGTGGGTTACACCAAACACCTTGCCGATTATCCTAAGCTACATCTTGTGCTTGATGAGAACATTGCAAACATCTCAGCCGACTTTAAAGAATGTGGACAAGCAGTTCCTAAAGCGCCAGGCTGGAGTGAGACCGTCGAATCGATAACAAAAATGCAAGGTATCGCTAATGGTGACAGAGTCGTTGAAAAAATGCTTAAAGAATTACAGAAAACAGCTATTGATGGCGATAAAGCGGCTTTAGCAGAACTGCGTAAAATATCAACAAAACGACACAAAATTTTAAACGGCTTGGCTCCAATCTGGAAAAAAATTCTGAAAGTAATGAACACGGTTGACACTAAGGTGGCTCTCGCTATAGAAACCAGTCAAAAAATACAAAAGTACATGTCTGAGTACGATAGTATTCGACATGGCGGTGCTGACTCTATTGATATGCTCTCATCAAAATCAACCAAGCTATTCATATTTTCAACTTTAGTTATTGTTATCGCTGGTTTTGGTGCCTTTATTAACTTCAACCTTATTGCCTTGCCTATGTCAGAGCTCGTACCAGCTGGTTCACGTGTTCTTGGGCTACAAGTCTCCGACGTATCCGCTTTAGTCATCGTTATGCTTGAAATAGTATTGGGTATCTTTTTAATGGAATCCCTTGGTATTACCAATATTTTTCCTCAAATTAGTAGTATGACTCTCGGTAAACGACGTATTCTTTTGTATGCTTCTCTCCTTGGAATTTTCTTTCTTGCTTCTGTTGAAGCGGCACTGGCTGTACTCCGTGAACATATTGCTGAAACCAATGCAGCCACAACACAAGCATTAGCAGGTAAAGCTGCAGCAAGTGCATCCAAAAATGATTCTAATATCACTGTTATTGGTCAAGCCACATTAGGTTTTGTCTTACCGTGGATTTTAGCCATGGTGGCAGTACCTTTAGAAATGTTAATCGAAAGTGGCCAACACGTACTTAACAAACTGTTAATACTGATTATTTTATTAGTTGGCTATTTAATCGGTATGATTGGTCATTTAATTAGCACCATAATGAAAACGTTTCTTCATATTTATGATGCGTATATTATTGTTCCGGCTCAAATCGCAACCCTAATTAAAAATAAAACATAACAGAGGATTATAACCGTGATACACAAACAAAAACTCTGTACCAGTTTCATTATTGCCAGTGCTCTATTGTTGTCATCATGTTCAGATAATAAACAGTATGAAACTGCAATTTGTGCACTTACTGATATTTCTGGCACCTATGCAAAAGAAAAGAAAAACATGGCGAAAATAATCAAAGCCGGCATCGTTCCAAAATTGCTTCCTGGTGATAATCTTTTTTTAATCGCCATTGATAGCAACAGTTATGATGAGAAAAACTTAAAAGGCAAACTGACTCTCGACTACCGTCCTTCTCAAGCAAATAGTCAAAGATTAGGTTTTGCAAAAGTACTCGATAAATTTGCTGCTAATAAAACAAGATCGAAATACACCGATATTAGTGGTGCCATGATGCTATGCAGTGGTTATTTAAAAAATACAAAAGCGGGTATTCAGATCATGTTTATTTTCAGTGATATGAAGGAAGAGCTTAAGCGGGGTATCAAACGCAGCTTTGATAAAGATGAATTTGAAAATATCAATATTGCAACAATGAATGTCATTAGACTAAACTCAGACAAAAAGAATCCGCAAATTTATCGGAAACGAATGAAAAAATGGAAAAAACGCGTTTTAAAACACAGTGCTGCCAGTTGGGATTCATCGTTAACGCCTACTGATCTCAGTGCGTATATTGATGACTTAAGATAATATAACTATAAATTAAAAAAGGCTCGTAATACTTATTGGATTACGGGCTTTTTTTGTGGTGTTGAGATCATCACTCGGCCATATGAGGAAACTTTTCAGAAATAAATTTACGCATACGTAAATGCGCCTGACCTAATAATTGACTGACACGTGACTCACTAACATCAAGGACTTCTCCTATTTCACGCAAGTTAAGTTCTTCATCGTAATACAAACTAACAATAAGTTTTTCACGTTTTGGTAATATATTAATGGCAGCAACCAGTTGTTCACGAAACTGCTGTTTTTGCATGCCTTCAACTGGATTGAGTGGTGAGACGTTACTCGTAGCCCCTATCGAATCATCATCTACACCTAGATCAACAAAGTTAATGATTCGGCATGTATTTGTTTCCTGTATTAAATCAAAATATTCATCAAGCGTGATTCCCATTTCAGCCGCAACCGCTTTTGGCTTTGCTTCACGTCCTGTTTTTGTTTCAATCGCTGAAACAACTTTCATTAAATCGCGGTGTTTTTTATGAACTGATTTTGGCGCCCAATCATTACGGCGTAACTCATCGAGCATGGCTCCACGAATTCGAATGGTAGCGTAGGTAGTAAATGCTGCACCTTGAGAGGCATCATAGTGCTGTGAAGCATCCAATAAGCCGATCATTCCGACCTGAATTAAATCATC
>JAUVEN010000137.1 GCA_030594815.1 Gammaproteobacteria bacterium
GAACATGGACATGTGCATGGTCCAGATGGTCATCACCATCATTAATAAAAAAGGGAGCAACGGCTTAATGCCTTTCAGTTAAGATATTGAATGATTACTAAATCATGGTGATTTGTTCCCTCCCCTTCAAGGGGAGGGGTGATTTATAATTATCCCCTCGACAATTGCTCCTGCATTGTTCTATCTTCGCCCGTCCATGGGCTCGTCCCCCTAACCCCCTCCCTGAGGGAGGGGGGATAAACATAAGAGCTTAAGTGAACAGCATTGGAGCATTTGCTCCCTTTTTTTAGAATTTGAAATCTTTGCACGGATAGCCAGACGTTAGAGAACAAGGCAAAGCTTCCGCTCCTGCTCACGCTCCTTACCTGCGCCCATGCAGGTAAAACTGATGAAAAAGCGGACGAGCCCATGGACGGGCGAAGGTAGAATAATGCAGGAGCAGTTGTCGAGTTTGCAATAAGTAAGTGAGCACCCAAGGGCATTTCCTCGTGTTGTTTACAACAACACTCAGGGCACTTTTGAAGAAGTTTTTGTCATGCCCCACATTAAATATTATGAAGGGTAAACGCCGTTATCTAACGTCTGGCTATCCGTGCGATGATTTCTACATAAAATAAGTTTGACCACCTATACCATTATCCGCGGCATAGACAACTAAATCGTCGTAATCAAACTGGCTCAAACCAAGGTACTCAAGCGCAGGCGCTTCTATTTGTTGCCATTCAAGATCACTTTCA
Source organism: Gammaproteobacteria bacterium (assembly GCA_030594815.1). Taxonomy (GTDB): domain Bacteria; phylum Pseudomonadota; class Gammaproteobacteria; order UBA6429; family Thiohalophilaceae; genus JAGLTQ01. Next base: position 738 of record JAUVEN010000137.1, read on the forward strand.
TTATTGCCAATTGTTTTTGATAAGCCTGCCAGGTGTTCACCCAGCTTCAATATCCCTAAAAGATACTTTTCATCCGGATTAGTTTTATCTTTCTCGGTAAAAATATCTATGGCACTGTGATGCTCAGCAATAACCCGACACAATATACCCGGTAGTTTCCAGGATCGTGCAGCATAAAAACTTACCACCGCATGGTTTGATTGATAGAGCTTATTCTCGGTATCTACAATACGGTGCCCTTCGAGCAGGTAGGAATGAGCCAGTACTTCAGGATAATCTGCAAAGCGTTGCATCAATAATGGTATGCCCGCGTTATGAAAAAAACCAAGCATGTAGGCCATATCTGGATCATGAAAACGCAAACGTTGCGCAACTAACTGACATGATAGAGCCACATCGGCCGCTGAGTCCCAAAACCGATTCATCGCTTTATAAACATCATCAGAAATATCATCTTGTCTCGACATTGTCTCTTTGTTATCGGCAATCACAATACTGACTTAAGTAAAAATAAAACATAATAATCAACGCTAAATTAAGTGAGAAATATAAAAATTGATGTTAATTCAAAGGGTTCCGTCACATATATAAAGTGTAAGGTTGAATGAATTGCATAAAAGAATAAAAATTTCAGAGTTACGTGCTGTTATTGAAACCTAACAACAACTCCTCTAGGATGGGTATCTTCCTCAAAAATAAATAACACAATATTATGACTATCAAACTCACAAAAAAAGAAGCGCAATACTTTTATGTTGAAGATTCAGACATTCATGGCAAAGGGCTTTTTGCCTGCACAGTAATAAAAGTAGGAACCTATTTAGGTGACTACGAAGGCCCCGAGACGAACGATAACGGGATGCATGTTTTATGGACAGAAAAGGAAGACGGAGAATGGATAGGTCGTGATGGTAAAAATGCCTTACGTTATCTGAATCATAACACTAGTCCATGTGCAGAATTTGATGGATATGAACTGTATGCAGTCGAAGAAATTGAAATGCATCAGGAAATCACTATTGATTATGGTGAAGAGCCTTAAATAATTAATCAATTCAGTTTTAAATCAAAAGATATCTCAACCCTGTAGGATGGATCAAGGAACAAAGTGACGGATCCATCATTCTTTGTTGGTTCCGTCACTTTGTTCCTTGAACCAACCTACTTAACTTAATAATATCTAATCACTCTTTTAAATCTATATAATCCCTCCCATGAATGACATTGACAAACAACTAGCCCTACTTATTAAGCAATGCATGTTGTTTGATCGATTTCGATTCACTAAAAAGCTTAAAAGACTCTCTAATGACAAAGATGCGACAAAACAATTAGAGAACTTAAAAAAACAAATAACCCAGTCTGTTCAACAGGCTGAAACACGCGCATCCACTAAACCTGTTCCAGACTTTCCGGAAAACTTACCGATCAATCAAAGGCAAGAAGATATATGCAAAGCCATAGAGGCGCACCAGGTTATTATTCTTTGCGGAGAAACGGGTTCAGGTAAAACAACTCAATTACCAAAACTATGTTTAAAAATGGGACGTGGCACTTATGGCATGATTGGACACACCCAGCCCCGCCGTATTGCTGCTCGTAGCGTTGCCAGCCGTATAGCTGAAGAACTTAACACTGAACTGGGGACAAGTGTAGGTTATAAAATTCGTTTTTCGGATAAATCAAATAAAAACAGCCATATAAAAGTTATGACGGATGGCATTTTATTGGCCGAAATACAAAACGATCCCTTCCTGCAAAATTACGACACCCTCATCATTGATGAAGCTCATGAACGCAGTCTTAATATTGATTTTATTTTAGGTTATTTAAAACAACTACTACCTAAACGCCCGGACTTAAAAATCATCATTACCTCAGCAACCATTGACCCGGAACGATTTGCTAAACATTTTATAGACGCACCTATTATTGAAGTCTCTGGTCGAACTTACCCCGTTGAAGTTCGATATCGCCCGTTAAATAGTGATGAAGAGAACGAGACTAAAAAAGATCAACAACAAGCCATCCTTAATGCCGTCGATGAATTAAGCCATGAAGCCAGTAGTGGGAAATCGAGTGGAGACATTCTTGTTTTTCTCAGTGGTGAACGACAAATACGCGAAGCAGCGGAAGCCTTGCGTAAACATCATCCGGATAAAACAGAGATCATTCCTCTTTATTCAAGGCTCAGTAATGCCGAGCAACAAAAAGTTTTTAAGTCACACGCATATCGAAGAATTATTTTAGCCACCAATGTTGCAGAAACATCCCTGACCATTCCCGGCATCCAATATGTCATTGATACCGGTTACGCACGTATAAGCCGATATAGTTATCGTACTAAAGTGCAACGACTTCCTATTGAAAAAATATCACAAGCCAGCGCCAATCAACGTAAAGGACGTTGTGGTCGTACCAGTGACGGTATCTGTATTCGTTTATACGCAGAAGATGATTTTGATAGTCGTCAGGTTTTTACCGACCCTGAAATTCTACGCACCAATCTAGCCAGTGTTATATTGCAAATGCATAATATTCGTCTTGGTAATATTGAAAAATTCCCCTTTATAGATAAACCTGATTCACGTTTAATTAAAGATGGTTACCAGTTGCTTGATGAATTGCAGGCAATGAATAAACAGAATATTACACACATTGGCAAAATCTTATCGCGTTTTCCTATTGAACCACGCTATGCCCGCATGCTTATTGCAGCTAATGAATTTTCCAGTTTGAATGAAGTTCTGATTATCGTCAGTGCCTTGAGCATTGCTGACCCACGTGAACGGCCAATGGATAAACAGCAACAAGCTGATCAGGCTCATTCACAATTCAAAGATGAAAAATCGGATTTTATTGCTTATCTTAACTTGTGGAATTTTTACCAGGAACAACGTCAACACCTTTCGCAAAACAAGTTACGCAAATTATGTAAGGCCAGTTTTCTTTCCTATACACGTATGCTCGAGTGGCGCGACATACATAGCCAACTTCTTAATCAATGTAATGAAGTTAAATATAAAATTAATACTACCGTTGCCGGTTATGATGCTATTCACCAGGCACTTTTAACTGGCCTTCTAAGCCATGCAGGTTTAAAGAATGAAGATGGTGAATATCAGGGAGCGAGAAATAATATCTTTGCCATATTCCCTGGCTCCAACTTACGAAAAAAACGCCCTTTATGGATCATGGCAGCAGAAATGCTGGAGACACAACGCCACTACGGATTAACGGTAGCGCAAATTGATCCTTTGTGGCTGGAAAAACAAGCCGATCATTTAATAAAAAAGTCTTATTTTGAAGCACATTGGGAAAAACGTCCTGCACAAATTGCTGCTTATGAGAAGTCGACCTTATATGGCCTTGTCATTAACCCACGTAAAAAAATAAATTATGGCCCCATCGATCCCGAATTTTCTCGTGAACTTTTTATTAGAGGTGCTTTTGTTAATAGAGAATATTCCGGCCATGCGGCATTTTTCCAACACAATGAAAAGTTATTTACCGACATAGAGAAACTGGAACATCAATCACGACGTCAGGATGTCCTGGTAGATGATGAGGTTGTCTACCAATTTTATGATGAATGTATTCCAGCCGGGATTTATAATAGTAAAAAATTTGATAGCTGGCGCAAAGAAGCAGAAAAAGAGTGTGCTAAAACTCTATTTCTTAGTCGTGAATATCTTATGCAACACAGTGCTGGCGATATTACAGAAGAACAGTATCCAAAACAGCTGGTTGTAAATAAAACTTCACTTCCTTTATCTTATCATTTTGATCCCAGCAGTGAAGATGATGGGGTTACCTTAACGTTACCTCTTACTTTGCTCAATACTCTTAACCCGGTTCAATTTGAGTGGTTAATACCGGCTTTGTTGCGCGACAAAATAACACAACTGATTAAAACGCTACCTAAGAATATACGCAAAAATTTTGTTCCTGTACCTCAATTTACCGATGCCTGTATTGATGCTATCACCGATCGTTCATCGCCACTTATTTATTCTATAAGTCAGCAACTAACCCGAATGACGGGCATAGAAATTCCCGATGCCGCATGGCAAGTTGATAGTCTGGATGCCCATTTCTTTATGCACTTTGATATTCGGGACCAGCATAATAAAAAAATTGCTCACGGTCGTAATTTACAAGCATTACAGGAATCACTAAGCCAGGAAGTATCTGAACAATTCAGTAAAAATATTAAATGGGGAATCGAACAAAAAGGGTTAACCGAGTGGAGCTTCGACAAGTTGCCGACTGTTATTAATAAGACCCTGAATAGTCTTAATATTAAGGGTTTTCCTGCACTGCAAGATGATGACGAGAGTGTCTCAATTGTTGTTGTTGATAATGAAAATCTGGCACAAGAAATACATCACGATGGTTTGAAACGACTATATTATTTAGCGCTAAAACAACAAGTAAAATACTTAACCAAAAATTTACCCGGCATTCAGAAAATATGC
>JAUVEN010000122.1 GCA_030594815.1 Gammaproteobacteria bacterium
TGAACTTCGTTTAACGTTTCTTTGTCATACGGAATATTCATTCCTAATATATGAGCCGAACGAAAGAGGCGATCAGTATGATCTTCAAGGCGAAAAATCGCTGTGCCTTGTTCAGCATGATAGGCACGCACGCCCTCGAAAACACCCGTGCCATAATGCAGGGTATGTGTCAGCACATGTACCTTGGCTTCGCGCCACGGCACTAACTCACCGTCTAACCAAATTACACCATCACGGTCAGCCATCGACATAAATCTATCTCCAATCTTTATTCATTTTCCAACCATTCCAGCCAAATTCGCCGAACAGCTGCTGATAATTCACTATATTCTTCAATATCAACCAAACCAGGTTGTTCCTGAAGTGCCATTTTATGCAATCTTGCCCGAAAAGTCCGGTACGCATTACTCAGTACCTCAACATCCGATTTTGCCATTAAATCGGCTGAAGCCAAGGCCTCCAACAGACGGATATTGTCGGTATATTCTAACAGATCGGGTTTTTTAAAAGCCCACGCCAGAACCCCGTATTGCACCATAAATTCGATATCAACGATACCTCCAGCCCCCTGTTTCAGGTCAAACTGGCCCTTTTTCTCTTTAGAAAGCTCTTTACGCATGCGAATTCGCATATCCAGCACTTCTTTACGTAAAACTTCATGATCACGCTGTTGAGAAAGGACTTCTCGACGAATAACTTCGAACTGTTCTGCAATTTGCGGATCACCTGCCACAACCCGTGCCCGAACAAGCGCCTGATGCTCCCATAACCAAGCTTTTTTCAGCTGGTAATCTCGATATGACTTAAGATTTGTCACTAATAAACCGGAAGCCCCGTCAGGCCGCAAGCGCATATCGGCTTCATAACATACACCTGCCGAAGTATGCGCGGTCAATAAGTGAATAATACGCTGGCCTAAACGAGCAAAAAATACAGGGACGGCAATCAGTTTTTCACCTTTCTCCTCATCCCCCAGTGTCATCAAATTATTACTTTCGCTACCATGCAAAAAGACCATATCCAGATCCGAGCTATAACCCAGCTCAATGCCACCGAGTTTGCCATAACCAATAATGGCAAAGCCTTTATCACACAAGCTACCCTCACCCGGCTCTACCTTACAAACTGGCCGCCCATGTCGTGATACAAGGTGTCGCCATGCCTGCTCAAGCGCTTCATCCAATATCACTTCTGCAATCCAGGATAAATGATCACTGACTTTCATTAGCGGCAAAGCATCCGCAATATCTGCCGCTGCAACACGTAGTACATTGGATTGTTTAAAGTGACGTAAAGCATCCATGCCCTGTTCAACATCATCAAGATCAAGTTGTGATAGACGGTGACGCATGTCTTTTTCAAGCTCGTCCTTTTCTGGAGGTAAATACAAACTGCGCGGATCCATCAATTCATCTAACAAGATAGGCAATTGTTGCAGGTAACGCGCAATCCATGGGCTCGCCGAACACAATTTAATAAGTTGCGATAACACCATCGGATTTTCTAATAACAAAGCGAGATAAACACTGCGACGTGCGATATTCGTCAGTAAGGACAAAATTCGATCAAATGTCGTATCGACATTTTCAACCTGTTGCAATGCACCTAATAACAACGGCATTAAACGATCAAATCGTGTTTGCCCTTGTCGGCTTAGTGATGCGTATTGGCGACTTTTATGTAATGTTTTGAGTTGTTTAAATGCAGCGGCACAATCACTAAAACCTTTTGCTGATAACAAAGCAAACGCTTCTTCTTCATCCAGTTTGTTGTACCAAAGTGCTTCCAGTCTCTGAATTTCAGATTGCTGTTCTGGATCAACTGATGTCTTACTTTCTTCGGTTTGCGGCGCGACAAAAACCTGTTCAAAATGTGCTTCGACATTTGTACGATGCTGGTTTAACTGATTTAAAAATGAATCCCAGCTTTCAAAGCCCATACCCAGAGCTAAACGCGTTTGACCAATTTCATTGTCGGGTAAGTTGTGTGTTTGCCGATCCTGAAATTCCTGAATCCGATGCTCGGTATTACGTAAAAAAATATATGCCTCTTTTAATTCTGTCACAACATAATCCGGTAGCAGATTTTTTTGTTCTAAATAATCTAAAACAACAAGCACTCGACGTTCCTGTAAATCAGTATCACGTCCACCACGAATTAACTGGAAAACCTGTGCAATAAATTCAACTTCACGAATACCACCTGCGCCTAGCTTAACGTTATGACTCATGCCTTTACGTTTAACTTCTTGCGTGATCATTGCTTTTAATTCTCGCAATGATTCATACGCCCCATAATCAAGGTAACGGCGATAAACAAAGGGTCGTATCATGGAAAGTAATTCGTTTCCCTGTTCATAGTCACCAGCAACAACACGCACTTTAACCATTGCATAACGTTCCCAACTACGACCATGAACAAGGTAATAATTTTCAAAACTATTAAAGCTGGAAACTAATGGTCCACCGGCACCAAAGGGACGTAAACGCATATCTACGCGAAAAACAAAACCATCTGCCGTTTGTTGATCCAGTGCCTGAATCAGTTTTTTACCTAAGCGCGTAAAAAATTCTGAATTAGTTAACTCTTTAGGATCATCCTTTACATTGCCTTCTTCAGGAAAAGCAAAAATCAAATCAATATCAGAAGAGACATTCAACTCCCAGGCACCTAGCTTACCCATTCCCAGAACGACAAGTTGTTGTGCTACGCCTTCATCATTAACGGGTGTACCCAGCTCTTCACATTGCCATGAATAAAGATGAGACAAAGCAGTATCAATACAGGCTTCTGCCATAAATGAAAGATCACGCGTTGTTTCTTTTAACTCTGCCCAGTCAGCAATATCACGCCAGACAATACGCAACATTTCACGACGACGAAATAAGCGTAATTGTTTACTTAAACCTTCTTCGTCTCCCGGCTTTAAATCAGAAACAATTGCATTTTTATAACCTTGTTCAGATTTAGACTTTAATAAATCGCCACTTAAAGCTAATTCCAGAAATAGCTCAGGGAAACGAACGCAAGCTTGCATCACAAAATCGGAACAAGCCCAAACTTTTGGAAGCGTTTCAAACACCTCATCAGGTAGTGAAGAAATATCAACACCAGAATCAACTAATGATTGCCACTGCATTTCAACAGGGGATTGAAGTGAGCCAGGTAAATTCTTTATTGAATTGAGAATAGTCATATTTTCAGGATATCACTTTGAGTTTATGGGTGACATAGTAGACTGAATTAAGTCTGTACATACCAAGGCAAGAGCATATTAAAGAAACACCTCAAATTTAAGGCATTTTGTCATTGCGAGTGAATAAAATGACCGCGGCAACCTCATGGTACACATCTCTTTTCTGGAGATTGCTTCGTTTCACTCGCAAAGACAGAGGTTGAAATGGATATAAGCTATAAAAACAGTGGATTATTTCTTTTTAAATTTATAATGCTCTTGCCCTGCTGTACATACTTAAAATGTTGAATGGATATCAGTAAAGCATTACTATAAAAAACACTATGTCTAATACTGATACCATTATTATGTCTGAGCAACAGCTGCAGACAGAAAGGATTAAAGTCCTCTATAAACAAGTATCTTCAATTTTATTAAGTAACTTGCTGATCGCATCTCTTTTAACATTATTTCTCTATAAATATACATCCAACATCTTGAGTTTATATTGGATGTTTGTCGTTGTTATAGTATCCATCTTCCGCTTTATCATGCTTAAGCGTTATGACAAACACGAACAAAGCGATAAAGACATTTTATGGTGGGGATGGTTTTTTGTTGTAACAGCATTTATCTCTGGTTGCGTATGGGGAGCCACCTCATTTTTATTTCTACAAACTGATAGCCTCGTTATTATGTTATTTCTGTTAATGACATTAACAGGTATAACAGTCGGTTCCTCTGCTTCACTCTCAAACTTTGTCTGGTCTTATTATGCCTTCGCTATTCCTACAATATTTCCTTTTGCTTATGTATTAGCATCTAAAGGTAAAACTGATTTTATTATACTTAGTATAATGCTGAGCGTTTTTCTTTTGCTACAAATTATTATCGCCAGAAAAAATCAAAAAACGCTTGATAATTCTATTATTCTTCGCAATGAAAACGCGGGGCTCATACAACAGTTAAAAATAAAAAAAGAAAAAGCCGAATTATCCAGCTCTGCAAAAACACGCTTTCTGGCAGCAGCCAGTCATGATCTGCGTCAACCATTACATGCCATGAGTCTATTTCTTGATATTCTGGATGAACGTAATCAGGATTCAGAACAGGCCATGATTGTCGATAAAATTAAAAAATCCTCCTTATCATTAGAAAACCTGCTGGAGTCTTTGCTGGATATATCAAAGCTTGATGCTGGTATTATTAGTGTTAATAAAAAATCTTTTTCTATCCAGAAACTATTTGATGTTCTGACGAATGAATTTAATTCTATCGCGATAGAAAAAGGATTAAGCATACATTTCATGCCAACTTCTTTATGTTTAAATAGTGATGTACAAAATGTAGAAAGGATATTGCGTAACTTAATTTCAAACGCGATTCGTTATACCAAGCAAGGAAAAATATTAATCGGCTGTCGGCGACATAGTGATTCTGTTTTATTATCCGTCTATGATACCGGTGTTGGTATTGATGAAGATAAAAATAAAATTATCTTTGAAGAATTCCAGCAACTGGACAATCCTGGTCGTGATCGCAGCAAAGGTTTAGGCTTAGGCCTGTCTATTGTTAATCGACTCGCCGAGCTATTAAACGCTAAATTATCAATGCAATCCATTCCGGGAAAAGGCTCAGTATTTTCTATTGAACTTCCACGCTGTTCATCTAAGCAAATAATACAACCCGATATAGCTAGCGTAGAAACATATCCTAAACTAGCAGAAAAAATAATTGTTATTATTGAAGATGAAGAAGAAATAAGGAATGCACTTAAGCTTCTTTTAACCGGCTGGGGCTGTAAAGTACTGGAACTAACATCCATTAAGGATGTAAAACAAAAATTACCATTACCATATAAGCCAGATATGATCCTGGCGGATTATCGATTACAAAATTATGAAACGGGCGTTGATGTAATACATGCTATCTATGATTACTACCAAGACAGCAATATCCCGGCCATTATCATTACCGGTGATACCGCGCCTAATCGAATTAAAGAAGCAAAGGAAAGTGGTTTTCAACTTTTGCACAAGCCTGTATCAGGCGGGAAATTACGAGCATTGTTAAATTCAATCTTATTGTTGAAATAATTATTATTCCTGCTCAACGGTAACCCAGCCTTTTTGTACCGCAATATGTGCTGCTCTGGTACGATTTGAAACATTTAACGCTTTCAGAATGGCTGCAATATGAACACGTACAGTCGACTCGGCCATATTCAACAAATTCCCAATCTCTTTGTTAGAATAACCATGAATGAGTTTTCCTAATACCTCATGCTGCTTTGGAGTCAGAGGCGTATCTGCTTGCACGCTAACAGGTCGATCAGCACCTTGTTCCAGTTGAGGAAGAATTTCCTGGGGTACATAGATACCACCGGAAAGAACCAGTTTAAGTGAATGGATTAAGATCTCAGCATTAGTGGATTTAGGGATATAGCCTTGTGCGCCCACATTCAACATTTGCTGAACTTTAGCGCCATCATCATTACTGGACAACACAACCACAGGGGTTACCGGTAACTCATTGCGTACCGCTTTTAAAGCATCTATATCACTAAGACCCGGTAATCCTAAATCCAGTAATACCAGATCCATATCCGGGTTTTCGTTCATAACAGGCAATGCATCTTCATAACTGCTGGCATCAAAAATCTGGATATTTGGATCCAGTTTAACCAACACCAAATTCATGCCGTCTATGAAAAGACTATGATCGTCAATGAGTAATACTTTCATCCTTAAACCTACTCCATACCCAAAACCATTGTTATTGGCTTAATTATATATATTTACTAGGTGCATTTCATTATACAATTCGGCTTAAGTCAAAAAGATTAGGTTAATTCCCCATAGTTTATGCCGTTTCCAGGTGAAAATTCAGCTCATTTTAATACCTCCAGAACAAAAAACCACAAGAAATAGTACTTTTATCTAGTCATTCTAGTTAATCCTCAACACGCACGGGGCGAACCAAGATAAACCTTTAATATATAAAAGCTTATTCCGATAACAAGGGGTATTTAATCGCTTAAAACCACCTTTTCATCATCAAAAACAACGTTATAAGTGATATCTTGCTCTTTTAAGACAAACTTTCTATCTTTAGAAAATTTTAATAAAAAGTCTTTTTGATGACAACGATGAGTAATGCACAAACTTGATTGGGCACAAAATGACGATAGCCTCTAGCCATATTACCTTTTCCTTAAAGTAACGATATTAGAGTTAAAAACAGTGTTTTAAGCACAAATAATGGGCTGTTTTAGAGAATAAATCAATTTATTTCAAATAGTTAGCTTGGTTCGACCCCGATCACTCTCAATTTATTTCAAATAGTTAGCTTGGTTCGACCCCGATCACTCTAAAATAACGGTTCCCATCATAAAAAAAGCCCCGTCTCGAAAGACAGGGCTTTTTATTAAAAACTCGTACCTCAATGGAGGCACCGAACTTCTGCGTCAATAAGGCTTGACCACTACAGTTATTACCTTCTTTTTTACCGA
>JAUVEN010000111.1 GCA_030594815.1 Gammaproteobacteria bacterium
GCAAGATAAAGTAGATTTACCTGTAAACTGTCAACATACTGATAAAGTCTCAACCTGTTTGCCCGATACACCCTTAGATGAAGGTTTGGTTAATCTGAGCGCAACAATAAAAGATTATGTTGGAAATACCTCAGATAAAGCAACAACATCTTTTACAGTTGACACCATAGCACCGAGTATAACAATCAATAGTCATTGGAATGGTGCTTATGTTAATCAATCCGCACAAACTCTATCAGGCTCGTTATCTGAATTTGCATCATTCAGTATAAATAGTATGCCTGTAACATTAGGTTTAAATCATATCTTTTCTTATCCTGTTCTATTGTTTGAAGGCCAAAACAATTTTTTATTACACGCGCAGGATGAAACAACAAATGTTAGTACACTACCGCTTATTTTATATTTAGATACTGTGCCACCTGAAGCCGCCCAAATCGGCAAGATAGACATTAGTGATTCAATAGATGCTCAAACAACAATAACGGGAACCGCAGGTTCAGTTGAAGCAAATGCCACAATTGAAGTCACCAATCTCACAACTAATGTCATTACGACTGTTCAGGCAAAGGCTGATGGTAGTTTTAGTTTAACTGTTCAGGCGAATCCGGATGACAAATTAAATATTATTGTGATTGATATAGCCGGTAATCGTAGTGCTGTAAGTGAAGTTAACGTACCGTTGCCTTTGTCAATAGATATAACTTCACCCATCGATGGTGCAACAATAGAAGGTAATATAATTAATATTGAGGGAATATTTAAAGGCCCAATAAATAGTGGTATTACCGTGAATGGTAAGGTTGCTGAAATATTTGAGAATAAATTTTATATAAATAATATTAATCTTAAACTGGGGCTTAATACTATCATGGCATATTTGAATACACCTTATGGTGTTAAAGTTAAGCACGTTATTTCTGTAACCAGTAATTCTCTATCTAATTATAGAGTCGGCGCTGAACCTTATTCAGGTCTTAGTCCTCTAACAGTCAGTTTTCGTATTGACGGAGTTAATACCACTACGATACAAACCAATACTATTCAGTCAGTGAAAATAGATTTTGAATCAGATGGTGTTGTGGATTACAACAGTACTGATTTAACGCTACCAATACAGTTTACGTATACAGCTCCAGGAAAGTATATAGCAGCAATATCTATAATAGATATAAATGGCATCACACATAATTACAGTACTTATATTATTGTAAAAGATCGAACTGTATTAGATGCCAAGCTTCAAAATATCTACACAGGCATGTTAGATAAACTTATGCAGAATAATATCGAACAGGCAATGAATTATCTTTCAGGAAGTATGCAATATAAATTTAAAGATGCATTTATCAATGCTGGGGATAAACTTGCAGAGATTGTCCCAAAACTTGGCACTATACATAGTGGACGAATAATTAGTGATGATTTAGCTGAATATGTGATTGTACGAACAGAAAATGGACAAAAGGCCGCTTTTGCGATTTATTTTGTAAAAGAAGATGATGGCATCTGGCGTATAGGAGAAATGTAATGACTAATTTAAGAACACAGTTTCAGATTTCCCTTTTTTTATTATCTCTATTTATTCTTGCTGGATGTAGCGCGCCTTTAAAAATCTGGTCTTCGAAAACGGCACAGGTTCTGGACAAGAATACAAAAGAACCGATTGCTGATGTATACGTATTAGCAAAATGGAAAGGAACTGGTGGGATGGGCGGTCATGGACGCACCATGTGTTATCACGTAGAGGTGATTAAAACCGATAAAAATGGTTATTTCGCCATGCCAGCAAGAATGGATGGCCCGGGACAAAGTTTTTTAGGGCATCGTTATATTTCTATTTATTTTTATAAACCTGGTTATACCGCAGGTAATAAGGGTGGCAAGTCATTTTACTTTATCGATAAAGTTCATATGGAAAGATTCAAAGGCACACGTAAGGAACGGTTTGAGTTTTTCTTTAAACATGGAAGACGGTTTGTTTGTAATGATGCGGTAGATAGTGAACGTAATGCTTATGTGATTTACAAAGCGATGTATGAAGAAGCGTTAACACTAAATCCTAAATCAAAACAAGAGGTGAAAAGAATAAAGTGGTTAAAATGGTTGGCAGCAAGTGTTATTGATTATGACTCATTGGATGGTTTAGTCGGTACAGAAGAAGAAAGGATGGTTGATAAAATTATAGAAAATTATGATGAAGGATTATAGGAGTAAATAGAATGAAATGGAATTCAGTTATTCTATATATTGGATTATTAATTTGTTTGCCTCTAAAATTAGGTGCATATGAAATAGAAACACATGCTAGCGTTACAAAGCAAACCATACCAAGAACGGTATTAACAGATAACAACTTTCTACAAGCATTAGGTTTGGATAAATATAATAATGATTTCGGGCTTATTTATTTTGATTATTATGACTCAATAACAGGTGAGATACAGAAAAGAATTACTAAATCTTTTGAAAAAGATATCATTAAAGGTAAGTTAGACGAGGCTACCAATTCACTAAAAGGCTGGTTTATGCGTGGAGCTATTCGTGAAGATGATTGTTGGGCACCTTTTGTTTGTACATTTGTATGGGATGATCCAGTCAATGCTAATCGACCTTTAAATCATTTTTTTGATCCTTACTCCAATACTGCTTTGTCTTCTTTGGTTGAAACCGCACCTAATTGGGCGTTAGGAACGAAAGATGCGTTTAAATCACCTCTGACACCAATTGGAGATGATGACTTTAATTATACTAAATATAACCATTTCACGATATTTGATGCGCAGATAGCAATGTCGAGAGCTTTATCAAGTCAATATTTAAATAATACAGGAACCGTTGTAAAACTTGATGCTTCACAACGTAAAGCCTATTGGGCAACCACCTTTCGTACATTGGGTAACATCGTTCACTTAATCCAGGATATGGGACAACCTCAACATACACGTAATGATTCTCATTCAAAAATTAACACTCTCGAACAGCAGGTTTATGAAAAGTTTATAAATGCGCGTGCTTTAGATGATGATTATGAATGTATTTATGGCGAGATCATAGAAAAAGATAAATTATCTCCCTTGAGCTTTAAACTCAATAATGGAATAGATTACCCTAATCCGAATTTTAAAAAGTATAGTGATTTCTTTTCAACTCTTCCTGGTGGGGCAGGACAAGATGGCCAAGGATTAGCTGATTATTCAAATCGTGAATTTTTTACCGCAGGTACAAATAAAGGCGATAAAGAATACCCCAGTCCAAATAACAAAACTTTAACAGACACGAAAGTAAAATTTACTAGTTCATGTGTAACAGAATTTGCGGCTGACTTTACTATTTATGAAGGAACTGTAGAAGATCAGAATGATATTTCAAAAAATGCAGTTGTTTCATTAACCTCTCGTTCTGTTTGGGATCTTAATGATCTAAATATCTGGGGAATAGATGATCCAAGAAATACTCTCCCAAAATTTTCTTTAACTCAACAAAATTATAATCAAATGGCTGATAGTTTGATTCCTCGTGCCGTTGCCTATAGTGCGGGTCTCATTAACCACTTCTTCCGCGGCCGATTAGATGTCACAAAATCAGAACAAACAGCCGATACATCAGGAAATGCCATTATTGCCATCACAATTAAAAATACTTCTGCGCAAAATTTTCACATGAGTAATGGCAAGTTAGAAGTTTTTTATGATGCCATAGTTGATGGTGAAGAAGTTCGTAAACCGGTACAACTGGCTCAAGGTGAAACAGGTAACATTACTGAATTAAAAAATGGTGTTGAAACAACGCTAAAAATTATTTTACCAACGAATATAGACCCCACTAAAGAAAATCCTTTTGTGGCTGTTTACAAAGGTATTATTGGAGAAGAACCTGGGGTTGCAGGAAAAGTTTTTAGTATTAAGGATGAAACAGCTATTTTACTTTTTTATGAGCAAGGTGGAAGTAACGACTTGTTAGTGAAGCGTTCAGTTGATGAAGGAAAAACATGGAAGTTTGTTGACGCGACTAACTTTGCTGGGTTTAATTTGTACGCTAATAGTAGAGGTAATCAATTACTACCATCAGGTAAAGGTCGAGGTTTACTGGTTGGACATAATAGTACTGGAATATTTACTCTACGCACAACAGATAATGGAAAAAGCTGGGACACTCATCTTGAGCAAGCATATGGGCAATACACCGAAGTGCTGAATGTCATTAAGGCAATACATGCTGGGGACGGGCGGCTCATTACTTATAACAATATTTATTCAGGTTCTTACACAGTCGGTACGCGTACTTATTATACTTATGATGTTGGATTATCAGAATCATTCGATGATGGGGCAAACTGGACTCCAGTCGGTTTTTCGGTTGATGTTCAAGGTCGTGGCGTACAGTTGTATTATCTGGGAAATCAACATTTGTATTTATTAACCTCAGGATATGATGATGCATGTAATTGTGTAACCAATACGTGGTATGAATCTATTGATTCTGGTGAAAATTTTAGCAAGGCGTTATTTACTCAAAATGAAATAGAATGGCAGCCAAGCTGGTATCGAGATGCTTATTCGTTTGATGATGAGCGGATTGTGACAATTAACAATACAAGTACTGATCGCGCTGTTTTAGAATACAATTTTGCTATCTCTAATGACGGTGGCAAAACGATTACGGTCACAGACAGTGCTGCGAAGAATGGGGCGTGGCCGCAAACAGAACCGATACATATTCGTCCTACCGGGCAAGGAGAATTTATCTCTTATGTTTTTGATCCCTGGACGGCTTATGAAAAAAATCACGAAAGCCATTATGAAGGAATCCTTGTTTCGAAAGACAAAGGCCAGAGTTGGAAAGAAATGTATCAAGGATCCTTACCAACTTGGGATAGTCCCTGGTATCTGATGATGGGAGTATTAACAAACGATGGTAATAATTTGAAGTATATTCATTAATTAATAAGTATATTTTGCTGATTTGGTTTGAGAAGAAATATTATCAATACACATATCGCTGAGTAGTGATAGAAACTAGATATTTTGACATTGTTTATTGCTGCCATTCTTTTATATTAAAAGCTATTCCCAGTCTTGTTTAATAAAAGCAGGCCCTTTACTCATTAATTTCTGTATTTCCTGTAGTACCTGTTCAACAAGATTTTTTAATTGAGAATAATCTTGTTTTCGTAATAAACCTTCCAGAATTTCGGTACTTTGTCTTAATTTTGGGACAATACAATACGCCGTTGCACCGTAAAGTTTATGAATATGTTCTTCAAGCATCACCATATCATCTGATTGAAAGCTGTTTTCAATTTGTTGTCTTCTCAGCTCAAGGTCCTCGAGCAACATCGTAAAAAGATCTTTAGCCAAAGAGACATTACCATTTGCAGCAGTGATGGATTGTTGAATATCCAGTATTTTTGTCATTGTAGGTTGCAGTTTATTTGTTATTAACGGACTGTATTTGCGGTTAAGTGTACTGTTGATATAAGGTTTAGTGCAAATACAGGCCAAATTATTATAAAATGAGGCTTATTCTAAATTTGACCTCTTACGACTTAATATGAGTAATATTTAATGAATTCTACCGATAATACAGGCTCTGGCGACACAAATTTTCCAACAATTGAATCTTTTGTCGGCAATACACCATTAGTACGACTCCAACGTTTGCCCGGAAAGACAAGTAATACAATTTTGGTCAAATTAGAGGGCAATAATCCTGCTGGTTCTGTTAAAGATCGTCCTGCACTAAGCATGATTCAGCATGCCGAAGCTCGTGGCGAGATTACCCCTGGAGATACACTTATTGAGGCAACGAGTGGCAATACCGGTATTGCCCTTGCGATGGTTGCAGCAATTAAGGGTTACCGAATGATATTAGTTATGCCTGATAACATGAGTATTGAGCGGCGTGCCTCTATGCGCAGTTATGGTGCCGAATTGGTGCTGGTTACTCAGGAAGAAGGCATGGAAGGTGCCCGTGATCTTGCTTTACAAATGCAGGAAGAAGGAAAGGGTAAGGTACTGGATCAGTTCTCCAACCCGGATAATCCTTGCGCGCATTACGATACCACTGGGCCTGAAATCTGGCGCGATACCAAGGGAAAAGTCACCCATTTTGTTAGTGCCATGGGCACGACCGGCACCATCATGGGAACTTCACGCTATTTAAAAGAACAAAATGCTGAAATACAAATTGTTGGTGTGCAGCCTGAAGAAGGGGCATCCATTCCTGGCATTCGTCGCTGGACGCCAGAATACTTGCCTAAAATTTTTGAAGCCAGTCGTGTTGATATGACCATGGATATCGGGCAGGAAGATGCTGAAACAACGACGTTAAAACTGGCAAGTGAAGAAGGTATATTTTGCGGTGTTTCTTCTGGTGGTGCTGTTGCTGCGGCACTAAAGCTTTCCTCGCAAATAGAGAATGCGGTGATTGTAACGATCATTTGTGATCGTGGAGATCGTTATTTATCAACCAATATATTCCCATCATCATAGAGACCATTGCACAATGCTACCCGTGCAATGGTCTCCCTTATTTTAAACTTACGGAAAAATTAATCTAAATGCGTAGAAGAAAACAAAAGCCGCTTCAGGAACATGAAGCGACAGTGGAATCCTTAAGTCACGATGGAAAAGGTATTTGTCGTGTTGATGGAAAAGTTATATTTGTAAGCGGTGCTTTACCGGGTGAACATGTTCGTTTTTCTTTTCGCCCGCATAAGAAGAAACATGATGAAGGAAACTTACTGGAAGTTCTTAAAGCATCACCTGATCGGATAGAACCGAAATGTAAACATTATGGAGTATGTGGTGGTTGTAGTTTCATGCACCTGAGCAGTGAAAAACAGATTGAAGCTAAACAGCAAGTATTACTTGATGGACTGGAACATATAGGTAAGGTAAAAGCGAATGAAGTATTACCGCCTGTTACTACACATCCCTGGGGCTATCGAAGAAAAGCGCGCTTAGGTGTTAAGTATGTCTATAAAAAGGAAAAGGTGCTGGTTGGTTTTCGTGAACGCAGTGCGCCTTACCTGGCTGAACTAGAACAGTGTGAGGTGTTACACCCGGACGCAGGCTTGCGTTTAACTTCCTTTGCAACATTAATTCGCAGTTTAAGCTGTTATGAAAAAATCGCACAAATTGAAGTTGCCATAGCAGATACGATAAGTGCTTTTGTATTTAGAAATTTAGTTGAATTAACTGATGATGATAAAGAAAAGTTAATAAATTATGCAAAAGAAGAAGGCATAGCGATTTATTTACAACCTAAGGGGCCTGATACAGTTGCGCCTCTTTATCCGGAAAATCCACGCTTACAATATAGTTTGCCCGATTATAATGTAACTTTGGATTTTCAGCCGACCGACTTTACTCAAGTTAATCAGGATATTAATCCTAAAATGATTAAGCTTTCACTAGAGTTGTTGGATTTAAATGATAAGGATAATGTATTAGAACTTTTTTGCGGTTTGGGTAACTTCACCTTACCGATGGCGCGTTTTGCAAAACATATCACCGGGGTTGAAGGTGATGCAGAGCTTATTCGACGAGCAAACAAAAATGCTGAACAAAATGATATTGGCAATACTGAATTACATGTTGCCAATTTAATGGAAGATGTCTCTGATTGTAGCTGGTTGAAAAAAGATTATGACAAACTCTTACTTGATCCCCCTCGTAGTGGAGCAAAAGAGATGATGCCTTATCTTGCTAAAATGGATATTAAACACATCGTTTACGTTTCTTGTAATCCTTCAACGTTAGCCCGGGATGCCGGGACCTTGGTCAATGAAATGGGATACACCCTGGAGAAAGTAGGTATCATGGATATGTTCCC
>JAUVEN010000069.1 GCA_030594815.1 Gammaproteobacteria bacterium
ATAAAATTAGATACAAAAGTTTCATATCCTGTTCAACCTGATGGCAGTATGCAGGAACTTACGCAAGGTGATTATAAAGTCACAATTGATAGCGCTAATGAAGTTAAAGAAATCAACCTTCGTTTTAATTGTAACTTAGAAGAACCATTAATTTTTGAATTGGAAAATAGCGAACGTATTCAGCGCTATACAGATGTTTTGCATAGTTACCGTATTGAGTTCGATCGTACTGATAACAAAGATAGCAACTACGAACTAATAAGCTCCAAATTTAAAGTTATTGGGCCAATTCCTGTTAATGTTATTTTGCAGGGAGATGTTGATACATCGTCAATCCATTTGATATTAAATAACTTTGAAAAATCAGGTGCGAGTAAACATACGTTTAAAGAACGCCATATTACTGAAGAATTTATTGATGATTTTGGTAAGTTTATTATCCATCAAAATCCAGAGTTTTTGAAACTTGATATTGAAGATGATCATAAGGAACAAATCCGCCAACATATACAGGCAGATATAAAACAACGTCAACAAGAACTTAATGAGGCAGAAGCTTTATTAACGTTAGAAGAAGAAAAAGAAGCCGAGAAAAAATCCTGGAAGAATTTATTTAAGAAAACTGACTAATTGAATTAGTTGTTTTCAACTGGAGAAAGTAATGACCAAAATCGCAATTACTGGTGCAACAGGCCGAATGGGGCGGGTATTAATTCAAGCTGTCACAGAAACGGAAGGTTTTGAACTCGGTGCTGCATTAGCTCGAAAAGGTAGTTCAATGCTTGGCGTTGATGCGGGTGAATTAGCAGGTATTGGAAAATTGAATGTTTTAATAACAGATGACTTAAAAGCGGTAACTTCTAATTTTGATGTGTTAATTGATTTTACTCGCCCTGAAGCAACCTTAGATAATCTTGCTGTCTGTTGTGAAGCAGGTAAATCTATTGTTATTGGTACCACAGGTTTTGATGATGCTGGAAAACAAGCCATTACCGAAGCTGGAAATGACATTGGTGTGGTTTTTGCGCCGAACATGAGTGTTGGTGTAAACCTTACCCTTAAATTACTCGATATTGCCGCTCGCGTAATGGGCGATGATGTTGATATTGAGGTAATTGAAGCCCATCACCGTCATAAAGTGGATGCGCCTTCAGGTACCGCACTTCGTATGGGCGAAGTTGTGGCCAATGCACTAGGACGTGATTTAAAAGAATGTGCAGTTTATGGCAGAGAAGGCATCAGTGGTGAACGAGATCGTAAAACAATTGGTTTTGAAACCATTCGAGCCGGCGATATTGTGGGTGAACATACCGTGATGTTTGCTGATATTGGTGAACGAGTCGAAATTACCCATAAAGCCTCAAGCCGAATGACCTTTGCCAGTGGTGCGATTCGTGCATCTGGCTGGATTATGCAGCAGGAAAAGGGCGAGTTTGACATGATGGATGTGCTTGATTTGAAAAATGATTAGCCACGAAGAACACAAAGGACACCAAGAAAAGAAAGTTAATAAACCAGGGGGAACACGGGGAAATATGAACAATTAATCACCCCGTGCTCCCCGTGTCCCCAGTGGTTAAATCTTTTTGTTTTTCTTGGTGTTCTTCGTGCTCTTTGTGGCCAACTTCTCTAGAAATTTATACTGCCCTTGGGTATAATCCCCTCGGTCTGAAACACATCTTTGACCACCTAATTCCTAGCGGGAGCGTTCAAAGCGCCTCCCGCTTTTTTACACGTCTGTCTTATGGAGGTTTACTTGAGAAAACCGGCCCTACTTGCGCTTGAAGACGGTACTGTCTTTTACGGTGAATCCATTGGTATTGAAGGTGAAACTGTCGGTGAGGTGGTATTTAACACCGCCATGACCGGATATCAGGAAATCCTGACTGATCCCTCTTATTCTCGCCAAATCGTTACTTTGACTTATCCCCATATTGGTAATGTCGGCACAAATGCTGACGATGCTGAATCTACCGCAGTTCATGCTGCTGGTCTTGTTATTCGTGATTTACCCTTAGTTGCAAGTAGCTGGAGAAATGAAGTTTCTCTGGACGATTATTTGCAAGCCAATAAAGTGGTTGCGATTGCCGATATCGATACTCGTAAATTGACACGTATTTTACGTGAAAAGGGTGCGCAATCTGGTTGTATTGTAGCTGGGGACAATATTGATGAAGCCGCAGCAATCAAAGAAGCAAAATCTTTCGCTGGTTTGAAAGGCATGGATTTAGCCAAAGAAGTTACAACTGATTCTCAGTATGAATGGAAGCAGGGTAGCTGGACTTTAGGCTCTGGTTTACCAGAAGAATCTAAAGATTTACCGCGTCACGTTGTTGCATATGACTTCGGTGTAAAAAGTAACATCTTACGTATGCTTGTTGATCGTGGTTGTCGCTTAACAGTTGTGCCGGCACAAACACCTGCGGCAGATGTATTAGCAATGAAACCAGACGGTGTATTTCTTTCAAATGGCCCTGGTGATCCAGAGCCTTGTGATTACGCGATTAAAGCAATCCAGGAAATCTTACCGACTAAAATACCAACTTTTGGTATTTGTTTAGGACACCAGCTACTTGCATTAGCAAGTGGCGCAAAAACCATGAAGATGAAATTCGGTCATCATGGTGCGAATCATCCGGTTCAAGATCTTGAAGGCAAGCAAGTGATGATCACAAGTCAGAACCATGGCTTCGCCGTTGATGAAGACACTTTGCCAGATAACTTAAAAGCAACGCATCGTTCATTGTTTGATCAAAGCTTGCAAGGCATTGAGCGTACTGATGTGCCTGCGTTTAGTTTCCAGGGTCATCCAGAAGCTAGTCCCGGTCCACGTGATGTTGCTCCTTTGTTTGATCACTTTATAGATTTGATGGATAAATAAAACTTTAGCCACGGAGAACACGAAGAACACCAAGAAAAACATTTTAAAGATTTAACCACTGGGGACACAGGGTGCACGGGGAAAATAAATTTTAATTCCCCGTGTCCCCAGTGCTCCCCGTGGTTTATTGATTTGTTTTACTTGGTGTTCTTCGTGTCCTTAGTGGAAAATAATTTAGAAGAGAATTATGGCTAAAAGAACAGACATTAACAGTATCTTAATCCTTGGTGCAGGCCCTATTGTAATTGGTCAGGCTTGTGAGTTTGATTATTCGGGGGCGCAAGCATGTAAAGCGTTAAAGGAAGAGGGCTACCGTGTCATCTTGGTAAACTCAAATCCAGCAACGATTATGACTGACCCGGAAATGGCGGATGCAACGTACATTGAACCCATTCGTTGGCAGACTGTTAAAGAAATCATTAAGAAAGAAAAGCCAGATGTAATCTTGCCAACAATGGGCGGACAAACTGCATTGAACTGTGCGCTTGATTTACATCGTGAAGGTGTTCTTGCAGAATACAATGTAGAAATGATCGGTGCTGATCGTGATGCGATTGATAAAGCAGAAGATCGTGACAAGTTCCGTACTGCAATGTTGAAGATCGGTTTAGACATGCCTAAAGCTGCTGTTGCTCATAGCATGGAAGAAGCTTTTCAAGTGCAATCGCAAGTGGGTTACCCAACTGTTATTCGTCCATCATTCACTATGGGTGGTTCAGGCGGTGGTATCGCGTATAACAAAGAAGAGTTTATTGAAATTTGTGAACGTGGTTTAGACCTTTCACCAACAGATGAATTGTTGGTTGAAGAATCAATTCTTGGTTGGAAAGAATATGAAATGGAAGTGGTGCGAGATAAAAACGATAACTGCATCATTATCTGTTCGATTGAAAATTTAGATCCAATGGGTGTGCATACCGGTGACTCTATAACAGTTGCACCGGCACAAACATTAACGGATAAAGAATATCAAATCATGCGTGATGCATCGCTTGCAGTGTTACGTGAGATTGGTGTTGAAACAGGTGGTTCAAACGTACAGTTTGCGATCAACCCAAAAGATGGTCGTATGATCATTATTGAAATGAACCCTCGTGTATCACGTTCATCTGCACTCGCATCAAAAGCTACCGGTTTCCCAATTGCAAAAATTGCGGCGAAACTATCGGTTGGTTATACATTAGATGAATTACAAAATGATATTACTGGTGGTGCAACACCTGCATCATTTGAACCGACGATTGATTACGTAGTAACAAAGATCCCACGTTTCACTTTTGAAAAATTCAAGAAAGCCGACAACCGTTTAACCACACAAATGAAATCTGTGGGCGAAGTAATGGCAATGGGGCGTACGCAACAAGAGTCATTACAAAAAGCATTACGCGGATTAGAAATTGGTGTTGATGGTTTTGATGAAATTATAGACTTAGATTCTGAAGATGCATTAAGCATTATTAAACAAGAAATAAAAACACCACGCGAACATCGCTTATGGTATGTCGCAGATGGTTTTCGTGCAGGTTTAACGGTAGATGAAATTTTTGACTTATCATTTATTGATCGTTGGTTCTTAGTTCAGATTGAAGAAATCGTAAAATTAGAACAAGAAGTAAAAGAGCAAGGTTTAAAAGCCTTAGATGCTAAGCGTATGCGCCAATTAAAGCGTAAAGGTTTTGCTGATCGTCGCTTAGCGAAATTATTAAACATCGATGAGTTAGCATTACGTAAACATCGTCACGACTTAAACGTTCGTCCTGTTTATAAACGTGTTGATACTTGTGCTGCTGAGTTCTCTACAAATACAGCGTATATGTATTCTACTTATGAAGAAGAATGCGAAGCAGCACCGACGAATAAAGATAAAATCATGATCTTAGGTGGCGGCCCTAACCGTATTGGTCAAGGCATTGAGTTTGATTACTGTTGTGTGCATGCTGCACTTGCAATGCGTGACGATGGTTATGAAACCATTATGGTCAACTGCAATCCTGAAACCGTTTCAACAGATTACGATACATCTGATCGTTTGTACTTTGAGCCACTAACATTAGAAGATGTAATCGAACTTATAGATTTAGAAAAACCAAAAGGTGTTATCGTTCAATACGGTGGACAAACACCTTTGAAATTGGCGCGTGCTTTAGAAGCAGCCGGTGCACCTATTATTGGTACAACACCAGACTCAATTGATTTAGCGGAAGATCGTGAACGCTTCCAAAAGATGATTGAAGAAAATAACTTATTACAGCCACCTAATAGAACTGCGAGTGATGCAGATACTGCAGTAACACTAGCAGAAGAAATTGGTTACCCATTAGTGGTTCGTCCATCTTATGTTTTAGGTGGTCGAGGTATGGAAATTGTTTATAACGCAAAAGAATTACGTCGTTATATGGGTGAAGCGGTAGACGTTTCTAATGATGCCCCTGTTTTATTAGATCGTTTCTTGAACGATGCGGTTGAAGTAGATGTTGATGCCATTTGTGATGGTGAAGATGTTTTAATTGGCGGCATCATGCAGCACATTGAACAAGCAGGTATTCACTCAGGTGATTCAGCATGTTCATTACCGCCATATAACTTGTCAGATAAAGTGCTTGATGAAATGCGTGAGCAGATTCGTAAAATGGCAAAAGCGTTAAACGTTGTTGGTTTAATGAATACCCAATTTGCTATTCAAGGTGAAAAGGTTTACGTATTAGAAGTTAACCCGCGTGCATCACGTACGGTGCCGTTTGTTTCAAAAGCAACGGGTCGTCCGTTAGCAAAAGTTGCGGCGCGTTGCATGGTTGGTCAAACATTAAAATCACAAAATGCATTAGAAGAAATCGTACCTGATTTTTATTCTGTAAAAGAAGCGGTGTTCCCATTCAATAAGTTCCCAGGTGTTGATCCCGCTTTAGGGCCAGAAATGAAATCAACCGGTGAAGTGATGGGCGTTGGTAAAACCTTTGCTGAAGCCTTTGCAAAAGCACAACTTGGTGCAAGTGTCGTGTTACCTGAAAGCGGTAAAGCTTTCTTAAGTGTTAAAGAAATGGATAAGTCAGGCATTGTTGATATTGCGAAAAGTTTAGACGGACTTGGCTTTGAACTCGTTGCTACCAATGGTACTGCTAAAGTAATTGAAGAAGCTGGCATTAAATGCCAGTTTGTAAATAAAGTAGCGGAAGGACAGCCTCACATTGTTGATATGATTAAAAATGAAGAAATTAATTTAATCGTAAATACAACAGAAGGCAGCCAGGCGATTGCAGACTCTGCAACAATTCGTAGTAATGCTTTACAGTTTAAAGTAACGTATACCACAACGCTTGCAGGCGGCGATGCGCTTTGCAAAGCACTCGAACATAAAGACTTAAGTGAAGTGACTCGCTTACAAGACTTACATTAGGAGAAGATGTTATGAGTCGACCACCAATGACATCCACTGGCGCAGAAGTATTACGTGCTGAATTAAAAGAACTAAAAACCGTCGTTCGTCCTCGTATTGTTGAAGCAATTGCAACTGCGCGCGAACATGGCGATTTAAAAGAAAATGCGGAATACCATGCTGCTCGTGAACAACAGAGTTTTGCAGAAGGTCGTATTAAAGAAATCGATGCGGCATTATCAAATGCAGAAATTATTGATGTTATAGAAATCGGTAGTCGTGTCGGAGATAAAATTGTTTTTGGTGCAACCGTTGAATTGTTTGATATCGGCGCAGACAAAGACGTAACCTATAAAATTGTTGGCGAACTTGAAGCAGATATTAAACAAAATTTGATTTCTGTTACTTCTCCCATAGCACGTGCCTTAATTGGTAAATCTGTTGATGATGAAGTGGTAGTAAAAGCCCCGGGCGGTGATCGTGAGTACGAAATCACCGCGGTTATGTATAAATAAACTCCGAAATTAAACGCAAAGGACACAGAGGCGCAGAGAACGCAAAGGGCGCTGAGTTTTTTATGTAGGTTGGTCTTCAGGCCAACGCTAATATCAACACATCAAATTATTCAGTTAGCAATAAAAAGTTTTTTTGCTAAACTTCGCGTCCTCTCGGCAACTGCTCCTGCGTTGCTCTACTTACGGGCATCCGTGCCCTAATGCGTCTTTGCGTTAGGTTTTACTTTTAAAATAGTGGCTCTTTATGTATCAAATCAGCGAAAAAATTCTTTTAACAATATGGGTTGGTGGCATGTGGGCCATTGGTTATATTGTTGTACCCGTTTTATTTCAAATGTTAGATAAGCCTGTTGCGGGCAACGTTGCCGGCCAGTTATTTACTGTCATAAGTTACATTGGTGTATTTTCTGCGACAGCTTTAATTATTAGCATTGTAGTGAAACAAGGCTTCAATTCTCGTCACTGGCAGTTGTTAACGCTTATCGGAATGTTGGTTTTAGTTATCATCGGTCAATTTGTTTTGCAGCCAATGATGGCAGAATTAAAAGCGGTGGGGCTTACGGAATTAAATCGGCCTGAGTTTGGTCGTATGCACGGAATTGCTTCAGTTTTATTCTTAATTAATAGTTTAGCTGGTTTAGCGCTGGTGGTATCAGGCTTAGAACGGAAGTTATAGGTCAGACTTGAGTCTGACGACAATATATAAACATCAATATGATTGGTTGTTAATAACTAGGTCTTGATTCTCTAATTTATCGCTGCGTTGGACTGAAGTCCAACCTACAAAATCTACGACTAGATTTTCGGTAGTGTTATTTTTGGCTTATCCGCTTCACGATAAAAACTCGCTGTATGACCAATAGTTTGAACTAGCACTGCTCCGGTCTTCTTCACGATGGTATCTGAGTAACCTTTACGTTCTTCGCTATTACCCGCCAATTTCAATTTAACGAGTTCATGGTGTTCAAGCGCAAGCTCAATTTCAGACATCACGTTTTCAGATAATCCTGCATTGCCTACAGAAACAATTGGCTTAATATGGTGACAGCTTTTGCGTAAAAAGATGATTTGCTTGTCTGTAATTTCGTTGCTTTGGTGAGCCATTTGACTTGCCTTGATTAAATCTAATATTGAATTGCTGAAGGGCGCACATTCTAACGTGTCAGACCTGATAAATCACGTATAATCAGCATAATAAAATAAGCAATACGCTCGTCATTCCCGCATGCCTTTAGCGGGAATCCAGAGGTTTAAAAGTTAGATTCCGGCTTAAAACCTGCCAGAATGACGATTAATTGAAATTAAGAATAAGAGTAAACATGGCCAGATCCAAAACAAGCAACAAGTGGTTAACCGAGCACTTCAGCGATGAATTCGTTAAACGTGCCCAGAAAGAAGGCTATCGTTCTCGAGCCATATATAAACTCATTGAAATGGATGACAAAGATCGCTTACTAAAAAAAGGCATGGCGGTGGTCGATTTAGGTGCTGCTCCAGGTGGCTGGAGCGAACTTTTAAGCAAGAGAGTGGGCGATTCTGGCCGTCTTTTTGCGTTAGATATTCTACCGATGGATGCTGTACCCGATGTCACTTTTATTGAAGGGGATTTCACTGAACAAGCGGTTTATGATGAGTTGGTACAAGCACTAGAAGGCAAGTGGGTAGACCTTGTAATCTCGGATATGGCCCCCAATATAAGTGGAATGAAAGCCGTCGATCAGCCAAAAATGATGTATTTGGCCGAACTTGCGTTGGAATTCGCAGTCAGTGTCCTTAAGCCGGGAGGCACCTTTTTAACCAAGGTCTTTACGGGTGAAGGAATAGATGAATATAAGAAGGAATTACGCCAGCATTTTGCTAAGATTATAGTTCGTAAACCTAAAGCTTCGAGAGCACGTTCGTCAGAGGTTTATTTGATGGCGAAGCAGTTTAAGAAGCAGTAATATTAACAAAGTTTGAAATTTTCAGGCACGATTTAAGGTAGGAATAAATTGAACGATTTAGTCAAAAATATCATTTTATGGATAGTTGTTGCTGTTATTTTAATGTCGGTTTTCAGTAATCTGACACAAAACAGCAAGACTCAGGAAATTAGTTATTCTGAATTCATTAAAAGCATCAATTCAAATCAAGTAACTGATGTCATGTTAACTGGTCGCGTTATTAACGGGACATTGCAAGGCGGATCAAAATTCAGTACCTACAGTCCTGAAACAGATAATAAAGCCATGATCGGCGATTTACTGAAAAGTGGTGTTGTTATTAAAGCGAAGCCATTAGAGCAATCTATTTGGATGCAAATCTTTATTTCCTCATTCCCGTTTTTAATTATTATCGGTATATGGCTTTATTTTATGCGCCAGATGCAAGGTGGCGGTAAAGGCGGCGCAATGTCTTTTGGTAAAAGTAAGGCACGCTTATTGAGTGAAGATCAAATTAAAATTAATTTTAATGATGTGGCTGGTGTTGACGAAGCAAAAGAAGAAGTTGCTGAGTTAGTTGAATTTTTACAGGACCCCGGTAAATTCCAAAAACTAGGTGGAAAAATTCCTCAGGGTATTTTGATGGTGGGCTCACCGGGTACTGGTAAAACATTGTTAGCAAAAGCCATTGCTGGTGAAGCTAAAGTTCCTTTCTTCACCATTTCAGGTTCTGATTTTGTTGAAATGTTTGTTGGTGTTGGTGCCTCTCGTGTACGTGACATGTTTGAACAAGCTAAAAAGAATGCACCATGCATTATCTTTATTGATGAAATTGATGCGGTCGGTCGTCATCGTGGTGCCGGTTTAGGTGGTGGACATGATGAACGTGAACAAACCTTAAACCAATTACTTGTTGAAATGGATGGTTTTGAAGGTAACGAAGGTGTAATCGTTATTGCAGCAACCAACCGTCCAGATGTATTAGATCCTGCATTACTTCGCCCTGGTCGTTTTGATCGTCAAGTAGTTGTTCCATTACCTGATATGTTGGGTCGTGAACAAATCTTAAAAGTACATATGCGTAAAGTGCCGATTGGTGATGATGTTAATGTTAAAGTTATTGCGCGTGGAACGCCGGGTTTTTCAGGTGCGGATCTCGCAAATCTTATTAACGAAGCTGCATTGTTTGCTGCGCGTTTTAATAAACGTTTAGTAGAAATGAGCGAATTTGAAAAAGCCAAAGATAAAATTATGATGGGTGCTGAACGCCGCTCTATGGTAATGAATGAAGATGAGAAAAAACTCACTGCATACCATGAAGCCGGTCATGCAATTGTTGGTTTAAAAGTGCCATCGCATGATCCTGTTTATAAAGTATCAATAATCCCTCGAGGTCGTGCTTTAGGTGTGACTATGTTCTTACCTGAAGAAGATCGTTACAGTTACAGTAAAGAAAGACTGGAAAGTCAGATCTCCAGTTTATTTGGTGGACGTATTGCGGAAGAACTTATTTTTGGTGCGGAACAAGTAACGACGGGTGCATCGAATGATATTCAACGTACAACTGAGCTTGCACATAACATGGTCACGCAGTGGGGTTTATCAGATAAATTAGGTCCAATGGTATTTGGTGAAGAAGAAGGTGAAGTGTTCCTGGGCAGATCAGTAACACAGCACAAAAGTCTTTCTGATGAAACTGCACATGTTATTGATGAAGAAATACGAAATATAGTTGACCGAAATTATTCTCGTGCAGAAAATATTCTGAAAGAGAATATGGATATTCTCCATGCTATGTCTGAGGCATTAATGAAGTATGAAACGATTGATAAAGATCAAATTGCGGATCTTATGAATGGTAAAACGCCTGAGGCACCAAAAGGCTGGGATGATAGCTCAACTTCAAGCGGCGGTAGTGAGAATAAAAATAGCACTGAAGCCACTAAAGAAGATAAACCTTCCACAGATGATAAAATTGGTGGGCCGGCAGGCGAGCACTAAACTTGCTTTAATCAATGCCTCGCATAGCGGGGCATTTTTTTATCTGAAATTTATTTAATGAAATTAAACTTCACTTCTAAAATTATAGAGCTGAACCAACCCTGTATTATGGGAATATTGAATCTAACCCCGGATTCTTTTTCTGATGGTGGGTTATTCTTAAACAAAGACAATGCAATTAATCATGTGAATCAGATGATTAGTGATGGAGCACAGATCATTGATGTAGGTGGTGAATCTACACGGCCCGGAGCAAGTGATGTTTCGGTTGATGAAGAATGTCGACGAGTTATTCCTGTTATTGAAGCGATAAGAGAAATTTCAGATATCCCTATCTCTATCGACACCAGTAAAACAGAAGTCATGCAGGAAGCCATTTCATCTGGTGCATCCATGATTAATGATGTTAATGCTTTGAGAGCCGATGGTGCTGTAGAACTTGCGGCAGAACTTGATGTTCCCGTTTGTATTATGCACATGCAAGGCTCACCAAGAACCATGCAACATACCCCTGTGTATAAAGATGTTGTGCAAGAAGTGAAAGACTTTCTTGAAGAACGAATTGATGTTTGTTTAAAAGCTGGTGTTAAACGTAGTAATATAATAATTGATCCGGGGTTTGGGTTTGGTAAAACATTAGAACATAATTTATCTTTATTTAAACATCTTGATGAGTTTGAAAGTCTGGATTGTCCGTTACTCGTTGGTGTATCTCGTAAGTCTATGATTGGTACAGTATTAAATAATGCATCTGCAGACGAGCGTTTAAATGGCAGTGTTGTGCTTGCAACATTAGCTGCATGGAATTATGCAAATATACTTCGGGTGCACGATGTAAAAGAAACAGCAGAAGCATTGAAGATATGTCAGGCAGTTAAAGAAGCAAAATAATTTAAATATAAATTTACGTTGGAAGAATAATGACAAAGAAGTTTTTTGGAACAGATGGGATTCGAGGCACTGTTGGCTCATACCCAATTACACCAGACTTTATGCTTAAACTCGGCTCGGCTGCTGGTCGAGTATTAGGTGCAGCAAAGGGCAGTAAAATTCTTATAGGTAAGGACACACGTATTTCTGGATATATGATCGAGTCTGCTTTAGAAGCAGGCCTGTCTGCAGCCGGTGTCGATATTCAATTGCTTGGTCCTATGCCAACACCGGCCATTGCTCATTTAACCCGAACAGTAAACGCACAAGCAGGGATTGTTATAAGTGCTTCACATAATCCTTATGCAGATAATGGAATTAAATTTTTCTCAGCAGAAGGAACAAAACTAGCAGATGATGTTGAACATGCCATTGAAGCGGAACTGGAAAAAGAATTTTCATGCTGTGAGTCACCTTTATTGGGTAAGGCTTCACGCATTACTGATGCACCGGGTCGATATATTGAATTTTGTAAAAATACCTTTCCAACTGATATAAGTTTAAATGGTTTAAAAATAGTTGTAGATTGTGCCAATGGCGCGACCTACCACATTGCGCCAAAAGTATTTAATGAACTAGGTGCAGAAGTTATTGCGATAGGTGATACACCTGATGGCATGAATATTAATGAAGGTTTTGGTTCTACACATCCTGAAAATTTACAAAAAGAAGTTTTAAAAAATAAAGCCGATCTTGGCGTTGCTTTTGATGGTGATGGTGACCGTCTCATTATGGTTGATCATACTGGTGAGCTTATTGATGGTGATCAATTACTTTATGTAATAGCTATGGCTTTATATGCCAAAGGTGCTTTAAAGGGCGGCGTTGTTGGAACATTGATGACCAATCTTGGTTTAGAGCATGCTTTTAAAGAACACGAGATTCCTTTTAGCCGTGCTGGAGTGGGTGACCGATACGTTATGGAACAGTTGCTGGATAAAAATTGGCGCTTGGGCGGAGAGTCTTCTGGTCATTTAATTTGTTTAGATCAAACCACAACAGGGGATGGCATTGTTGCCGCATTGCAGGTTTTAGCGGCAGTTGTTGAGCAAGGTAAAAGCTTGCAAGAGTTGGCCTCAGGAATGAAAAAATACCCCATGTTACTCATTAATGTTCGAGTGGCTGAAAAGCCAGATTTAGAGAATCATCAGGAAATTCAGGCAGCTTTGCATGAAGCAGAGGCAGAACTAGCCGATACTGGACGGGTATTATTACGTCCGTCCGGCACCGAACCCCTCATTCGAGTGATGGTAGAAGGGCAAGAGCAAAAGCTGGTGGAGTCGGTCGCGAATAAGTTGGCTGATGTGGTCAAAAAAGCATCAGTCTAAAACTATTTTTCGTAGGTGGGCTCAAGCGTAGCGGAGCCAACAATTGCTTTGTTGGCTCCGTCGTTTTACTCCTTGAACCCACCTACGCTAAATGAAAAAGGTATTTACTTACCCAGTTCTTGTCCTGATAAACCCCTGTTTACCTTGCTTTATTGGCCTTTCGACGTTAATATTCGCCGCTATTTCATAATAGAAAAACAGACAATTTTCGTTAAAGAATTTAGAGGATAACCCATGCGCAAGCCAATAATTGCCGGTAACTGGAAAATGAACGGGTCACGTTCAAGTATTAAAGAATTACTGGAAGGCATTAAAGCCGGAATGGGTGATGTTAAGTCCGCTGAAGTTGTTGTTTGCGCTCCTGCCATCTACATGGCAGATGTATCAGAACAACTGTCAGGTTCTAACGTTGCATGGGGTGGTCAAAACCTTAGCACAGAAGCGAAAGGTGCTTTTACGGGTGAAACTTCTGCCGATATGTTGCTGGATTTTAAATCTGAATACGTCATCGTAGGCCATTCAGAACGCCGTACTTTATATGGTGAAACTGACGAATTGGTAGCTGAAAAATTTGAAGTTGCGCGTAAAGCAGGATTAACACCTATTTTGTGTATCGGTGAGAGCCTTGAAGAACGTGAATCTGGCGTTACTATTGATGTTTGTGCTCGTCAAATCAATGCAGTTATCGAGAAAAGTGGTGTTAAAGCTTTAGCAGAAGGCGTTATTGCCTATGAGCCAATTTGGGCTATCGGTACAGGCGTAACGGCAACACCAGAACAAGCACAGGAAACACACGCAGCAATTCGTAAAATGATTGCAGAAAAAGATGCATCAGTTGCCGAGCAAGTACGTATTCAATACGGTGGCAGCATGAATGCAGGTAATGCAAAAGAATTATTAGCAATGGAAGACATCGATGGTGGTTTAATCGGTGGCGCATCATTAAAAGCTGAAGACTTCTTAGCAATTTGTACAGCGCCAGCTTAATTAAAATTTAAGAGTTAAATATTATGTTACATAACGTTCTTCTTGTTATTCACTTACTTGTTGCGGTTGGCGTTGTTGCCCTCGTATTAATTCAACAAGGCAAAGGTGCCGATGCCGGTGCTGCATTTGGCGGTGGAGCATCCTCAACTGTATTTGGTAGTCAGGGTTCAGCATCCTTTCTGACTCGTGCTACAGGTGTCCTGGCAACTATCTTCTTCATTACAAGCCTTTCGCTTGCTTACTTGTCGATTCAAAATGTTGAACCAACGAGTGTTGTTGACACTGTTATTGAACAGAAAGTAGATGTTCCTGTTGCAGCAGAAAGTATCCCTGCAAAATCAACATCAGATGTTCCAGTATCAGACTAGAACTTTAAAGCTTTAGCCGATGTGGTGAAATTGGTAGACGCGCCACCTTGAGGGGGTGGTGGGGAGACCCGTGCCAGTTCGAGTCTGGCCATCGGCACCA
>JAUVEN010000112.1 GCA_030594815.1 Gammaproteobacteria bacterium
CAAATGGGACTTGGCCCCGTACATTCAATTACGCCTATATTACAACGCAATGAATTGTCTCTAAATGATATAGATTACTGGGAAATAAACGAAGCCTTTGCTGCACAAGTATTAAGTTGTTTAGCGGCATGGCAAGACGAAAAATATTGCAAAGAAGAACTTGGACTTGATGAACCATTAGGGATAATAGATCAAAATATTCTTAATATTGATGGTGGCGGTGTAAGCCTCGGTCATCCTGTTGGTGCAAGTGGAGCTCGAATCGTATTGCATCTTTTAGATGTACTTAAGCGTAAAAAAGCCAAACGTGGTATTGCCAGTCTTTGCATAGGTGGTGGTCAAGGTGGAGCCATGTTAATTGAAAGAGATTGATAGAGTGCTGCAAATAACAAAAGCTTAACTGAGAAGATATTATGGCTAAGAAAAAATATAAAAACTGGAAAATAGAACATGATGGTGATGGTATTGCCTGGTTACATTTAGATGTTCCAAAAAGCAGTGCAAATATACTTAACGAATCAGTCATCAACGAACTTGATGATATTGTTAAGGTGTTATTAGAAGATACACCAAAAGGTGTCGTTATTTTATCAGACAAAGACAGCGGTTTTATCGCTGGTGCTGATATCAATGAATTTACAACGTTTGAATCAGAAGAGGCTGCTCTTGTTAACATTCAACGCGCGCATTTAATTTTTAATAATATTGAAAACTTAACTTGCCCTACCGTTACACTTATTCATGGGTTTTGTCTGGGTGGCGGTATGGAGCTTGCCCTCGCCTGCAAATATCGTATCGCTGAAGAAGATTCATCACGATTAGGATTGCCAGAAGTTAAACTTGGTATTCACCCTGGCTTTGGTGGAACGGTTAGAAGCATTGAAAGAATGGGCAGTTTTGCAGCACTGGATTTAATGTTAACGGGGCGGGTATTAAAAGCTCGTCAGGCTAAAAAAACAGGCTTGATTAATTATGCAGTTCCAAAACGGCACTTAATTAAAGCAGCAAGAGAAACCATTCTTAAATCACCAAAAATCAGAAAATTACCCTGGTGGGAAAGCATTGTTAACCACAGTTTGATTCGTCCATTTATAGCAAGAATGATGGTTAAAAAAGTATCTGCACGTGCATCGCAAGCTCACTATCCTGCACCTTACGCTGTTATTGATCTCTGGCTTAAACATTTAAACAACCGTACAACCATGTTACAGGAAGAAGCGAAATCTATCGCTCATTTACTGGTTGGTAAAACTGCACAAAATCTTATTCGAATATTTAAACTCACAGACCAGCTTAAAGGGTTAGCCAAAGACAAATCCATTGTTATAAATCATATACATGTTATAGGTGGTGGAGTTATGGGCGGAGACATTGCTATCTGGTGTGCTCTGCAAGGTTATGATGTTACATTACAGGATCAGCGTCATGAAACACTGGCCGCGGTAAAAAAACGAGCCGTTAAACTTTATAAACGCAGACTTAGACAAACACGTCTGGTTAATAGTGCTTTAGATCGTTTAACGCTTGATATTAATGGCAATGGACTTGTTAAAGCTGATGTGGTTATTGAGGCTATTTTCGAAGATGCAGAAGTTAAATGTAATTTATACAAAGAAATAGAACCCAAACTTAAACGAACAGCAATAATAGCGACAAACACTTCAAGTATTCCACTTGAGAAATTAACAGATTCACTAAAGAAACCTGATCGATTAGTTGGACTGCACTTTTTTAATCCTGTTGCACAAATGCCATTAGTTGAGATTGTGGTTGGCGAGAAAACCAGTAAAAAAGCACAACAAGTAGCAGCCACCTTAACAAAGAAAATCAAAAAGCTCCCTCTTCCTGTTACAAGTACGCCTGGTTTTTTAGTTAATCGTATTCTTATGCCCTACTTAACCGAAGCGGTGACTCTATTTGAAGAAGGCGTGCCTATCACGGTAATCGATAAAATTGCGTTAGGCTTTGGCATGCCGATGGGGCCAATAGAATTAGCAGATACTGTAGGCCTCGATATATGTCTGCATGTAGCTGAAAATCTTGCTGAATCGATGCCTATTACTGTATCAGAACATTTACGTGACCTGGTGAATAAAAAAATACTGGGTAAGAAAACAGGTAAAGGATTTTATACATTTAAGAAAGGAAAAAAAGTAAAACCTAAAACCAAAGCCAACTATATTGCCGCTAGTGATATCGAAGATCGACTTATATTAAGAATGTTAAATGAAACGATGGCGTGTTTACGTGAGCATGTTGCTGATTCAAAAGATTTAATAGATGCAGGAATTATTTTTGGAACTGGTTTCGCACCATTTCATGGTGGACCACTTCAATATGTTAAAGATAGAGGACAGGATAAAGTATTACAAGCATTAGAAAACCTGGAAAAAACTCATGGCCCTCGTTTCAAACCTGATGAAGGCTGGAAAACAATTATGATTGAGTAAATAATTATGCATAAAAAACAAGATTACATTACCCCGGCGACTGCAAGCAATTTGTCTGACTTATTTTATGAACGTGTTAAGCGATCTTTAAATGATGTTGCATATCGTTACTATGATGAACCTGGTGAAGTCTGGAAAGATTTAACATGGAATGATATCGCAAAAAGAGTGGAGCTATGGCACACCGCCTTACGACACGAAGGCCTGGTCAAAGGTGATCGTGTTGCCATTATGATGAAGAATTGCCCTGACTGGGTGATTTTTGATCAAGCAGCATATAGTTTAGGTTTAGTTGTAGTCCCAATTTATACCAATGATCGCACAGAAAATATTCGATTTATTCTTGAAGATGCTAACGTTAAAGTCTTTTTTATTGAAGATCCTTCAAGCTGCACAGCATTATTAAAAGATGAGGCCGTATTTGAAAAACAAGGGTTGAATGATCTTGCAAGAATAGTTACACACAAATCAATAGATGAATTTAATAATTCTCGTCTGGTTCGAACTGAACAATGGCTACCCTCTTACACTGAAACGATTGAGCGTATAAATGTAGAACCCGATGATCTTGCTACTATTGTATATACCTCAGGTACAACGGGACGACCAAAAGGTGTTATGTTGAGTCATAATAATATTTTTTCTAATGCGCATGCTGCAGCAATCTTTGAGCACTTTGACAGTAGCGATATCTTCCTCTCTTTCCTTCCCTTATCACATATGTTTGAACGTACAGCAGGCTACTACATGCCAATGATTATTGGCGCTAAAGTTGCCTTTGCCCGTTCCATAGAAAAATTAGGTGAGGATTTGATTTCTATAAGCCCAACGATATTGGTTACTGTTCCTCGCATATTTGAGCGTGTTTATAATAAAATACATGATCAATTATCAAAAAAACCAGCAATTGCTCGGGCATTATTTAAAGCTGCTGTTAATGTTGGCTGGCATCGTTTTCAAGTGCAACAAAAACGTGAAAATTGGCATCCTAAATTATTATTTTGGCCGATTTTAAATAAATTGGTTGCAGGTAAAATACTGGCAAAACTTGGAGGTAATCTTCAGCTCGCCGTATCAGGAGGAGCAGCTCTTTCTCCAGAGATTGCGAAAACGTTTATAGGATTAGGTTTAACCATTTCCCAGGGGTATGGGTTAACCGAAACAAGCCCTGTGGTGTCTACAAATAAACTGAATGATAATGATCCCTTTAGCGTTGGTCATACTATGGGCAATGTTGAAGTTAAACTAGACAAAAGTGATGAGTTGTTAGTAAAAGGTCCTACAGTGATGCTGGGTTACTGGAACAATGAATCAGCGACTAAGGAAGTAATTGATGAACAGGGATGGTTTCATACTGGCGATATTGCAAAAATTCAAAATAATCATATTTACATCACAGGTCGTATAAAAGAGATTATAGTTTTATCAAATGGAGAGAAAGTTCCTCCTTCAGATATTGAGCTAGCAATAGGTGCTGATCCACTATTTGAACAAGTTATTGTTATTGGTGAAGCAAAGCCATTTTTAACAGCAATAATTACCATTGAAGAAAATAACTGGCAACAATTTGCTACAACACATTCTGTTTCTACAGATATATCATCATTGGATAATGAGAAGATAAAGGAAATATTCCTGGAAAGAATTAATAAACAATTGGCTGCTTTTCCAGGTTTTGCAAAAATTATCCGGGCTCATATTGTAGTTAAACCATGGGAAATTAAAGATGATTTAATTACACCAACATTAAAGCTCAAACGAACAAAAGTTCATAAAAAATATGAGAAAGAAATAATAGAGCTTTATCGTGGCCACTGACATCACTAAACAGCCTGAAATTCGTGTATTACCTATGCCTTCTGATACAAATGCATCTGGAGACATATTTGGAGGCTGGCTTATGTCTCAGGTCGATATTGCCGGTAGCATTGCTGCTCATAGATATGTTGGAAATCGAGTAGTAACTATTGCAGTTAATGAATTTCTTTTTATTAATCCAGTGCTTGTGGGAGATGTAGTTAGCATTTATGCTGATATTGTACACATAGGAAATACCTCTATTCGAATTGCTCTTGAAGT
This sequence comes from Gammaproteobacteria bacterium, assembly GCA_030594815.1. GTDB lineage: Bacteria > Pseudomonadota > Gammaproteobacteria > UBA6429 > Thiohalophilaceae > JAGLTQ01. The sequence continues at coordinate 4,530 of JAUVEN010000112.1, forward strand.
AATGGCAGAACATGGGCGAGGAAAAGAAAATGCAGAAAAAGTAGCCGAAGCTGTGCTTACCTATGTTTCATTAGATGAAAATAAGAAACCTAAAACCATTCAACAAGATTAGTTCAGAGTCATAAAATACCTGATAGTATAAATATCCCCCTCTTCTTTCCAGACAAAGAGCGAGCTGGAATTTAACTTGTTAAACCAACTTAATTTATCTCACCAAACAAATCAAAATAATTTTTTGTTGTAAGTTTCGCAACTTCATCTATGGATATTTCATGTAAAGATGCAATTTTTTCTGCAACATTAACTACATAAGCTGGTTGATTACTTTTTCCACGAAAAGGAACCGGTGCAAGATATGGCGAGTCAGTTTCTACCAACATTTTATCTTTCGGTACCTTTTTTGCGACTTCCTGTAATTCTTTCGCGCTATTAAAAGTAACAATTCCCGAAAAAGAAATAACAAAATTTAAGTCCAGTGCTCTTTTTGCCGTTTCCCAGTCTTCAACAAAGCAATGCATCACACCACCAACTTCATCTGCTTTTTCTTCTTTTAGTATTCGCAAAGTATCTTCTGTCGCATCACGCATATGAATGATCAGTGGTTTTTTAGTTTCTCTTGAAGCAATAATGTGACGACGAAAGCGATCATGTTGCCATTTCAAATCACCTTCACTACGAAAATAATCCAAGCCTGTTTCACCAATGGCAACAATGTCTTTATCATCAGCAAGTGCTATAAGTTCATCTGCACTCGGATCATGTCCATCAGTTTCATTAGGATGAACACCAACAGAAGCAGAAATAAAATCATATTTTTTTGCTGTGCCTATAACCGCTTTAAAGTTTTCCATATTAATCGATACACATAACATGTGACCCACACCAACCTCGTTGGCATATGACAATGCATTAGAGAGTTTATTATCGTATGGTTCTAAATCCAAACGATCGAGATGGCAATGAGAGTCAATTAAAAACATATTTTTTCACTTTTAAAATAATAGGTGGAATTAAGGTATCTACTGTAGGTTCGACTTTAGTCGAACGCAGAGGTAAAAAATGACAATAAAGGTTAAAATTGACACCGCGTTCGAATGAATTCGAACCTACTAAACAATCATACATTACCTGAAGGAGATTGTTTTTTCAGACGTTTATTTAAACAAAAATCGGGCTAAAAAGCCCGACTCATAATGTAATGATTACTGCTTTAATTACATTGTGTGCGTTTGGCGATCTGATTTTAAAGCACCGGCTAAATACGTTTCGATTTTAGTCCGCGCCGCACCACCATCTTGATCACTAAATTGAACACCAATTCCAGCCGCTCGATTACCTTGAGCACCTTTCGGTGTTACCCATATAATTTTACCGGCAACAGGAAGTTTTTCAGTTTCTTCCATCAAGGTTAAAAGCATGAAGACTTCATCTCCTAAGCCATAAGTTTTATTTGTTGGAATAAAAAGACCGCCATTTTTTACGAAAGGCATATAAGCAGCGTATAACGCGCTCTTGTCTTTAATTGTCAGGGACAGAATACCTTGTCTTCCTGCGGGTGCTGCCATAATCAATATCCTAAGATTATTTTATTAATATTTATGTACGTTTTAATCCAGCCCAATGTAACAAAAGACCTTCAATTAACATCAGCTGGTTGGCTGGCGTATCGGTTAAACGTATCGTGTCGTTCAATCTATCTAACAGGTTATATATTGACTTCAAGTCTACCTGTCCTGCTAAATTCTGCAAGGTTTGAGCGTAATCTACATTAACCATACTTTCAATATGGCCACCTTGTAAGATGCGGATCATGTCTAATATCCAGCTACTAACCCAGTTTAACGGCAGGTTTGCTTTAATCTTGAATCCATCCTTAATCCACATTGATGCACTTTCTAATGCATCTGCGTTCCCTTTGGCTAGTTCTTGCCAGTTATTAAAGAGTTTATCGCGTATTTCTAAGCCTCCATCCTCTGTCATGCTAATGGCAGCTAAGGGGGCACCAGCACTTAATTTCAGGACTAAATCAGATTTGTCAATATTTTGCTCACTCAGCCACTGCATACTTTGTTTCGCATCGGGTAATTCAAAACGTATCATTTGAGTACGACTACGAATTGTTGCCATTAATTTTGATGGCTTATCAGTAATTAGGATTAAAATAGTGTTTGCTGGTGGTTCTTCCAGAGTTTTTAACAAGCTGTTACTAGCATTGATATTTAAGGCATCTGCTGGTGATATGATGATTACACGATACCCTGCACCATGGCTTGTTAATGATATTTTCTCGATTAACTCACGTATCTGATCAACTTTAATCGCTTTGCCCTCTTCTTCAGGGCTTAAATTGATAAAATCCGGGTTCGATTCAGCTTTTATTAATTGACATGATTTACATTCGCCACAGGCTTTATCAACCAAAGGCTGCTCACACATTAACCAATGTGCAAATTCAATTGCAAATGCCTTTTTACCGATTCCAGTCGCACCGTGAAATAACAAGCCATGAGCTAAACGTTTATTTTGCTGGCTTTTAGTCAGGTTTTGCCAGTTGGATGTTTGCCAGGGAAACATGTGTTAAACCATTTTCTCAAGGACAGCTTGTATAGATTGTTGAACCTCACTAATTGATGGCGAGGCATCAATTATACTATAACGATCAGGTTGGGCTGCAGCACGGGATAAGAAAGTATCACGTACTTTATTGAAGAAATCATGTTTTTCCAGCTCAAATCTATCAGGAGTACTTCGATTTCCTGCTCGCTCCAAACCAATATCAATCGGTAAATCAAGCACAAAGGTCATATCAGGTCTGAGATCTCCTTGCACCCATTGCTCTAATTCAGCGATGCTGGACATTTTAATACCGCGGCCACCACCTTGATAAGCATAAGTACTGTCTGTAAAACGATCACATAAAACCCACTTTCCAGCGTTTAATGCAGGGAGTATCACTTCTTGTAAATGTTGTGCTCTTGCAGCAAACATTAAAAGTAACTCTGTGTCATCACACATAGATTGTTCTTTAGCATCTAATAAAACAGTGCGTAACTTTTCACCTAACTCAGTTCCACCAGGCTCACGTGTAATAATCAGTTCTTTTCCTGATTTTGTTAGCCACTCTTCAATAAAAGCCATATTTGTGCTTTTACCTACACCTTCCGTGCCTTCAACAGTAATAAACTGACCTTTTGTTACAGCATTATTCATATTTAATGTCTTTAGTTAGATTTTTTATGTTTATAAGATGAGAACGATTTCGCTCGACCTTTTAATTGATATTTAATAACCGCGTTATTATGTTC
>JAUVEN010000154.1 GCA_030594815.1 Gammaproteobacteria bacterium
GAACATAAAACAGTGGCTTTTTTCTCACTAACTTTCTGCATCCATAATAAAGGGCGACGACTGAATAAATCCGTTGCCATCAAACACTGGTTCATCCGATAAGCAATCATGTTTAAATGAAAACCAATCAATCCCATATCATGAGTTAAAGGCATCCAGCTAAAACTGGTATCACTTTCATTATACAAACCACCTTCACCAATCGCATTAAGGTTCGTCATAATATTTTTATGTGTCAGCATAACCCCTTTTGGATCGCTGGTAGAGCCGGACGAAAACTGAATAAAGGCTAAATCATCTGGCGCTGGTTCGTGAATTTCACCTTTTTCTTTAGATGCTATGTCTTCTACTAATAACGTTTTTTCTTTAATTTCTTTGTATGCTGTAGACATGTTGTTATCTTCTGCATACTGATGAAGTCGTTCAACATTATCTTCTGTTGTATAAAGGTGTGGTCTTTCCAGCTTTTCAAAAATCTTAAATAATTTTGAACGGTGCTCATCACTGATACCAACAGCTATTGGTACCGGAACAATGCCGCCTAAAATACAAGCCCAGTAAATATCAATAAACTCTTCATTACTGCGTAAAAAAATAATACATTCATCACCCGGCTTTAAACCACGTTGTTGCAGAGCATGAAGTTTATTTAAAGCCCGCTCATATAAATCAGCATAGGTAATAATGACTTCTTTATCTTTTGCTTCAATAAAAGTAATAGTTCGGTCAGTGCACGCTTGCTTTTGCAAGGTTTCGACCAGGGTTGAGAATGTAATCATAGATTTAGTTTCTTATCTTTTAGTAAGTTTCATCATAATGCTGTTTTTGCTACGCAGGTTCACCTGGGGATCAAGTTCAACACCTTTTCCCTCTGGTTGCTCATCTGCATATTCGAGTTTAAATTTTTTCGCCATTGTGCCTAAATGAATTTGCATTTCAACAATACTGAAGTAATCACCAATGCAACGACGTGGCCCGGCTGAAAAGGGAATAAAGGCAAACTTGTGGCGTTTTTTAATTTCTTCTGGCAAAAAACGATCCGGCTTGAATGCTTCTGGCTCATCCCAGAAATCCGGGTGGCGGTGTAAGTAATATGGTGCGAAGAAAATATTTGTTCCTGCGGGAATATCATAACCACAAACATTGTCATCATTAATTGCAGTTCGCGAGTACAACCAGACAGGTGGATATAAACGTAAGGCCTCTTCAATCACCTGGCGACTAAAGGGCATGTTGCCCACTTCTTCAAACGTCGGTATATCACCAGCCATACAACTATCTGCTTCGTCTTGAAGTTTTTTCTCTTCGGCTGGATTTTGTGAAAGTAACCACCAGGCCCAGTTCAATGTCGTGGCTCCGGTTTCGTGACCTGCAATAATCAGCGTCATGACCTCGTCGATAATTTCTTTATCGGTCATGCCTTCACCAGTCTCTTTATCTTTGGCTTCCATAAAGGCTTCAAGAAAATCATCATAGCGTGTTGATGATTCACGACGTTCATCCATGAGTTGTTGCACTAATGATTTTAAGGCTCGGAATTTCAGGACAAATTGCATATCACGAGCCAAATCATAGGTCAGAATCTCAAAGGGATTCTTTCCTTCCTGCTCAATTAATTTATCCATATCATCACTAAATAAACAACGAAGAATAATCTCAAGAGAGAGTTCACTGGTATCACTGGAGACATCCAGAAGTTCATTCTTTTCGGCTTTTTCCATCCAGCGTTCAAGCCAGACTTGATTGGCCTTTTGCATTTTCTTCGCCAGGCCATCAATACATTTGCGGCTAAAGGCAGGTTGAATCAAGCGACGCTGTCTGCGCCAAAAGGCGCCATCACTAACAATAATGCCGTTACCTAACAGCATTTTTACCCGCTCAAAACCGGGCCCTTTTTTATAGTTTTCATGGTTTTTGACAAGAATTGCTTTTACAGCATCCGGGTCATTGATCAAAATGGTATTATTGCCCCGTGAAACAGGTTTGATCAGGGAAAAGTTGCCATATTCTGCAATATAATCCGCAATTATCGGGAAAGATTCATCCGTGGTATTAATATCATACGGCGTTTCCGGACCGGCCGGTAAATTGAGTGATTTAGTATCTGTTGAGGTCATTTTTTGCGAGCTTTTAGGACAATATGTCAGTAGCGATACTATATTATAAAGTCAGTCAGGAAAGAATAAGTTCAGCAAAACTATCTGAACAAATTGCTGACTGGGTTGATGAATTACCTGCACAAAAACAACAACAGGTGAAAAGAATACGCCAGCAAAATGATCAGGTATTATCTTTAGCTGGCCTGCAATTACTTAAACTGGGCATGGCTGACTTTCCTGATATTTTGTTTTCTTTATCTCAGCTTGAGTTTCCCAAACAGGCAAAGCCCTTCTTTAATGATGATATTGATTTCAATATTTCTCACTCGGGTAACATCGTTTGTTGCGTTATCTCAGATACCTCCAAAGTGGGGATTGATATTGAGTTACGACGAGAAGTGAAGCCGGCAACACTGAATAAGTTTTTAAGCGAAGCTCCCCGTACAACTACAAACTCTGGCACTGAAAATAAAAAGCGTGATTTTTTTAATCTTTGGACAAAAAATGAAGCTATTATAAAAGCGGCCAATTTTGGTTCTATTTACAATATGCATGATATTCAACATGAAGCTCATGGTGGCCACTACCAAAATCATTTTTGGTATAGCTATCCCATTGAACTTGTTTCTGCAGACGACAATAAAGAATATACTTGCCATATGGCTTGCTCAGAAAAAATTACACTGCAAGATATTAAACTTAAACAAATTGATACATTATAAGAAGGTACTTCAGCATGCGTGCTATGACATGGAAGCGTAAATTGGGTTATGCCATTATCCGCCCTATTGTAAAATTTTTAATTTCCATCTTTTGGTGGACATGTCGGGTAGAAAAAATCATCGGTGATGAGCATGCATTAAAACTCATCGAAAAAGGTGAACCTATCATTCCGTGTTACTGGCATCAGATGCATATTTTTGGTTCCTGGTACATGCGTAAATTACAAAAACGTGGCCTTAAAATAGGTTTTCTAATTAGCCCTTCTGTTGATGGCGAAGTACCTGCAAAAATTGTTGAGTCATGGGGAGCAGTGGCTATTCGTGGTTCAAGTAATCGTACTGGTGCAAGAGCTCTAAGAGATATGTATAACACGATCACTAAAGACAAGGTCTCACCTGTCACCACATCTGATGGTCCAACCGGACCTGTGCATGAGTTTAAGCAAGGCGCGGTCATGCTGGCACAATTAACGCAAAGCCCTATGTTACCCATTGCATACATGGCGAGTCGTTACTGGGAATTAAAAACATGGGACAAGTTTATTATTCCGAAACCTTTTTCACGTATCGTCATTGCTGTTGGTGAGCCACATAGGATCGATAAAAAATCAAGCGCAGAGAAACTCGAAGAAGAACGTATAAAAATGGAAACAGATATGAATAACTTAAGTGAAGTTGCTAAAGCAGCGCTTGAAAAATAATATATTAGCCACCAAGGACACGAAGTATATAAAAGATTGAACCACGGGGAGCACGGGGGTAAAAATATTAAAATGTATCCCCTGTGCTCCCCGTGTCCCCCGTGGTTTTTATTGTATTAATTTTCTTTGTGTCCTTGGTGGCTAATATAGT
>JAUVEN010000008.1 GCA_030594815.1 Gammaproteobacteria bacterium
TTTATATTCTTCAATCACATCAACAATATGTAATTTAATTCCCAGTTGTTCGGCTGACCATAATGCATTATTTCGTTTTACTTTATCTTTATCCTGTTTACGAATGGCATGAGTATGCCCTTCAACACAAAACCCGGTGAAAAAATTAATCCCTTCAACATGAATTCCCTGATCCAAAATTGCCCGGGTCGCCAATAAAGAATCGAGACCACCTGAAATAAGGGAAACTGCTTTGCGTTGCTTACTCATAAAAAAACCGTAAATTAAAGAAAATATCGAATGGAAAAGGAATGGACTGCTTAAGGGCGGCAATATAACAAATTTTTACTGTTTCTCACAGTGTATTCACATATAAATCAGCTAACTCTGGCAAAATAATTTATCTTAACTCATTGATAATACTATGAAGTTTCAACATTTTAACAGGTTTCTCCATGAAGGATTTAATACCAAGCTTTATCGCCGATTCTTCGGTAACCACTGAGGAATAACCGGTACAAAGAATAATAGCGACATCATTACGTAACGCTAATAATTTTTTGCTTAACTCAATGCCCGTTAACTCTGGCATGGTCTGATCAGTAATCACAATATCGATATTTTTCGAATCCTGTTTAAAATGTTCCAGCGCTTCCTGACTATCTGTAAACACTTTAACATTTGCATTACATTGTTTTAGTGATTCTTCTATGAGACCAGCCACCGCCGACTCATCGTCAACAATCATAATTTTTAAATCGGAAAAATCATACTCAGTCTTTTTGTTTTGTACACTTTTAGTTTCTGGTATTTCATCTGAAATTGGCAATAAAATCTTAAAGTTTGTTCCTTCACCAAACGTGCTTGTAACTCTAATGTGCCCACCTAATTTGTGTACTACGCCATGCACGACTGAAAGCCCCATGCCGGTGCCTTCCCCAACTTTTTTTGAAGTAAAAAAAGGTTCAAAGATACGATCTAATATATTATTATCAATACCCTTGCCATTATCTTTTATATCAATAGCTACATATTCACCTGTAACAGATTTATGACATGAACTACAAATTTGATCTTTAATCGTTTCCTGTTTTAACGAAATGAATAAATCACCTTCATTATTCATAGCATGTTTTGCATTAATGCATAAATTCATTAATACCTGACTTATTAAACTGGAATTACTGTTTACATAAGGAATATTTTTCGCGATATCTGTTTCTATATTAATACTTGCAGGAAATGTAGCCTTTAACATCCTCACCGTTTCTTCAACTACAGAATCAATTTTCATCGGTGCGATATCTTCCTGACCTTGATCTTTTCGACTATAGATCATCATCTGTTGTATTAACTCACGCCCACGCGTTCCCGCTGTATAAATTTCTTTAAGATAATCGTTCAAATTTTCATTATCTTTTCCGTACAATTCCTGGGTAAGTTCTGTATAACCTAATATAACCGCTAAAATATTATTAAAATCATGCGCCACACCACCCGTTAACTGGCCGATCGCCTGAACTTTCTGCGCATGAAATAACTGGCTTTCAAGAATAGACTTCTCCTCCTCCATCTTCAAACGTTCAGTAATATCTGTTGAAATTCCGCATACTGCATAAATATTTTTGTTCTCATCATACAAGGGAAATTTAATAGAAGTATAAGTGTGTATGCCATCTTCCCGCGGTGCATTCTCTTCTGATTCAAGAGGAAATCCGGTTTCCAAAATATCTAAATCATTGCTCCGCATTTTATCTGCAATTTCTCTTGGGAAAATATCATGTAATGTTTTACCGATGATGTCTTCGTGCTTTATATGAAATAAAGTTTCAAACTGTTTATTAATAAAGGTAAAACGACCCTTTTTGTCTTTTACATAAATTACTGTTGGTGAGTTGTCCATGATACCTTGTAAGTCTCGCTTACTTTTAGCAATAGTATCCAGCATGATGTTGAAATCTTCACCAAGCTTGCCAATTTCATCATGCCTGGAAATATTTGAACGCAAACTCAATTTACCTTGCTTAATTCCCTCCGCCACATCTACGATATGCTGTAAACCCTGAGTAATTCCTTTTGCCATAAAAAAAGCAAACAGCGCACCAACAAAAATAGCCAGAGCCGTATATAACAAGCCATTTCTTGTTATTATTTGTAAGTTTTTAGCAATGTCTTTTTGCGACAGGTTTACTCGCGCCCAGCCAATCAAAATGTTATTACTTAAAATTGGAGAAGCGATATCAACAGACAAATTATTATTTACAAAGACTATTTTTTCTTTTTTATTCGTTAGCAATTTACCGCTATTGATAAATAAACCAACTTTATCCAGTTGTGTATGCCCAAGTACTCGCCCTTCCGGACTTAATATCATGGCATACCGCAAAGCGGGATAGTCAATCAAACTTTCTAACGTTTCTTCCAGACCAACAATATCATTGGATAAAACCCATGAAGAACTATTGACTGCTAATGTTTTTGAAAGACTCTTTGCTTGCTCAACACTTTGCAAGTGTAAAAAATTTCGTTGTCGATCAACCAGGTCATAAACAAAAATACTCATGAGTACAGAGTGCACTAAAATAATACCCAGCATGAGTTGTCGACGAATAGATGACGTCCATAATTGCCGTATATAATTAAAAACTATTTTCATTAATTTGTAGGTCTGACTTCTTTATTAAAACGTTTTAAGAAAGCCAGTACAGGTTTATAAGTATCATTTGTCGCATCTTCAAATTTACTTAACTCCATTTTATCCAGCCATTTTTTTCCTTGTGAATGTTTATGCAGGTTTAACAATAATTTTTTAACTTGCTTAACAATATTTTTATCAACATCATCACGAACAACCAGACTATTATTTGGCAAAGAGGATGTCTGCCAAATAATTTTTAATTCTTTTGCCAATTCAGGTCGCTCTTTTGATAAGGCACGCCATGGTGGTAGCCAGGTTGATCCTGCCTTGGTGTTACCCACCATAACATTCATAATGGATGACTCCTGTGAACCCACGTACTTAATATCAATATCTTGCATCACGTTAAGTCCGTGCTGTTGTAAATAATATTGTGGCATCATGGTTGCTGCCAAAGCAGTTGGCGCCGGAAAGCTCACCGCCTGGCCTTTAAGATCGCTCACCTCTTTTATATTGCTGTCTTTCCTGACTAAAAAAATGCCGCGAAAATTTTCATCATCCGACATTTTTGCAAATACTTTATAACCATGCTTAAGTGAATTTACGGTTTGAAACGGGTTAGGTAAGGCAAAGTGAAATTGTCGACTATATAATTTTTTATCAAACGCAGCATAGTTTCGTGAAGCTTCAACTTTAATCTTCACACCTTCGATATTTTTGCTTAAATAATCTGCAATTGGACCAAATATTTCATGAAGTCTTTTTGGATTATGTAACGGGTGTATTCCCAGAATAATAACTTTGTCACCTTCAATTAAAACCGAAGTGGAATACTCAGGGGTATATTCTTCAGCGGGCTGCTGATCACATGAAATCAACATTGAACTTAAAAATATAAAAACGGAAAGTGCTGTAATTTTTCTAAATATACTCAAAATGAATTTCCTTTACAAAATTACGAACTTAAGCTAAAAACATATAATTAATAAGGTTTAAGGTTGCTCACTCCTATGTGTATCGTCATAACCTATAATTTCTTTAGAAAGTCAGTATTTACTCTGCTAGCTGGTTACGCAGCTCTTTTTGTCTCGTTATAATACGCTACTTAATTTTTTACAAATAACGGGTATACCCTTGCTTAAATCAGATTCAACTTCAAATCCAGCAGCAACATTTCAGGGACTTATTCTTGCTCTACAACAATATTGGGCAGAAAAAGGCTGCGTGATTCTGCAACCTTACGATATGGAAATGGGTGCTGGTACCTTCCATCCAGCCACTTTTTTGCGTGCAATTGGTCCAGAACCATGGGCAACAGCCTATGTTCAACCATGTCGACGCCCTACAGATGGTCGTTATGGTGAAAATCCTAACCGTCTACAGCATTATTACCAATTTCAGGTCACAATTAAGCCTTCTCCACTGGATATCCAGGAATTATACCTCGAATCTCTAAAAATGCTTGGAATTGACCCCTTAGTTCATGATATTCGTTTTGTCGAAGATAACTGGGAATCACCGACCTTAGGAGCATGGGGGCTGGGCTGGGAAGTCTGGCTCAATGGCATGGAAGTCACCCAATTTACATATTTTCAACAAGTCGGTGGCCTCGAATGTAAGCCAATCACGGGTGAAATCACCTATGGGCTAGAGCGTATTGCGATGTACTTGCAAGGTGTAAACAGTATCTATGACCTCGTTTGGACCGATGGCCCACAAGGTAAAGTCACCTATGGTGATGTTTTCCATCAAAATGAAGTTGAACAATCAACATATAACTTTGAACACGCCAATGTTGATGCCTTATTCAAGCAATTTGATTTATGCGAATCAGAAAGTAAAAAACTCAATGAAGCCGGTTTACCGTTACCTGCGTATGAACAGATGTTGCAAGCCTCTCATACCTTTAACTTACTTGATGCACGCCATGCAATTTCTGTTACCGAACGCCAGCGGTATATATTACGGGTGCGTGCATTATCACGCGCGGTTGCCGAAGCGTATTATGAAAAACGTGAAGCTCTGGGATTTCCTATGGTTAAAAATAACCTGAAGGGAGACAAGTCATGAGCAAAGCTAAAACTAAAGACTTATTAATAGAGATTGGTACAGAAGAATTACCACCAACCGCATTAAACAAACTTTCAAACGCTTTTTATAATGGTGTTAAAGAAGGTTTAAAAAAAGCAGATTTATCTTTTTCTGAAATCAAAAAATTTGCCGCACCCAGAAGACTCGCATTATTAATTAGCGATCTCGATGTTAAACAAAAAGATAAAAATGTTGAACGTCGTGGTCCCGCTATTGCCGCCGCTTTTGATGAAGACGGTTGCCCAAGTAAAGCCGCGGAAGGTTTTGCGCGTTCTTGTGGTGTTAAAGTTGAAGACCTTGATAAACTGGAGACAGATAAAGGCGCCTGGTTAAATTTTAAAACCGAACAAAAAGGTAAAAATACCAGCGAACTCGTTGCTGATATTGTTCAAACCTCTTTAGACAAATTACCCATCCCTAAACGCATGCGTTGGGCTGATCTAGATGCTCAATTTGTTCGTCCCGTGCATTGGATAGTATTGCTTTTTGGCGAAGACGTGATTGATGCTGAAATTCTTAGCGTTAAAAGTGGACGTGAAACACGCGGCCATCGTTTCCATCATCCAGAAGCTATTACTATTCCCTCGCCTAAAGAATATGAAATGCTGTTGGAAACACACGGTAAAGTCATCGCAGATTTTGATCGTCGTAAAGAAGCAGTCCGTGGACAAGTAAATGAAATTGCCTTGAATGTAAAAGGCAAAGCCATGATCGATGAAGACTTATTAGAAGAAGTCTCTGCCATGGTTGACTGGCCTGTTGCTGTCATGGGTAATTTTGAAAAGCGTTTTCTTGATATTCCACAAGAAACATTAATCCTCACCATGAAAACCAATCAAAAATATTTTTATGTTATTGATAAAAAAGGAGCGCTACTGCCTCACTTTATAACAGTCAGTAATATTGAAAGTAAGGATGTTTCTAAAGTACAGGAAGGTAACGAGCGTGTTATTCGTCCTCGTTTTGCAGACGCTGAATTTTTCTGGTCTCAAGATCGTAAATCAAAACTTGTCGATCGTTTAACAAGTTTAGGTTCCGTTGTTTTTCAAAAGAAACTTGGTACCCTGCTTGATAAGACCCGACGAGTTGAAAAACTCTCCAGCGCTATTGCCAATCAACTTTCCGGTAATACACAACTTGCAGTACGTGCCGCTGAACTTTGTAAATGTGACCTCATGACTGAAATGGTAGGTGAGTTTCCAAGTTTACAAGGTGTCATGGGGCGTTATTATGCCGAGCATGATGGTGAAGACCCTGAAGTAGCCACTGCTTTAGAAGAATATTACAAACCAAAATTTTCAGGTGATACTTTACCGCAAAGTATAACCAGTCAATCCTTAGCGATTGCAGATCGACTGGATACTTTAGTGGGTATTTTTGCTATTGGTCAAACACCCACGGGTGATAAAGATCCGTTTGCACTACGTCGTGCAGCCTTAGGTGTGTTACGTATCTTAATCGAAAATGATCTTGATTTAGATTTGTTGCATTTAATTAAAATCACAGCTGATCAATATGATGCCGATCTTAAAGCACACGATGCTGAGTTAGCCGTGTTTGATTTTATCCTGGATCGATTACACGCTTATTACCTTGATAAAGGTATACGTGCCGATGTTTTAGATGCAGTACTAAGCACTAAACCTTCTAAACCTCTCGATATTAATAACCGCTTACTTGCTGTTGATGCTTTCCGCCAGCTTGCTGAAGCAGAAAGCTTAGCGGCGGCAAATAAACGAATTGGTAATATCCTTAAAAAAATAAAAGGTGATTTGCCTTCTAAGATTGATACAAAACTCTTCCAGGAAAATGCTGAGAAAGATTTATTTGAAACACTAGCTAAACTTGATGACAAAGTTCAAAGTTTAATCTATGACACAAAATATCAAGATGCCTTATCTGAACTTTCTACTTTACGTGCAAGTGTTGATCAGTTTTTTGATGATGTCATGGTTATGGCAGACGATAAAAAATTGAAAAATAACCGCATTGCCTTGTTAAATAAATTACATAGCCTATTTTTACAAATAGCAGATATATCTAAATTACAAAAATAATTTACCACGAAGGACACAAAGAACACCAAGTAAAGATAAAAAATCAAGATTAAACCACGGGGAACACAGGGATGGAAACATTAAAAGCTTTTCCCTGTGTTCCCCGTGTTCCCAGTGGTTATCTTTTGATCTTCTTGGTGTTCTTCGTGCCCTTAGTGGCTAATATTTAATGGTTAAAATATGAATCAAGATTCCTACAAAGATATGTTAGCTAAGGTGCAAGCCTTTCATGATAAGCATGATTTTAAAAATACCGGTGGTGAAGAACTCACTTACCGTATTTCTTTAATGGCAGAAGAGCTTGGTGAAATATCTTCTTGTGTCACCAAAGGCAAGAGTAAGAAAGAGCTTGCAGAAGAAACAGCTGATTTATTTATTTTATTACTCGGCACGGCCATTGCCGCAGACTTTGATCTAAAACAAGCCTTCTGGGATAAAATGGATAAAATTATGCAACGCGAGTCAAAAATGATTAATGGCCGCATTAGAGTATCTGAATTTAGAGATTAAAAACCCAACGCAAAGGCGCAGAGAACGCTAAGAATCGCAAAGAAAAATTGATTTTTAAATTAATTTATAACCTATAGTATTGAACAAAAATGAATTCTTTTTAAGTCATGAACATAATTACTTATATTAAATACTTATTAACCTTTGCGCCCCTTTGCGTTCTCTGTGCCTTTGCGTTGAACTCTTTTGACTTTAATAGCTTATGAAAATAATAATCCTAGACCGCGACGGCGTTATTAATCAGGACTCTGATAATTTTATTAAATCAGTGGATGAATTTATTCCTTTACCTGGCAGTGTCGAAGCGATAGCTAAACTCAAACATGCAGGTTACAAAGTTTATATTGCTACCAATCAATCAGGCATTCATCGAGGTTTTTATACCGTTAAAACATTACATGCCATGCATAACAAGCTTGCAGTGTTATTAAAAGGTTATGATGTTGAAATTGATGGTATAGAATATTGTCCACACGGACCAGATGACAACTGTGATTGTCGTAAACCAAAAGCCGGCATGTATTTATCTATCGCTAAACAAGCAGGTTTGTCTGATTACTCTGATATTTTAGTGGTCGGCGATTCACTCCGAGATTTACAAGCTGCTAAAACTATTAACGCTAAACCACACCTTGTTCGCACTGGAAAAGGTCAGCGTACCATTAAAAAAGGTGAGGGACTTGAAGGCATTCCTGTATATAATGATCTCTCTCACTTTGTTAGTGAACTTTTGGAAGACTCTAATGTTTAGAGTCTTAAAAACCAGTTAAAAAGCATATGTCTATATTTAAAAATCTACTGCAATATTTTTATTCGCTCGCATTTGTGAGCACCATGTTTATCTCTTCTGTCTATCTATCCATTATTGGAACACTGTTATTTCTTTTTCCATTCAATATTAGATATAGATTCATTAATTTTTATTCAGTATTAAATCTTTGGGTACTTAAATATTTATGCAATATTAATTATCGTGTTGAGGGCTTAGACAATATTCCTGATGAAGCCTGTATCATTTTCAGCAAACACCAATCCGCATTAGAAACGATGATGGTGCAGAGAATATTTCCTCCTCTGACTTTTGTTGTAAAACAAGAACTCTTATGGCTGCCCTTTTTCGGCTGGGGCCTTCGTTCCATTGATCCCATTGCCATTGATCGTAAATCAGGACGCAAAGCAATCGGTCAGGTCGTTGATCAAGGTATTGAGCGCCTGAAAAGAGGTATTTGGATTGTTATTTTCCCTGAAGGAACTCGCTCCAAACCGGGTACCAAATTACCGTACAAAAAAGGTGGTGCAATTTTAGCTTCTAAAAGTGGACATAAAGTCATCCCCGTTGCTCACACAGCAGGTGAATTCTGGCCTAAGGGCTTTTTTTCTCGCCAAACAGGGACTATTGTGATGAGTATTGGCCCGGCAATAGAAACTAAAGGCAAAAAGACCGAAGAGATCATGAAAGAAGCAGAATGCTGGGTCGAAACTAAAATGAAAGAAATTAGTACCGTAGCAACTTATCCTAATCCTGATTGTTAAGGCCTATCCAAATATTCACCCAGTTTCTTTAATAAATACTGTTATTGACGGCGATAGTAACTTTTAAGCACATTACTGCACACTTGACCACTTTAACAGATTGCTCAAAAAACCAACAAATTTACTATATTATAATACTCTGATATACTTGATTAATATTTATCCTATTTAATTGATGCGCCCTTCATGGGCGTATTTTTATTCCAACACCGAAATTTTTGCATGGATAATAAGGAGTAAGATAACAAGGCAAAGCTGATGAAAAAGCGGAGTGTACGATCAGTACATGAGCATTTTGAAGAAGCTTTAACGCCGTTAACTTGCTCCTTATTATTCGTGCGAGGATTTCTATTATCCGGAGTCGTATCCATGCATAACCGCAAAACGTCCATTACCCAATTTATTATCGAAGAACAACGCCACATTGATTCAGCTACTGGTGACTTCACTTCACTTTTAAATGACATCTTCACTTCATGCAAAGTTATCTCAAACCTCGTCAACCAGGGTGAGCTCGTTGGTGTTTTAGGTTCTGCCGGTACAGAAAACGTACAAGGCGAAGAACAAAAGAAAATGGATATCATCACTAATGATGTTTTCCTTGAAACCAACGAATGGGCAGGTCACCTGGCTGCGATGGCTTCTGAAGAAATGGATGATATTTACCACATTCCTAAGCAATACCCACGTGGTAAATACTTACTAACATTTGATCCACTAGACGGTTCTTCAAATATGGATGTTAATGTTTCAGTTGGTACTATTTTCTCTATCGTTCGTTGTAAAGGCGATTGCCAAAACCCAACTGCTGAAGATTTCTTACAAGCGGGTACTGAGCAGGTTTGTGCAGGTTACGCATTATATGGCCCATCAACAATGATGGTGATTACAACGGGTAACGGCGTTAACGGTTTCACTTTAGATCAAAACATTGGTGAGTTCGTATTAACTCACCCAACAATGACGATTCCTGAAGATACTCGCGAATTTGCAATCAACTCTTCAAACTCTCGTTTCTGGGAAAAACCAGTACAGCGTTATGTTGATGAATGTTTAGCGGGTTCAACTGGCGAACGTGGTGAAGACTTCAACATGCGTTGGGTTGCATCTATGGTTGCTGAAGTTCACCGTATTTTGACTCGTGGCGGCATCTTTATGTACCCATTAGATTCAAAAATGGTTGCTAACGGTACTGAAGGTAAACTTCGTCTTTTATACGAAGCAAATCCAATGTCTTTCATTGTTGAACAAGCCGGTGGCGCATGTTCTACAGGCCGTGAACGCGTTATGGACATTAAACCTAAAGCATTACACCAACGTGTACCGGTTATTTTAGGTTCTAAAAATGAAGTTGAACGTGTCGTTGCTTACCATAAAGAAATGGAATCTGACGCCGTTGCATAATTAAAGCTTAGTTGCATTTAGTTATAAAAAGCCCTACTTTATATAGCAGGGCTTTTTTATGCCTGTTGTTATATAAAAAGAGTTTAAAAAATAAAATATTAATAAACTAGCTATCCCAGTATGATTAAATAGATGACTAAATACGAACATTAAGAGATTACTTATGTTGCATCGTTATACCAATAACATTATTCAATATCATAAATGGATTTACTACAAACGCACAATTTAGACTGCCCTTACTGTGGCGAATCGATACAGCTCATTATAGATTGTTCTATTTCAGATCAGGAATATATAGAAGATTGCCAGGTCTGTTGTCGACCCATTAATATATTTGTTTCAATTGAAGATGGTGCAGCTCAAATACACGTTGCACATGAGAATGAATAATGGATTAATTACAAGGCTGTAATAAGCCTGTCTTTAATCTCGATGAAAGTTGCTTTTGCCATATTTTTTGGCTCGTTTCCCAGGTATGCCCACCTTTAACGGTTACCACATGATTTTTATCTAATATATTTTCGAACAGCTCTATGGCATTTATGTATTTATCTTCTTTTCCATAGCCAAGATAAATATTATTAAGCTTATTATTTGAAGATTTTTCTTTTAACCACACCCATAAGAACTGTAATCTTTTCTCCAACACAAGCTTGTTTTCATCTGAGTCTGGCTTCCAGTTTTTAATTTCTTTTGCATCTCTCAAATCTTTTATTAACAATGTATTGGCAACATAAGGCGCTAATGTCACCACACCGCAAATATCTTTTTCATGCTTTATATTCAATAATAATGCGTTTAAACCACCTAAAGAAACACCCACTAACCACAAATTTTTATAACCTGTTACTTTTGCATGTGCAAACACATCTTTTTCTATTCTTTCAATCATCATTTCTTTAACTAAATGATAAACATTTACATTTGCTGAAACCATGTCAGCTGTAATTCCCTCTTTTCTTGCGATCGAAAAAAATGCTTCGTCTTTAAATTTTTCTGCAGAGTCATACAGCCCAGGGAAAAATATAATTAAATCATCCGTTTTTTTTCCGGTTTTATCCCATACCAAATCAACTGGTTTATTTACATCAATCAGTAATGCGCATGTAACAAGTGAAAATGTAATTATAAATATAAGAACAATCTCCATTTTTTTACTCAATCTCATCATTCTCGCTCATATTTACAAACCGATTTATTATGCATAAACATTACCATGTAAAATATACTATACTCAATGAAACCTCGTTAAGGATACCTCTATGAAACCACTATTTTTAGCACTTTTTTGCTCGATTTTTTCAATGTCTATTCAAGCTAAAACAGTTGCAGATATCGAAATAGTAGATACAGTTTCTCACTCAAATCAGTCTACAAAGCTTGTATTAAATGGTGCGGGAATTCGAACAAAATTTATCTTTGATATTTATATTGGTTCTTTATATTTAGAAAAAAAACAACTCCAGGCAAAAGATGTCTATAATTCGCCTGGTGAAAAAAGAATTAGTATGCATTTCCTTTATGATGAGATAAGCAAAGAAAAACTCGTTAATGGTTGGAATGATGGTTTTGAAAACAATCTTTCAAAAAATGAGCTCGTAAAATTCAAAGATCAAATAAATCAATTCAACAACCTTTTTGTTGCTGTAAAAAAAGGTGATGTAATAAACCTGAATTTTATCCCAACCACCGGAACCCGTGTTGTTATAAATGGGAAATCAAACGGCATCGTAGAAGGAGATGACTTTTTTATCGCATTACTAAAAATATGGTTAGGTGATGAACCTGCAGATTCAGATCTTAAAGAAGCAATGCTTGGTTCTGAATAAAACCAAATCGCTAGAAGACTAAATCATTTATAATATCGATATCATTTATAATATTACTAGACAAATACAATTAAGGAAGCTCTCATGAGTAAATTTATCGTTTCTTACCTGGGTGGTAATATGCCATCTAATCCAGAGGAAGGCGCCAAACACTTTGAAAAATACAAAGAATGGTTGTCTTCATTAGGTGATGCTATAGTTAGCGCTGCTAACCCTTTAAAAGATACACAAACAATAAATCCAGATAGCTCTGTTACGGATGGCAGCACAACAGCAATGTCGGGATTTTCGATAATTGAAGCTGGCTCGATAGAAATAGCTGTAGAAATGGTTAAGAGTTGCCCATTTCTTGAGATCGGTGGTTCACTCGAAGTCTCAGAATTAATGCAAATGTAAGATTAAACGTAACAGACATAAAAAAGCCGGTAACAAATATTACCGGCTTTTTTTTGCTTAAATTAAATCTTGCAACATTGTCAGAGCCTGCCCCGCGTAGCGCTTTGGGTAATCTAACGTAGTTTTAGCCGGAATCCAGAACTTAAAAATCCAGATTTCCGCTCGTTTGTACCCGAAGGGTGAAAAGCAAGCGGGAATGGCGTTCAAGTTTTTTATTTAATGAAAAGCATTTCCTGGTACTTCGGTAACGGCCATAACTTATCCGCTACTTCTGTTTCAAGGATGTCAGCATGTTCACGTACTTTATCCATCAATGCGCGAATATCATTTGCACAATATTGCATGTGCTCATTAGTTGATGCAAAATCTTCTTTTGCAGATGCTTCAATCAATTCATTGACTGCTGCCATCATAGCATTTGCTCTTGCTGCAACTATTGTCGCTGTGTTGTTATCTAAATCAATACCCATTTCTTTCATACCAGAAGCCGCTTCTGAGAGATTTGAAAGGTAACTAATTGCTGCTGGGTAAATTAAAGTCTTGGCCATATCAACAACCAACTTAGCTTCAACTTCAATTGATAAAACATATTGCTCAGCATAAATTTCATAACGACTTTCTAATTCAACCGGTGTTAGTACACCTGTTGTTTTAAATAGCTCAACGATTTCTGCATCTTGTAAGTACGGAAGTGCATCAGCCGTTGTTGGTAAGTTTTTCAAGCCGCGTTCTTTAACAGCCATTTCATGCCATTCAGCTGAATAACCGTCGCCACCAAATACTGCGTTGCCGTGCAATGACATAAGTTCTTTAAGTACCGCAATAACAGCTGCAGTACGATCGCTGCCTTTTAATGCTGCTTCAAGTTTAACGGCGATCCACTCAAGTGAATCCGCTAACATTGTGTTCATCGCAATTAATGGACCCGATACAGATTGTGAAGAACCAACTGCACGGAATTCAAAACGATTACCTGTGAAAGCAAATGGAGATGTTCTGTTACGATCACCAGAATCACGTTTAAAGTTCATGATTTGTGATAAACCTAAATCCATTTCACCACCATTATCGGTTGGTGCTAATTTACCCGCTTGAATATCTTCAAATACCTGTTCTAATTGTGCACCTAAGTAAACAGAAAGGATTGCTGGTGGCGCTTCGTTTGCACCTAAACGGTGATCGTTACTTGCAGAAGCAATAACGGCACGTAATAAAGGACCATATTTGTGTACACCACGAATTACCGCACCACAGAATAATAAGAAATTTAAGTTTTCTTCTGGTGTATGGCCTGGGTCAAGCAAGTTACCTTGCGTTGAGTTACCTACGGACCAGTTAACGTGCTTACCTGAACCATTAATTCCAGCAAATGGTTTTTCATGCATTAAACAAATAAAGCCATGATCTTTTGCTGTATTTTGTAAAACTGTCATTAACAATTGCTGGTGATCGGCAGCAACGTTTGCTGCCTCAAAATAAGGCGCAATTTCAAACTGACCCGGAGCAACTTCGTTATGATGTGTTTTAGCTGGGATACCTAAACGGTATAAGCGATCTTCTGCATCTTGCATGTAAACTTGAACGCGTGATGGAATCGCACCGAAATAATGATCATCAAATTCCTGACCTTTAGCAGGAGCAGCACCAAACAATGTACGACCGGCTAATAATAAATCAGGACGTGCATTTGCAAATGTTTCATCAACCAGGAAATATTCTTGTTCTGCACCACAACTAGAATTTAAAGGAGCAATTTCACCTTCATCCATTAAGTTTAAAACTTTTTGTGCTGCTGTATTCATTGCTGCGTTTGAACGTAGCAATGGAATCTTTTTATCTAGCGCTTCACCAGTCCATGATGCAAACACACATGGAATCATTAATGTCGCACCATTTTCTGTGTGCATAACGTAAGCAGGGCTACTTGGATCCCATGCAGTATAACCACGCGCTGCGTTTGTTTCACGTATACCACCATTTGGGAAAGATGAGCCATCTGGCTCGCCTTTAATTAATAGAGCGCCATCAAATTTTGAAATAGCATCGCCATCAAAATCAGTAACAATGAATGCATCGTGCTTTTCAGCAGTTGCATTCGTCATAGGATAGAAAATATGTGAAAAGAACTTAACGCCTTTTGCTAAAGCCCAGTCTTTCATTGCTGCTGCAATTTCTTCTGCAGTATCTAACTCTAAAGCTTCACCTGTTTGAATCGTATTCTTGATGCTTGCAAAAGCACCTTTAGAAAGGGCTGATTCCATTTTCGCTAAATTGAAAACATCTGTTGCCCAGATATCGTCTAAAGACTCTGTTTTATCAAGTGACTTAGCTGCTTGCTTAGTGATATTTTCAACCGCTTTTAGGCGGGATGCATTTCCGTTCATTTCATATACCTTCTGTCTGTATCTAAAGTTGATCTATAATTGTATTCAAAGCTTTAAAGCAATTTTTTCATAAATTTAGGCTTTCTTAATGTGGCAATTTTACTACGTTATTGAACCATAAAGCGCCTTTTTGAATATTTTGCTTATCTAGTGAGCAACATTTGTGCCACTGCTTTATTGCAACCAAAATATACTTCAATAATATATATTCACTACAAATCAGCAAGTTAGCAATTTTTCTAGATTAAAGCGTCTATTATTAATATGTAAACGCACCATTAAAGTGCGCACCAAAGTAACATTGATCCAATATGGTGCGTTCTTTATATGCTATAAAATACGTGAAAGAAATGGAAAATCTTGCCTAATCAATTGAAAGTATACGAAATAAACTTCCAATATTTCTTACCCTTTGTTCGTACTCTATTCCATCCATTTATTTGTAGCTGTCTCCCAATCAATTTATTTATTAAGCCATGACCAACCACGATGACCTTTTCATTTTCTTCTGCCAATAACATCAACTTTTCCGCTGCTTGTTTGCTTCGATTTTTTGCTTGCGAAAAAGATTCTCCATTTTTATTAAATCCAAAGATCCACATTATCCTTAAACCAATTAACCAGACCATGACCGGAATTTTAATAAATGTTTGATCAAAGTGAGGAATACCAGTTTCTGCAAAAAGATCTTCTGTTAAATGAATTTGTTTAAAACCAAGAACTTTGGCTGATTGAAATGAGCGTTCTAAATTACTGCATACAACATAATGCGATTTAAAATTATTCTTTAGATTACCAGGTGGAAAATCTTGTATGCCAGACTGTTCATATTTAACCACAAGCTGTTTAAATTCTGCAGCATTTAAATTTCCTTTTAATTCTATATCAGGTTTACCGTGTCTTAATAAAACAATTTCCATAAATAATATTTATTTATTTAACCATTGCCGTTGCTTTAAATTGTGCAAATAAATTTGAGCCCTGTTTTATATTCAGTTTATTCAAAGATCGGATACTAATGACAGATAATATCTTTGTTCCTCCTAATAAACATTCAATAAGATGTTTACCGTTTTTTTCCTGGTGAATTTTACTCACTACAACTGGCAATATATTTAAAATACTGCTGTGTTCTGCCTTATCCAACGTTAAACTGACATCTTTGGCATGCACCAAAATGCGAGCTTGTTGTTTTTCTGTTAAAAGCATTCCCGATAAATACAGTTCATATCCTTCGCAGTTAACGGTAGATATTTTTTCTTCTTTATTTACCTTCAATACTTCGCCTTTTAGAATAAAACTCGCACCCTCTTGCTGCGTTAATAAAGGTTGCATTACACAAAGCTCTACTAAATCTCCTTTATCAACAACTTTTCCATTTTCCATTAATACAATGCTTTCGCCCAGTTGCAGCACTTCCTTTAAGTCATGACTGACATAAATTATAGGAATAGAAAATTCTTTACACATTGTTTGTAAGTACGGCAAGAGCTCTTGTTTTGACGCATAATCCAGTGCAGACAATGGCTCATCAAGAATTAACAAGTTCGGCTTTGATAAAATCGCTCTGGCTAATGCCACTCGTTGTTTTTGGCCACCTGAAAGTTGATGTGGATAAAAAGCTAATAATTTTTCTAACGCAAATTTTTTTATTATTTCTTCTGCTTCTAAAACATGTTCCGATTTTTTTACTCGTTTAAATCCATAAAGCAAATTATCAATGACATTCATATGGGGGAATAAACGACTATCCTGGAATACATACCCCACTTTACGCAGATGCGCGGGTAAATGAACATTCTTTACTTTATCATCAAAAATAACATTACCAACTTTGGCATAAGCAGCATCGCTTTTTTCTAAACCGGCAATACAATTTAACAAAGTAGACTTACCACAACCTGATGGACCAAACAATATCGTTACGCCTGCTGCTGGCATTGAAAAAGAACAATCTAATTCAAAGTTAGCAAATGACTTTTTATAATTAAATTGAATATTCATAAACGAATATTCACTTTGCGGTTAACCGTATAGGCAATTAACAAAATAACGAATGAAAAAATCAGTAATGCTGCTGAATAAATATGCGCAGCAGAATATTCCAGTGCTTCAACATGATCATAAATAGTGATCGATAATACCTGGGTTACTCCAGGAATATTGCCACCGATCATTAAGACCACACCAAACTCACCCACTGTATGAGCAAAGCCCAGTGTAATAGCAACAAAAAATCCTCTATAAGATAACGGCAAAACCACACTAAAAAATATATCAATCGGCCTTGCACCAAGACTTGCAGCAGCATGTTGAATAGGTTTTCCGATGCTTTCAAAACTTGCCTGTAGTGGTTGAACAACAAAAGGCAGGGAATATATTACTGAGCCAATGACAAGACCACTAAAACTGAATGTTAATGGATCGTCACTAATATAAGACCAAACTTGACCAACTATACCATCCGGGCTTAATGCAACCAGTAAATAAAATCCTAAAACAGTTGGCGGTAGAACAAGGGGTAATGCAACGATAGCTTCAATCGGTGTTTTATATTTTGTTTGAGTATTTGAAAGCCACCATGCCAGCGGGGTGCCGATAATCAATAAAATAAATGTCGTCACTAATGCCAGCTTTAATGTGACAAGGATGGGACCTAATAGAATTAACTCAAGCATTAAATAGTGTAACCCTGAGATTTAATGATTTCTTTTATATTTTTTCTTTTAATAAACTCCAAAAATTTCTTTGCCAGTTTTTTATTTTTTGAATTTTTTAAAATCACCATTTGTTGTTTTAGTGGTGTATATAAATTTTCAGGCACTAGCCAGTATTCATTATTTGTTTGTTTTACATAAGACAATGCTACAAAGCCTAAGTCTGCACTACCTGATTGAATAAACTGGAATGTTTGTGCAATATTTTCTCCATAAACCATATTTGATTTTACTTTATTATCTAATTCCATTTTAGATAAAACTTCCATAGCTGCAAAACCATACGGTGCTATTTTAGGGTTGGCGATTGCCAGCTTAATAAATGCACCTTTTTTTAATTGTGTTAAAACATCCTCTTTATATTTTTTAGACCATAATGCCAGTAGCCCACTAGCATAGGTGTAACGGCTATTTTTTAAAATCAATTCTTGCCGATCTAATAATTCTGGTCGTTTTATATCTGCAGCCATGTAAATATCATATGGCGCACCATGCTTTATTTGTGCATATAACTTACCTGTAGAACCTTTTATAATTATTAACTTATCATCATAAATATTTTCAAATTGATTCTTAATTAGACTCAATGTCGAATAAAAGTTTGATGCAACCGCAATACGAAGTTCTTCAGCTTTTAATGATAGCGTAAAAAATAATAGAAGCACAAAAATAGCAATATTTTTTCTCATAGATTAACTTTTGCTAATTGTTTTAATTCACTTTTACGTTCTTCTTTATTCTTTGCGCCTAATTTTTCAACCGCAATATAAAATCTTTTTAAATTATACTTTTCTTTTTTTAATATGGCTTTAAACATCGGCACTAAATCATGATAGGTTGCTATAAGTAATAAATGTGAATTATTAAAATCCTGACTCATCCACTTATCGAACGCATTATATCCGCCCCATTTTTTTTTCAATTGATCGTATTTCGACTTCATTGATACGAATATTTGTTTTTTCGTTTTTCTTTTAACTGCTTCAGTCAGATCAATTTTGTACAAATCCTTTAATCTATTTCTTGTATCCTGGAGCAATTGATTAAGTTGTGTATCCCGCTTTTTATTTAGCAAATACTCGGTATATCTAGCATCATCTCCATTTCTTTCTAACCAGCGGCGTATACCTTCTTGTTCTACCGTTGTAGCAAAAGCTTCATTAAATGCAGAATCATCATCGATATAAACAACTTGATGGGCTAACTCATGAAAAATGATGCCTGCCCGAGTAGCTTCAGACTTATACATCATTGTGTTTAATAGTGGATCATCAAACCAGCCTAATGTTGAATAGGCATTCGCGCCGGCAACATATACGTCATAACCCTCACTCTTCAACTCATTAGCGTATTCTGTCGCCACTTCTTTCGAAAAATAGCCCCTATAACTCAAACAACCAACAAAGAGAAAACACCATTTTTTAGGCTGAACAGAGAATTCTTCAGCTGCAATCACGTTCCATACTGCATATCGACGATTTAAATCAGCATACATTCGATAACTGTCATTTTCCGGGAGATCGAGCTCAATACTTGCAAAATCACGTATTTCCTGGCTTTTTTTAAGTAATTTACGCAATTTAGGCTTTGTTTCTTTTTCTGCCAACAATTTTTTTATCGGCATTCTTTGTTCCATTAGCTCAGAATGACCTGCCATAAGGTCCATGTAATAGCCAAAAGACGAGCAGGCTGATACGGTAATGGCACTGAATATAAGGAATATTAATTTAAGTCTGAGCATATCAATTCGAACAATTTATGTAATTACGGGTCTTACCTTACCCAATCTACACTATATATAGTAAATAACCAGAAGAGCCTATGAATATAAAAAGCCACAGCAACCAACTGAAAGAAATCATTAATTCCGCCAATACCATCATTTTAGGCAAGGAACATAAATTACGTCTGGCACTGACCTGTATTCTCGCAAAAGGGCACCTTCTTATTGAAGATTTACCCGGTGTTGGAAAAACTACGTTGGCTCACACTTTTGCACAATTACTTGGATTACAGTTTAGCCGCATTCAATTTACCAGCGACATGTTACCCGCCGATGTCTTGGGTATTTCTATTTTTGAACAAAACGAAAGCCAATTCACCTTTCATCCCGGGCCCATCTTTAACAACGTGCTTTTAGCTGATGAAATAAATCGTGCCACACCCAAAACGCAAAGCGCTTTGCTCGAAGCTATGGAGGAACAGCAGGTTACTTTAGATGGTAAAACACGTGAGTTGCCTCAACCTTTTTTTGTTATTGCGACACAAAATCCTTCAGAACAAATTGGAACTTTTCCATTACCGGAATCTCAACTTGATCGTTTTTTAATGTCAATTTCTCTTGGTTATCCAGATGCCCAAGCTGAGCGACAATTACTTATTTCTGATGATCGCCGCGAAGCATTAAATAATTTAGCCTCCTGTTTAAATGAAAATGAATTAAAGGATATGCAAGATCAAGTACAACACATCACGACATCCGATGCTTTGCTTGATTATGTTCAGGCCCTAATCAGTTATTCACGCGAATCCGGTCTTTATGAATATGGTCTTTCTCCTCGTGCAGGCTTGGCTTTATTACATGTAAGTAAAGCGTGGGCGATGTTAAATGAACGTGATTATGTTATCCCTGAAGATGTACAAGCCGTTTTGCCTAGTGTTGTTCGGCATCGTTTGCAACCTATTGATCCCGATGCTCCTCAAGCCATTGATGCTTTACTTAAAGATGTCGCGATACCTTAGAATATGTTTGCTGCTTTTAAAGCTAAATTAAATTTACAACGCTTCTTTATTGGTGATGGTAAACAACAAGCACCTTATTTATTAACTCAACGTCGGGTATATATATTACCCACCAAACAAGGGCTTGCATTTGCCCTGTTACTTTTTGTCATGTTACTGGGCTCTATTAACTACAGTAATAGCCTTGGCTATTTTTTAACTTTTTTACTCGCCAGTCTTTCTGTGGTTACTATTTTTCACACCTACAATAATTTATTAAAACTCAGTATTGGCCCCGCCATTTGTAAGCCTGTATTTGCTGATCAAAATACCAACTTTATTGTTCAGGTAAATAACTTAAATCATCACGCACGTTTTTCTATCAAGGCTTTCACTCCTCAGCATCAATCAACAATCGCTGATTTAAATGAAAATAACTTATCAACGTTATCCATCAAACATACCTTCGAAAAGCGAGGCCTTATTCCATTGCCCCGTTTCTACATCGAAAGTCGCTTTCCCTTTGGATTATTTCGAGCCTGGGCTATAGCTGAATTTGATCAAACTCAATTGGTTTATCCAAAACCTTCTGTACACACTACTTTACCACTTAAGAGCGCCGGTTTATCCGAAGGAAAAAAACAACAAGAACTTGGTGCGGATGATTTCAAAGGTTTACGATCTTATGCTGAAGGCGACCCATTACAACATATTCACTGGAAAAGTTTCGCACGTCACCACACGCTACAAACTAAGGAGTTTTCATCTACTTCATCAGATGAACTTTGGCTTAATTGGTTAGAAACGACAACTTCAGGTACCGAACAAAAACTTTCACAACTTACACGCTGGGTGTTGCTCGCAGATGAAGCAAACCTAAGTTATGGATTATGTTTACCTGATTTAGTGATTCAACCAAACACTGGCAAGCACCATTTAGAAAACTGTTTAAAACAACTTGCAATATATGGTGTGAATTAAATGACTTTGTTAAATAAATTACAAAATCATAATGTACAACCTGCTGCATTAATTTTATTAGTAGGATTATTGCTCGTTCTTTTACCTCATTTTTCACACCTTCCAATATGGCTAAGTTTCGTAACAACAGCTCTTATTTTATGGCGCGCATGTTATGAATTACAACTGTGTAAAATACCAAACAAACTCGTTCTATTTTTACTAACTATTATGCTTTTAACTGGCATTGTCTTTAGTTATCACACTCTTATTGGGCGGAACGCCGGTTCAGCTATGCTGCTCGGTTTATTATGTTTAAAACTTTTTGAAATTAAATCATTTCGTGATGTTTCTATAATTATTAACCTTTCACTATTTTCTATTGTTATAAATTTTTTATTTAACCAATCTATACCTGTCGCTTTCACCATGTTACTGGCTTTAATATTTTTATTTACTGCTTTAATTAGTTTTCAGCATGATTATAAAGCGCTTACTAAAACCACTCCCATTCCTCTTAATTTAATTCGTGTTAATGAAAAACAGCACTTCAGGCTTGCTTTTAAAATGCTTTCGCAAGCTGTTCCTTTTGCCATTGTTCTGTTTATTCTTTTTCCGCGTGTTAACGGTCCTTTATGGGGTTTACCGGAAGATGCCTTTTCAGCCAAGACTGGATTATCCGATAAAATGTCGCCTGGTCGTATAAGCCAGTTAAGCAACAATACTGCTGTTGCTTTTCGGGTGAAATTTAATTCGGCAATTCCATTACCTGGTAAACTTTATTGGCGTGGTCCAGTAATGTGGGATTTTGATGGATACAATTGGACGGCACCCTCGAATGAACGACTAGCACTAAGCAATTTCGAATTTACGGGGTTAGGTCAGAAAACAGATTATACAGTTACACTCCAACCTCATAATAATTTTTGGATCTTTGCTTTAGATTTACCATCAACATTGCCTGAACGCACGCGACTCTCTGCAAATATGCAGTTGTTGTCCTTATCGCCTATACAAAAACTAAAACGTTATAACTTAAGTTCTTATACTCGTTATATTTTGCCTACCTACACACATATTTCTAACGATCGTTATCTTAAATTACCTAGCTCTACTTCTACCTTATCTAAAAGCCGTTTATTGATGAACGATTTAACTGATTCAAAAAACCCAAAAAATACAATTAGGAATGTTTTAAAATATTTCTCTACTCAGGATTTTTATTACTCTCGGCAGCCTCCCCTTCTTTACAATGATCCAATTGATGAATTTTTATTTGAAACCAAGCGTGGCTATTGTGAACACTATGCCTCTAGCTTTACTATTTTAATGCGCATTGCAGGTATACCTGCTCGAATCGTTACCGGTTATCAGGGTGGAGAAATAAACCCGCTAGATAATTACATGACTGTACGTCAATCAGATGCCCATGCCTGGTCAGAAGTTTATTTAGAAGATAGAGGTTGGGTACGCGTTGATCCAACAGCCGCTATTCCACCGGGTAATATTGAAAATACAGATGATGCTTTACGCTTAAATTCAAATCTTAAAAAGCCTTCTCATTTATTTAAATCATCCTGGTTATCTAAACAAATGAAACAAATGCGCTTCGCCTGGGATGCAGTGAATAATCGCTGGAATCAATGGATATTGGGCTATGATAATAAACGCCAAAAATCTTTGTTCGCTGCCATTGGTATACCAGAAATTACATGGCAAGGTTTGTCACAACTCCTATTCAGTATATTAGGTGTATTAACGGTTTTACTTGCCTTTATTGTTTTTTCTAATCAATCTAAGCAAAAAAATATTATTCAAAAAACGTATTTTAAGTTTCTTAAAAAAATGAAAAAAAGAGGTTTGTCGAAATCTTTATCAGAAGGAGCTGATGATTTTTGTTGTCGAGCAATTATTCAATTACCCGAACAGCAACTAGCCATTAAACACATCACTCTCTTATATCAACAGTTACGTTATAAACAATATGATGAGGAACGTTTAACGTTATTTAAAAAGAACATTAAAGAATTTTAATAATAAAAAAACCAATCAAACTACACCTAAGCGTGACTGGGTTTTATAAATTGTGATTATGCTGCTATCTTTTCACAAGCCTCAATACAATCTTCACAAGACTTTGCACATGCTTTACAAGCTTCATGCTTATCTGCATGTTTATCACAGGCCTTTTTACAATCTTTACAAACTGCAGCACATACTTTTGCAACTGCTGCTAAATGTTTTGACTGATAAGATGCCATCTGTGATAACGCATTACACATGGCCAACATTTCGGTAACCTTATCTGCACAGTCTGCAACTGATGTATCACCCATTTTAAATAGATCGATACAGTGATCTAAACAAGCTTGTCCTGTTTTTAAACAATCTAATGCGCTATCAACCAGAGCGGTATTTGGATTTCCATGATGCATATGCTCGTTACTTGCACCAATTACTGAACTGCTTGCACCTGTCGCCATTGCTGCAGTTGCAACAACTGCCCCTTTTAATAAATCTCGACGTGTAAATTCTTTCATTCCATCACTCCAGTTATTATTTTTAATATGTTTTAAAGCTATCGGAAATATCTAAACTATCTTTAGGATTCTTTATCTTAATTCACTTTCCAATACAAAAACTTGAAAAGATTTTACCTAATAATTCATCACTACTTACAAAACCGGTAATTTCTCCAAGTGCTTGTTGAGCTTGCCTGAGATCTTCAGCCAATAATTCTCCAGCTTTTGATTCTCGTAATTGAGTTTGGCCATTTACTACAAAATCCTTCGCTCGAACCAAAGCGTCTAAATGGCGGCGGCGAGCAAGAAATACGCCTTCGGTTAAACCGGTATATCCCATTATTTTCTTTAAATGATCACGCAATAACTCGATCCCTTCACCAGATTTGGCTGAAAGCGCAATCTCAACATCCGTTATTGATGCTGATGTCTTAGTTAAGTCTATTTTATTGCGTACTATTGTTACTTCGAGTGATTTCGGCAACTTTCGGCGAATTTCCTCATCTTCATCAGTAATTCCTGTTTTATCGTCAACGAGTAAAAGCACCCGATCGGCCTGCTCAATTTCAATCCAGGTACGTTTTATACCCTCTTGCTCAACAACATCATCGCTTTCACGTAATCCTGCCGTATCAATCACATGCAAGGGCATACCATCGATGTTAATTTCTTCGCGCAATACATCTCGTGTTGTACCCGCAATATGCGTCACAATGGCAGAATCTCGACCGGCTAATGCATTTAATAAACTCGATTTCCCCGTATTTGGCTGCCCAATAAGGACTACCCGCATCCCATCACGTAACAAAACACCTTGTTGAGCAGAAGCAAAAATTTTATCCATTTCTATAAGGATATCTTCCAGACTTTTAGTCACATGGCCATCCGATAGAAAATCAATTTCTTCTTCTGGAAAATCAATCGCTGCTTCGACATACATGCGTAAGTGAGTGAGTGCTTCCACACTTTCATCTATCCAACGAGAAAACTCGCCCTGTAATGACTTAACGGCAGATTTTGCCGCTTGCTCAGAACCCGCTTCGATTAAATCGGCAATGGCTTCGGCCTGGGCTAAATCCACTTTGTCATTTAGAAAAGCACGTTCTGAAAATTCCCCGGGTTGTGAAATGCGGGCACCTAAACTTATGACTCGCTGCAACAATAAATCCATTACAACGGGACCACCGTGGCCCTGCAATTCGAGAATATCTTCCCCGGTAAAGGAATTAGGCGCAACAAAATACAATGCCAGGCCAGAATCGATGACATCATTATTTTGATCTAAAAAAGGAAGATAATCAGCAAAACGGGGTTTGGGTATTTTGCCTAATATTTCTTCAGCTATCGATTTAGCCAAAGGACCTGAGATTCGGATTATGCCGACACCTCCTCGACCGGGAGGTGTGGCAATTGCTGCAATCGTTTCCGTTTTATTATCTGTCATTATTATCGTCATTCCGGCATGTTCTTTGACGAAATCTATATTTAAACCTTCTTTATTCCCGCTGTTTGTAACCGAAAGATGAAACGCATGCGGGAATGACAAGCTTTTTATTTCAGAGCTATGCCTTAATAACAATTTTAGTGATATACCACTGTTGTGCAATTGATAACGTATTATTCACTACCCAGTATAAAACCAAACCTGACGGGAAGAAGGCAAAGAATACGGTAAACACAATTGGTAATGCCGACATGATTTTTGCCTGCATTGGATCCATAGGTGGCGGATTCAATTTTTGTTGAATAAACATTGTTATACCCATTAATAAAGGTAAAACAAAATACGGATCTTTCGCTGATAAATCAGTGAACCAGAAAATCCAGTCTGCCTGACGTAATTCAACACTTTCTAACAATACCCAGTACAAGGAAATGAATACAGGAATTTGTACAAGAATGGGCAAACAACCACCGAGTGGATTAATTTTTTCTTCTTTGTACATTTTCATCATGGCTTGATTCATCTTCTGACGATCATCACCAAAACGTTCTTTCATTGCTGCTAAACGAGGCTGAACCTTGCGCATGTTTGCCATTGATTTATAACTGGCTTCTGAAAGTTTATAAAAGACCAACTTAATAAGCATCGTTAATAAAATAATTGACCAACCCCAGTTACTAACAAAATTATGAATCTTCGTTAACAACCAAAAAATAGGTTTTGCAATAAAAGTAAGCACACCATAATCAACGGTTAATTCTAAACCGGATGCGATTATTTCTAAATCTTGTTGAATTTTTGGCCCAACATATAAGATATTAACAAGTACCTGGCTTGAACCACCAGCAACCTGAACTTCGTTACTTGCCTTCATGCCAATTGAATAGCGTGACTCATTTAAATCACGAGTAAAATAACTTTGCTGACTATCTATAGGTGGAACCCATGCCGCAAGAAAATAGTGTTGAATAACCGCTGCCCAACCACTCTTAATATCACGCTTTAAATCTTCATCGGCCATATCGGAAAAATCAATTTTTTCATATTTTTCTTCTGGACTATAGATTACGCCACCGGTATAGGTATAAATGAAGGCAGATTGGTTTTCATCTTCATAATCTTTACGTTGTAACTGTTGATATAAATTACCACGCCATGTTCTATTACTGTGATTTTCTATTTTATGGGAAACACTAATTTCATAGCTATTTCTCTTAAATTCATAAGTCTTTATAAATAAAACATTTTCCGGGCTGTTCCAGAGTAAATTCACTCTTAAAGCTTCCTGACCATCTGCCAGTTTATAAGATGTTTGTTCAACTCTATATATACTATTGTGGTTCGGTGCTTTAGTAATGGTTCCATTATTTAATTCACGTTTACCGGCAAAACCAGATTGCGCGATAAATAAATTCTTACTGGCATCACTCATTAAACGAAATGCTTCCGTGTCGTCTTTATTGGTTTGTGGATATTTAACTAAATCGACAATACGAACATCACCACCACGAGAATCTATTTCTAATCGCAATACATCTGTTTCAACATTAATGCGTTGAGCTTGTTGCATTGTTTTTGCAACCGGTGCACTTATTGCAGAAGGCACTGATGAATTTGAACTTGTTGATTGAGGGATTGCTGCTGGTGATGTGTTATCAGCACCTAAAGGAACATTTCCAGATTGTGCCTGACCGACACCATTTGTAGTTTGTGTAACGACTATAGGTTGTTTAGGCCCAAATTCTACTTGCCAGGCATCATAGGCTAAATATAAAAGAAAAAATAAACCGATGGTTAAAAATAAACGTTGTTGTTCCATAATTAAAACTTCTTTTATAGTTAGGTTTTTAAATTAAAAAGTAATGTATTTATTCTTTATTGTGTTCTTCATGTGAACACGTATGTTTTTCGGGTACTGGATCATAACCGGAGTTACCCCATGGGTGACAGCTTAAGATTCGTTTTATTGCAAGCCAGCCGCCTTTTATTACACCAAACCGCATAACAGCTTCTTGCGAATATTCTGAGCATGTTGGGGTATAACGACAACTTGGACCTAAAATTGGGCTAATCAAAGTGCGATATAACCCTATTATACCTGAGATTAATTTCCGCATTTTTTACTTAAGATATGCCAGTTTTTAGATAACAAATCGAGTAATTCACGGTTTGTTTTACGTTCTGCACCAGCACGTGCAATAACAACAATATCGAGGTTTTTTATAATATCGAGATGATGACGAAAGCTTTCTCGGGTAAGACGTTTAAAACGATTTCGTGAAACAGCTCGTTTCAACTGCTTTTTTGCAACTGCAAGACCGAGCCGCGCAGTATCTTTGTTATTTTTTATCCCTAACAGCAACATACTCGCATCACCCTGTTTTACACAGGGTTTCGCAAATACACTTTTAAACTCAGAGGCTTGCGTTAACCGTTGCTGCCGAGCAAAACGACCGGTTAACCTGGTTAGCATTAGGGAGAAAAAACCAGATTATTGAGCGAGACGCTTACGGCCTTTAGCACGACGAGCGTTGATAACCTTACGGCCACCTGGAGTACTCATCCGAGCACGAAAACCGTGTCTACGAGCGCGTTTTAAATTACTTGGTTGAAATGTTCTTTTCATAGCGATAACCGTTAAATATATTCAATCTCAAGCCTAAAACGACCTGATAACTGTTCAAAAAATAGGCGCGAACAATACTGCCCAATCGCTCTGCTGTCAACTAAAATCTATATTTATACATGACTTAAATGTCTAATTTGGTTAGATTTTCTTTTCCAATAAGATTATACATATTCTTCTCATTTTCTTAATCCAGCCTGTGGATAACTTTTTCTGTTGCGGGTAAACTCCCACCAACAAATTTAAACATCATATTACAATTATATTTTAGGGGTAGGCTGTGTCTGTGTCCCAACCCATTTGGGATCAATGTTTCTCACAACTTGAAAGTAATCTAAGTGCGCAACAATTCAGCACCTGGATTCGTCCCCTACAAGTTGTTTTTAGAAATAATGATATTCAATTACTTGCACCAAACCAATTTGTCCGTGATTGGGTTTATGAGCACTTCTTAACTCAAATTCAGACTATCTTAGATTCTCTTGCTGACAATCCACCTTTAGTTTCTGTTGAAATTGGCAGTGAAAAAACCACTGATACTGAAAATGCAGGTGAATCCACTCGCCCGGACTTTAATTTAAGCAATGCAAGACCCATAAAACCAAAAAGAAGCTCGACGCTAAACCCAAACTTCACCTTTGATAGTTTTGTTCAAGGTAACTCAAACCAGCTTGCTCGAGCGGCAGCTATGCAGGTTTCTGTCAATCCAGGTGAAAGTTATAACCCTATGCTTATTTATGGTGGCGTTGGTTTAGGTAAAACACACTTAATGCATGCTATTGGTAATGATTTGATAAAACACAATCCTGATGCAAACGTGGTTTATTTGCATTCAGAACGATTTGTCGCTGATATGGTAAAAGCATTACAACATAATCGAATCAATGAATTTAAAGCTTATTATCGTACTGTTGATGCCCTATTAATTGATGATATTCAATTTTTTGCTAAAAAAGAACGTTCACAAGAAGAATTTTTTCACACTTTTAATGCTTTATTAGAAGGCCAAAAGCAGATCATTATGACCTGTGATCGTTATCCAAAAGAAGTAGAAGGATTAGAAGATCGATTAAAATCACGATTTGGATGGGGCTTGCCGGTCGCAATTGAACCTCCAGAATTAGAAACACGTGTCGCTATACTGTTAAGTAAGGCTTCTCTTTCTGGTGTAGATCTACCTTATGAAGTCGCCTTTTTTATTGCTAAACGCTTACCATCAAATATTCGTGAACTTGAAGGTGCATTAAGACGCGTTATTGCAAATTCTTCTTTTACAGGTAAACCAATAACTTTAGATTTTGCTAAAGAAGCTTTACGAGATTTATTAGCGTTACAAGCAAAATTGGTTACTATTGATAATATTCAAAAAATAGTTGCTGAATATTACAAAATTCGTATAGCTGATTTATTATCAAAGAAACGAAGCCGTTCTATTGCACGACCAAGACAAATGGCCATGGCACTATGTAAAGAACTAACAAACCATAGTTTGCCAGAAATTGGAGATGCCTTTGGAGGACGTGACCATACAACTGTAATTCATGCTTGTAAAAAAATAGCTGAATTAAAAGAAGAAGAATTAATGATAAAAGAAGATTATACAAACCTGTTAAGAACACTAACAACATAATGGGTATATCCTGTGGATAACTTTTAGAAATTACAAAAAGAGCAGTTCTTAACATGTTATCCACAACATACTAAGCGCTTATTTTGCTTTAATACACATTGTTATCATTTGGTTAACGTATTGATAACTAAAAGAAAAAAGGTGTTATCCACAGATAATGCCTTTACTAATAATAGTAATAATAATTTAATATATATATTAATAATATATAAGGATTCATATGAAAATCAGTATTTCACGAGATGCAATACTAAACCCTTTGCAAATGGTTAATAGTGTTATTGAACGTAGACAAACATTACCTATACTTTCTAATGTTTTAATCTCGGTTAAAAACAATACATTATCTTTAACCGGTACTGATCTAGAAGTAGAAATTATTAATACGTGCAATATTGAAAATAATGAGGAAGGTGATACGACATTACCTGCTCGCAAACTTCTAGATATATGTAAAGCATTACCAGAAAATTCAAATATTGAAATTCAAATTGATCAAGAACGCGCTATTTTAAAATCAGGAAGAAGTCGTTTTACTTTATCGACATTATCAGCTTCAGAGTTTCCAAGTATTGATGCCCTTATATCTCCTTTTGAATTCAATATTTCTCAAAAAATATTTAAAAAACTAATCGATCAAACACAATTTTGTATGGCACAACAAGATGTTCGATATTATTTAAATGGTTTAATGTTTGAATTATCTGATAACCAACTTATTGCTGTTGCAACTGATGGTCATCGTCTGGCCTTTTGTCAGGCGGAAGTTTCACTAAGTCCTGGTGAAACAAGACAAGTTATTATTCCTCGCAAAGCAGTTAATGAGATTTCTCGATTACTAGAAGATACAGATGATGAAATTAAAGTTTCTTTAAGTGAAAATCATATACGTATTAATTTTACAGACGTTACATTCACATCCAAATTAATCGATGGAAAATTCCCTGATTACCTACAAGTTATCCCACAACAGTGTGATAACGAAATTACAAGTGCGCGTGATAATTTATACCAGGCTTTTCACCGTACCTCAGTGTTGTCTAATGAAAAGTACCGCGGCATGCGTCTTCAATTAAGTGAAAACGAATTAAAGGCGACTGTTCATAATCCAGAACAAGATGAAGCAGAAGAAGTGATAGAAGTTTCTTATTCTGGCGATGAGTTTGAGATAGGTTTTAATGTTGCTTATTTACTTGATGCACTAAGTACTATTAAATCTGATGAAGTCGTTATGCAATTAACGGATTCTAACCATAGTTGTTTATTATTTGGTACCAATGACGTCGATAGTAAATATGTTGTTATGCCAATGCGTTTGTAAT
Organism: Gammaproteobacteria bacterium; assembly: GCA_030594815.1. Lineage (GTDB taxonomy): Bacteria > Pseudomonadota > Gammaproteobacteria > UBA6429 > Thiohalophilaceae > JAGLTQ01. The sequence goes on from JAUVEN010000008.1 coordinate 30,767, forward strand.
GACGTAACACTATGCATTTAACTCAACTTGATATTCGTCAAGTTAGAAATCTTCATGACGTTAAAATAAAACCAGGACAAAGATGTAATTACATCTTTGGTGACAATGCGAGTGGTAAAACTAGCGTCTTAGAAGCTATATATTTATTGTCTATTGCCCGTTCTTTTCGAACAACGCATATAAAGCATGTTATTTCTCACGATCATCCATCTTTACAAGTATTTGCACGTCTTGAGAATAATAATTTTGAATCCACTGCAATTGGTTTAGAAAGATCGACACAAAAAACACGTATAAGAATTAACGGCTCAGATGTAAAACAGGTTTCTGCACTTAGTGCGCTTCTCCCCGTACAAATAATTAATCCAGATGTACATAAACTATTAGAGCAAGGCCCAAAATATAGACGACAGTTTATTGATTGGGGTGTGTTCCACGTGGAACATGGTTTTCTTCAAGCCTGGCAGCAATATTACCGTGTCCTAAAACAACGTAATGCTGCATTAAGAAAAAAACAAGATAAAAAAGCCATAACACTGTGGGATGAGCAGCTAATTCAGTTTGCGAAAAGAATTACATTTTCACGAGAAAACTATCTTTTAGGTTTTTTACCTATTTTTAATCAATATGTAGAAAAGTTAATAGGTTTATCTGTTAAAATTCGTTATCAGCGTGGCTGGAATTTAGATTATAGTTTTACAGAAACACTTAATAATGCTTTTGATAAAGATACTTTTAAAGGCTTCACTTCCTATGGTCCACACAGAGCTGATCTAGAAATATCAAATAATAATATTCTTGTTCAAAATTGTTTTTCTCGTGGACAACAAAAACTTTTGGTGTGTGCTATGCGTTTAGCTCAAATAACGCATTTAAAAAAAGAAACAAATCAACAATCTATTCTCTTAGTCGATGATCTTGCTGCAGAACTGGATATTCAACACCGGCAGAATCTCATTGAATTATTGGTAGATACTGAAGCACAGTTATTTGTTACTGCAACAGAGAAGAATTCTTTTGTTTTACCATCTGAAATAGAATCTAAAATGTTCCACGTGGAACACGGTGTATTAAAAGAAGTGGTACAATAATCACCCGAAATTAGGAGCTTCAACCGTGAGTGATAAAAATTCATACGATTCTTCAAGTATTAAAGTGCTTAAAGGGCTTGATGCAGTACGAAAACGTCCAGGTATGTATATCGGTGACACTGATGATGGCACTGGTCTCCACCATATGGTCTTTGAGGTTGTTGATAATTCAATAGATGAAGCTTTAGCGGGTTATTGTGATGAAATAAATATTATTATTCATACAGATGGCTCAGTTTCTGTAAAAGACAATGGTCGTGGAATCCCTGTTGATTTTCACGAAGAGGAAGGTCGCTCTGCTGCAGAAGTAATACTTACCGTATTACATGCAGGTGGTAAATTTGATGACAATTCTTATAAAGTATCGGGTGGATTACACGGTGTAGGTGTTTCAGTAGTAAATGCCCTCTCGGAATCATTAAAATTGACCATTCGCCGCGATGGTAAAATACATCAACAAGATTACTCGCTTGGTGATCCTCAAAATGAATTGAAAGTGGTTGGAGATACTGAAAATACCGGTACAGAGATTCGGTTTAAACCGAGCACAGAAATATTTGCTCTTACTGAATATCACTATGATATTTTAGCCAAACGCGTTCGCGAACTTTCATTTTTAAACTCAGGTGTATGTATTACGCTTTTAGATGAAAGAGACGGTAAATCAGATAAATTTATGTATGAAGGTGGTATTAAAGCCTTTGTAGAACACTTAAATCGTAATAAAACCCCGCTACACCCCTCTGTTTTTTATTTTAATACTGAAAAAGACGATGTCGTTGTTGAAGCTGCTTTACAGTGGAATGATTCCTATCAAGAAAATATCTTCTGTTTTACCAATAATATACCTCAGCGTGATGGCGGAACACATTTAGCCGGCTTACGTGGTGCGTTAACTCGTTCTATGAATAATTTTATTGAGAGCTTGGGGAATGCGAAAAAAGCAAAAGTCAGTACTTCAGGTGACGATGCACGTGAAGGTTTAACCTGTGTATTATCGGTAAAAGTGCCTGATCCTAAATTTTCTTCACAAACCAAAGACAAGCTCGTTTCTTCAGAAATAAAAAGCATTGTTGAATCGGTCATGGGTGAGAAATTCCAGGAGTTTTTATTAGAAAATCCTGCAGATGGAAAAGCAATTGCTTCAAAAGTTGTGGATGCGGCGCGGGCGCGTGAAGCTGCACGAAAAGCCAGAGAAATGACACGCCGTAAGGGTGCACTTGATATTGCAGGTTTACCTGGAAAATTAGCAGATTGTCAGGAAAAAGATCCTGCTTTATCTGAAATATTCCTGGTGGAAGGGGATTCTGCGGGTGGTTCTGCAAAACAAGGCCGTAACCGTAAAACACAGGCTATTTTACCGCTGAAAGGTAAAATTCTTAATGTTGAAAAAGCGCGTTTTGATAAAATGTTATCTTCTGTTGAAATTGGAACACTGATTACAGCACTAGGCTGTGGTATCGGTAAAGATGAATTTAATATTGAGAAGCTTCGTTATCATCGAATTATTATCATGACGGATGCGGATGTGGATGGTTCCCATATACGAACCTTATTATTGACCTTCTTCTACCGACAAATGCCTGAGCTCGTTGAGAATGGATATATCTATATTGCTCAACCCCCTTTATATAAGGTTAAAAAAGGGAAACAGGAACGTTATGTTAAAGATGATGTTGAACTTGCGAATTATTTATTACAAGTAGCGCTTGATAATACAGAATTATTTGTTGATTCAAGTGCACCTGCGTTAAGTGGGCAAGCATTAGAATCTTTAGCTAATCAATATATTGTCGTGATGGAAAGTATTAAACGTTTATCTCAACGATATCCAGAAGCTATATTAGAAAAAATGATAACGATGTCGGCTCTTGATAGCAGTGCAGATAAAGGAAATGCACAAGCCTGGTTTCAGGAACTGGAAAATCGTCTTGCGACAGATGAATCAAATTTAAGTTATAAAATAAGTCTTGATAATATTGAAGGTGAAGAAAGTCATTGGTGCGCTAAAATAAGTGTTCTTCGTCATGGCATCACAACAGATAGAGTGATTGATCGAGATTTCTTTGAATCGGGTGAATATTTAGCGATTAAAACCTTATCTGAAGAACTGCAAGAATTGTTAAGTGATAGCGCATATATTCAACGCGGTGATCGCAAACAAGAAGTTTCATCCTTTAAACAAGTTATGGAATGGTTAATGGATGAAGCTAAACGTGGCCAGCATATACAGCGTTATAAAGGTTTGGGAGAAATGAATCCTGAGCAATTATGGGAAACAACACTAGACTCTGAAAATAGACGCTTATTACAGGTTCAAATTGAAGACGCGATTGCCGCAGATGAAATTTTTACAACTCTTATGGGTGATCAGGTTGAACCGCGAAGAGATTTTATTGAAAAGAATGCGCTTAATACCGCAAATTTAGACGTTTGAGAAATATTTTTAGCCACCAAGGACACGAAGAACACAAAGAAAATTAATTTTGTTATGAACATACTTTTGTTTTAACTTTGTGTTCTTCGTGCTCTTGGTGGCAAGTATTTTATTTTTATTAATAACTTCGCAATTGCCCTACAAGTAAGCCTTGAATTTTTACTCTTGAAGCGTCATAAATCATGGGTTCAAAATCCTGATTTTCAGGACTTAACTCAACGCTTCCATCTTTTAAGCGTTTAAATCGTTTAAGTGTTGCTTCTTGATCATCTATTAAGGCGACAACAATATCACCGAATTGAGCAGTATTTTGTGGTTGAATCACGACAATGTCACCATCAAGAATGCCAATATCGATCATTGAGTCACCTTTTATTTGCAAGGCATAACGATCTTTACCAACAAACATTTCACTTAAATTAATTTCTTCATGATCATGTATAGCTTCAATAGGTTGGCCAGCGGCAATTCGTCCTACCAACGGGAGGGTAGTGGAGTTACTCAATGCATTATCAGCAAGACGAATTCCACGCCAGCCACGCTCGGGTGCTGCCAACATCCCTTTGTTTCGCAAACTTTGTACATACCGATGAATGGTACCTTTTGAACTTATTTCCATCGCTTTACCTATTTCGACTAAGGTCGGGCTGTGGCCATGTTTGACGATGAAAGCATGTATAAAGTTTAAGATACGTTTTTCAAGTAATGTTGGCATTTTGTTCTCTAATTGTTCTCGTTGCATTGAGTGTAGAGGACAAAAAGAGAACTTTCAACTATTTAGTGAAATACTTTTAAATTAAGTTTTGTAAGATAAAATCTACAAAATTTTCAGATATATCTGACAGGAGAAATTACATGGTTAACGCTATTATTTAAAGGATAATAAATGGATAAGGAGTGTACATGGAAAATAAAGTGAATAAGCGATCAGGAGATACAAGTGAATCCCCCTACCGCACGGGCAGGTTTTATTCTGTTGATAATGAATGGTTTTTTTATGTAAGAGAGGTTGGTGAACAAGGACCTTATTTCAGTAAATTATCAGGTGAAATTGGATTAAAAATGTATCTATTCGATATGGAGCATTTTAAGATGCAAAAAACGAAGTTAGAAACAACTGATTTAAAGTTGGTATAAATCATTAGATACATGGATGTGTTTTATTCTTAGAAATTTTCCCAAATATTATCTGTTATTTTCGTTGTATTTTCTGGTTCTATAATAATTTTAGAATTTTTAATTTCTTCTGAAGTAGAACTTGTATTGTGATGCGATTCTAATATTTCATAAATCTCAAATGCCGGGGTACTTAAAATTTTATTATTTAAGTGAAGATGTGAATGTTGTTTTTGATGTTCAAGCTGAAGTTTTTTACCATTAAGATTAGTCGGTAATGTTGGAACAAATAACATGAGATCTTTTTTATCAAGACCCAATAAACAAGGCAAAGGTTCACATAAAGTACCATTGGTATGATAACGAACATGAATAGGTAAAACATGGCGTGTTAAAATATGTAAACCAAATCGAACATCTCCCTTTTCGGAAAAATGTAGCCATTTAATTTGTGCTAACGCCCAGGGTGCTAATGCATGTTCACGAACAGCAATCAGTTCATTATGTTTAAGACTATCAACTTTTTTGTCACTAACGCTAAGGCGATAACCATCTTTGCTGTAGTCTAAAAGAATACTTTTAGTGAAATTATAAACTTTATAGACGCCACTTTCTGTCCAGTTTGCAATAGCTTGTGGTGTGTTAATACAGTTTTCATATACCTTTCCCCAAACATCTTCTTTTTGATCAGAATTAGCTAAAAAGTGATCGAGGTTTAACATGTCGTGTTTAGAACTGTGACTGATAGGTTCAATCGTTAGGGTTGATTCAAAATCTGTGATGTCATCAGGTAGAACAGTAGATACTCCATCATAGGCAGGTTGATCTTGTTGATTTAGTACAAAATGAATTGCAGTTATACCAGTAATAATATCAAGGAAACCAGTGCCCTCTTTTCGGACCTCGGTTCTTAAATGGTTACGAGACCAGGTTGTTAATAATGACTGAATGGTTATTTTAGATAAAATATTTTTGTCTAATTTGATAGCACCATCATTTTCAATACTTTTTAAGTATTTTGATAATATTTCTTTTAGCTTATGGGTTGAAAGGTAATGCCGATTAACAGTATGTTGTGTCTTGTCATTGCGTGTACCAATAAGGTATGGCGGAACATCACTCAATAAATTTAGCGTAAAGCAGGTTTCTTTTTCATCAGGCTCATTTATTAAAATATCAGTATGTTTTATCCATAAGGGTATTAAGTTATGCACTTCTTGCATGTTCTTCTCACCTATATCGTTTGCAGATAAAAGTGATAGTAATAAAAGTTTTTTAAACTCATATTCGATACTTGTTTTTTCCTGTTTTTCTGCACAGTTACGAAAACTTTTATTTAATAGTTTTAACTTTACGGCTTGTTGATAACACCAAAATATTTCATGCCAGATGCCTTTTGCATTTTTTTGATATGCAAGATGCTGAGTGCATAATATTTGAGAAGAATAAATAAAAGTATGGTGCACAGCTAAAGAAAAAGGTTTTTTCCAGCCAAAGGATTTTTTGGTAACAAGTGCGCGAAGAATAGTTTGATAACCAATTAAAATTTCACTTAGTAAAGAAGTCGTAATATGAATGACGTTTCGTGTTTTTGTGGTTAATGGTAATGATATGCCGGTAAAATATTTCGATAGTCTGGGATAAAGTAATGTAAGCGTTGGGGAAATTAGTTCTAAAAATTCTAAATGATGCTCTACAGAATTATGTTGTTGGTTGACTTGTTTTAACGCGTGATAAAGCTGTTTGCTTGACTCACCGGTACTTCCAAGAGGAAGTTCTTCAGCCCATTTTTTCACAGTAGCAGGACGAATATCAAAAATATTCTGAACATTGTTTTTTGTATTTAAGCTGTGGGTGTTCAATGTAATACCTAAATATTCATCTGATGTTTATAGTAATTTTATAATATGGCGAGGTTTTAGGATCTTTAAGTACTCATAAAAATTTTATTAACGTAGCCATTATTTACCTTATATATAATATTAGTATTTATAGTGAAGTACCCTCAAGCTATGTATGTGATATTTAACACAATTTTGCAATTTGAATTTACTCTAAGTGATTTTATGAAATGATTTATGGATAAACTTTAAGCAATCCGTACAATAGCAGCCCCGATATTTAAACCAGTAATAGGTACTATAACCCATGTTTTATCAACAACAATTTGATGTGATTATTGTTGGCGGTGGTCACGCAGGAACTGAGGCGGCCTTAGCTGCTGCACGCATGGGTGTTTCGACATTATTGTTGACCCACAATATCGAAACATTGGGGCAAATGAGTTGTAACCCGGCAATTGGTGGTATTGGTAAGGGACACCTGGTTAAAGAAATTGATGCCTTGGGTGGATTAATGGCTAAAGCCATCGATAAATCAGGAATCCAGTTCAGAATTTTAAATGCCAGCAAAGGTCCTGCGGTTAGAGCAACACGGGCACAAGCTGATCGTGTTTTATATAAACAAGCCGTACGTGAAGTACTGGAAAATACAGAAAATTTAACCCTTTTTCAGCAAGCCGTTGATGATTTGATTGTTGAGAATGAAGAAGTTGTGGGTGTTGTTACCCAAATGGGATTGAAATTTAAAGCCAAAACAGTCGTTTTAACGGTGGGTACATTTTTAGGCGGCTTAATTCATATTGGGCAGTCGAATTTCGAAGGTGGCCGAGCGGGTGATCCACCATCAAATGCCCTATCCCGCCGATTACGCGCATTGCCATTTAACGTGCAACGACTAAAAACGGGTACGCCACCACGGCTGGATGGTAAAACAATTGATTTTAGTGTGCTTGAAAAACAACCGGGCGATACACCAACACCTGTTTTTTCATTTTTAGGTAAGCAAGAAGATCACCCTGATCAAGTCAGTTGTTACATCACTTATACCAATGAAAAGACACACGAAATAATTCGTGGTGGTCTGGACAGATCGCCAATGTACAGTGGTGTAATTGAAGGTATCGGTCCACGCTATTGTCCATCAATTGAAGATAAAGTGGTGCGATTTGCTGATAAAATCTCCCATCAGATCTTTGTTGAACCAGAGGGGTTAACAACAAATGAAATATATCCAAATGGCATTTCAACCAGTTTACCCTTTGATGTTCAATTAGAGCTCGTTCGATCTATAAAGGGTTTTGAAAACGCGTTTATTATGCGACCAGGTTATGCGATTGAGTATGACTATTTTGATCCACAGGAGTTAAAACCTTCGCTGGAAACAAAATATGTGGAAAGCTTATTTTTTGCTGGCCAGATTAACGGCACAACCGGATATGAAGAAGCAGCCGCACAAGGGCTTATAGCAGGAATGAATGCAGCGTTGAAAGTTCAAGGCAAAGAATCCTGGACGCCACGTCGAGATGAAGCATACATTGGTGTGTTGATTGACGATTTAATCACGATGGGAACACAAGAACCTTATCGAATGTTCACTTCTCGAGCGGAATACCGTTTGATGTTACGAGAAGACAATGCGGATCTGCGATTAACAGAAAAAGGACGAGAGCTGGGATTAGTCAATGATGAACGATGGGCGTATTTCGAAGCAAAACGTGACGCAATCGCCGCAGAACAGCAACGTTTGCATGAAGTTTTTGTTCGGCCAGAAACAGTGCCGATTGAAGAACAAGAAAGAGTCTTTAAAAAAGCGCTGATTCGTGAGGCACGACTTGAAGATTTATTAAGACGGCCAGATGTTAGTTATGACTCACTAATGAGTATATCGACGGTAGATCAACCTGAAGTTGATCCTGTTGTTGCAGAACAGGTTGAGATTCAGGCTAAATATTCGGGTTATATTGAACGTCAGCGAGATGAAATAGAGCGCCAACAACGCAACAATGACAAAATAATTCCGGAGAGTTTTGATTATTCGGGCGTTTCGGGTTTATCCAATGAAGTTCAGGAAAAACTCATAAAAATAAAACCAACAACGATTGGTCAGGCTTCTCGAATACAAGGTGTTACTCCAGCAGCTATTTCGTTGATCTTGGTGTTTTTAAAGAAACAAAGTCGCTCAAGTAATGATAAAAGGTTAAATAAGAACCGAAAAGAAGCTTAATTTTCTGTTCTTCGTTATTTGTTAAGAGAAACACACATTTGTAGGTTCGAATTCATTCGAACGCGGTGGTGGGAAAAGAAAATATAATCGTAGTTAACCTTATTGTCCGAATGAATTCAGACTTACAATTCATAAAAGTCACATTTAAGTGTATCAATAGGGAATAAAATAGAACAATTACAGTCATACCATACGGAAATAACAATAAATGATAAAAACCAAGGAGAAGTTTATGAAGCGTTTATTAGTTTTATTGAGTTTAGTTGCATTCATTCCTGCTATGTCGATGGCCTCGGATAAAGGTTTAGTAAATAAAAAAAGTCATTACAGCGTGAAAGTGACATTAGATCGATTGGAAAATGTATTGCGCAAAAAAGGTATTACAATTGTAACGCGTTGGAATCATCAAGCCGGTGCGAAAAAAGCAGCAATTCCATTACGCCCAACAGAATTATTGATTTTTGGTAATCCAAAAATGGGTAGTCATTTTTTTACCAGTAATCAATCTGCTGGCATTGATTTACCAATGAAAGCATTGGCCTGGAAAGATAAAAAAGGTCAGGTTTGGTTAACGTATAATGATCCTACCTATATCGCGAATCGCCATGGCATAGATAATCGCCCTGCCATTGTTAAGAAAATGGCCGGTGCACTTAATAAATTGACAAATGTTGCCATCGGTGAAAAATAAAATTGAAGAGGTTTTGTGAGTCAGTCAGCATTAAATGAAATATTGTCAAAAGGGTTGCGCCAATTAAATTTGGCGCTGTCACTTGATGAAAAGCAGCAATCAAGTCTAATAAAATATGTTGGATTATTAGATAAGTGGAATAAAACGTATAATCTCACCGCAGTGCGCAAACCAGAACAAATGGTGACACGTCACTTGCTCGATAGTTTGTCTATTTGTCCCTATATTCGTGGAAAACGTATCTTAGACGTTGGAACAGGCGCAGGTTTGCCAGGAATTCCTTTGGCTATAGTGTTCCCTGAAAAACAATTTACCCTGCTAGATAGTAATAATAAAAAGACAAGATTCGTCATTCAAGCGGTTTCAGAGCTCGAGTTACCCAACGTAGATGTGGTACAGTCGAGAGTAGAAAATTTCCAGTTTCCAGAGCTTTTTGACACCATTACGACCCGTGCATATTCCGCAATTGGGGAGATGGTAAAGCAAACATCACACCTATTGGCCAGTGATGGAGTATTTTTAGCAATGAAAGGGGTTAATCCTGCTGCTGAAATTGATGAAATGTCTGAAAAATACGCTGTCAAAGAAAGTCATGTGATAAAAGTGCCCGGTCTCGAAGAAGAAAGACATTTACTGGAAATAAAAATAGCTTAATTAAAGTAATTAAACCACCACATAATAAGGGAGTGGTCTGAATGAGCAAGATAATTGCCATTGCAAATCAAAAAGGCGGCGTAGGAAAAACAACTACCTGCATAAATCTAGCGGCATCTTTAGCGGCCACGAACAAAAATGTTTTATTAATTGATCTTGATCCGCAAGGTAACGCCACAATGGGCAGCGGTATCGATAAGAATGAGACCGAATATACTACCTGTGACCTCTTATTAGGTGAGACAACACTTTCTGAATTAGTGGTAAAAAATGATTCGAATGAAGATATTCAATACGATGTTTTACCAGGCAACAGTGATTTAACGGCGGCTGAAGTTGCGTTAATGGAAATGCCAAATCGTGAACGCCAACTGCGTAATGCGTTAGAGGATGTTCGCGAACAATATGACTATATATTAATAGACTGCCCTCCTTCACTGAATATGTTGACATTAAATGCGTTAGTGGCCGCAAATTCTGTGATGATCCCGATGCAATGTGAATATTATGCACTAGAAGGTTTATCTGCATTAATGGAAACGGTTGAAAGTATTCGCAGCACAGTCAATCCAGAGTTACATATAGAAGGTTTGCTTCGCACTATGTATGACCCACGTAATAACCTGGCCAATGATGTGTCTGGCCAGTTGTTGCTGCATTTTCCAAAGAAAGTATATCGTACGGTTATTCCACGAAATGTTCGTTTAGCTGAAGCACCAAGTCATGGTATTCCAGTCATTAGTTATGATAAATCTTCACGTGGTGCCCTTGCTTATTTAGCATTGGCCGGTGAGATATTGCGTAACGAGGAAAATGCCACATTAGCGGGTGCAGCAAGCGCATAAATTTGCGCTTATAAAAAGTAATAGGTTAAGGCGAAGTTTTAATGGCTAAAAAGCGTGGATTAGGTAAAGGACTCGAAGCATTATTAGGTTCGGGTGTTAGCCATTTAAAAGATGATGTTGCTCCAGCTACGTCAACTTCAACAGAACAACAAATTTCTTCATCTTCAGAATTTCAACATTTAGCAATAGATGTCATTCAGCGTGGTCGTTACCAGCCGCGTACAAATTTTAATCTTGATGCATTACAAGAGTTAGCAGATTCAATTAAAGCACAAGGTGTCGTGCAACCTATTGTGGTTCGCCCTTTGTCAGCAACGCCAGGTCAATATGAGCTTGTTGCTGGTGAGCGTCGTTGGCGTGCTGCGCAACTTGCTGAGTTGCACGAGATTCCTGCTATTGTTCGTGATATTACAGATCAAGAATCAATGGCGATTGCGTTAATTGAAAATATTCAGCGTCAGGAACTTAACCCTATTGAAGAAGCAAAAGCACTTGTTCGTTTAGTGGAAGAGTTTGGTTTAACCCATCAGGAAGCTGCCGATGCAGTGGGTCGTTCGCGTGTTTCAGTGTCTAATCTTTTACGTTTATTAACGTTAGAAACTGATGTTCGACATATGTTGGAAGATGGTCAAATTGAAATGGGTCATGCACGTGCGATCTTAGGTTTAGAAGCGGCAAAACAAATGCAAGCGGCACGTGAAGTCGCGAAAAAAGGTTTATCGGTTCGTGAAACAGAGCAACTCGTTCGTCGTTTAAATAAACCGGAAAGCGATAAACCAGAGAAAACAGGTTTAGATCCGGATACTCGTCGTTTGCAAGATGACTTATCAGAAAAGTTAGGTGCGAAAGTTATCTTTCAGCATGGCGCTAATGGTAAAGGTAAAATGCTGATTCATTATAATAGTATTGATGAGTTAGATGGCATTCTGGATCACATCAAATAAATTTAAAACCTAAATATAGTATTTTTATATAAATTAAAAACGATAATAATTTATATAGAAGTTAATTTAAGTCAAAGTCCTTTCTTTATTTATCAAAAAATTTCAATGATGTATCTTTTGGAAAAATGATGTTGAATATAAATAAATTAAAATTCATATTATTTTATTTTTGTTTTTTATCTACTGCTATAGCAGCACCTGTAGTTAGCGAGAAAATAATTTTTCTTAATGAAGATGGGATAAATTATGTTCGTTATGATACGACAAGAACAAATCATAAAACGTATGATATCTGGTTTAAAAAAGAAAAAAATAAATTACCTGAACAGCATTTAAAAGATTTTTTATATCTTTATCCTAATGAACATAAGTGGGATAGTGCAAAACACGCACGTTATGATTTAATGAGGGTTGCTTCTGGTAGTTATGCAACGTTAGTACAAGGTAAGTTACTTAACAATTCGGAAATTAATGTCGGATCAGATGGTGTTTATACATACACCAACTGGGATGGTAAAACTAAAACACCTGATAATCATTTTGGCATATGGAATAAGCCAGATGTTTTTTCTCACCTGATTTATGCATGGGTGTTTCCGAATAATTTTAATATTATTAGTTATTCCGCAAACCGCAAAGGTGACTGGGTTAAGCGTAACAACACAATTACATTCTACGGCAAGAAAGTAAATGATCTGGTTTTTACTATTAAGTATCAGTCGCGCAGCAATCCTTTATATAAGAAACTACTCAAAGCATTAAATCAGCAAGAACAGATTCAATTAGAACAAGACAGCAAAGGCGTAAAAATTACCCTGGCAGCTACCGTCCTGTTTTCATCAGGAAAAAGTAAGCTTAGTGTCGGGGGCAAAGCAATTTTAAGAACATTATCTAATGCGCTTTCCAGGCACAAGGATATAAAAATTGTTATTGAAGGTCATAGTGATAATGTTTCTATTAAAGGCGGGCTGGCAAAAAAATATAAATCCAACTGGGAATTATCTGCTACTCGATCATTAACAGTATTGCATTATATCGCTGCACATAATGTTGCTGAATCTCAACTTGAAGCACGGGCACATGGTTCAAACCAGCCAATTGCATCGAATGATACTCCACAAGGTAGAGCTAAAAATCGCCGCATTGAAATTATTGTAATGAGTAGAAAAAATTAACCGGAAATTCTTTAGTTGTTATATTAAGCATGCTTTATTAGTGTTAATAATATATGTTTCAGCGCACTAATTAATTATAAAAATATAAAAGTAATAAGCTGTATATACAAATCATCTGAAAGATGAGGTGGTTCACTTTTCACTAGATGATGAATATTAATATTTAAGTGACGAAGGTCACTGTTTTTTGAACGATATTCAAGGATTATAAGTAATCATTAAAACATTAAGTATCCAGTGCAAATATGTTTAAGAGTCATTCTAAATTGTTCAATTTACAAGATAATGTTGCAGGCCCGTGTATGGATAAGCCTGCTGAAATTAGATGTGCCTCTTGTATTATGGATACATCATATTATTTTAATGGGCTAAGTATAGAAGCCAAACGGGATTTACAACCTGGTTTGAGTCTAAAGTTATTTAATAAAAAAGAGATGTTATATAAAGAGGGTGATGTCAGTAGTCACTTGTACATCTTGTTATCAGGTGAAGTTAAAGTATATAAAACTTTGCCTAACGGTAAACAACAAATTCATAAACTGGTTCAAATTCCCGGAGATCTTATTGCCTGTGAGGATTTATATTTAGAAACACATGGCAGTTCAGCTGAAGCCCTTAATGATGTGAGTGTCTGTCACTTGAAATGTGAGGACTTGCAAAATAGTACGGAACGTTTCAGAGAAATTTCGGACACGATGATGCAAGCAATGTCTCGTAGTTTAAACGCTTATATAAGGCATATCGCTAACCTTGGCCAAAAAAATGCTTTAGAACGATTGGCATCTTATATTGTTTTTTTAAGTGAAACTCATCATGAGCGACATTTAAAAAGTAGTTACCTGCAAGATTCGTTATCACGTCTTGAGTTGGCAGATATGCTCGGTGTTACGCAAAGGACACTTATTAGAAGTATTAAACAACTTGAATCAGACAGGTGCATTAGTATTAATAAGGATGGTTTTTGTATTCTTAATCTACAAGAACTAGAAATTATTAGTTCTGGGATTTAGCTAAAATTAATACCTCAATACCTCAATACCTCAATACCTCAATACCTCAATACCTCAATACCTCAATACCTCAATACCTCAATACCTCAATACCTCAATACCTCAATACCTCAATACCTCAATACCTCAATACCTCAATACCTCAATAC
>JAUVEN010000081.1 GCA_030594815.1 Gammaproteobacteria bacterium
AAATTGAATGTACGGTTATGGCGTTTCTTTTTTGTCGACACTTCATCAACCGACATGGGGACCAGGCCACTATTACGCAACTGCTGCCTGATTTGACGAGCAGAATCGCCTTCCATTACGCCCTGGGCATCTGTGCCATCGGAATTTATTGCTGTGTATTCAAACGCTGGCACTGTTAATCCTCCTGGGTCACACGCAATAATTCATCGATGCTGGTATCACCCGCTAAAACACGGCGCAATCCATCCTGACGTAGATTGCTCCATTTGCTGTTTACATAGGCAGTAACTTCCTGCTCCGCAGCATTATTATGAATCAGGGAGCGCAAGTGTTCATCAATGGGCACCAGTTCATAAATACCACCACGACCGGAGTAACCAGTACCATGACATTGATCACAACCATTGTGTTCATAAATGATCGGTGGATTAGTCATATCAATACCATGCTCACCACACGTGGTTTGTAATTTTTCACAATCGACATCAGACAAGGGGTGAGGTGTCTTGCATGCCTGACACAATAATCGGAGTAGACGTTGGGCAAGCACACCGATGAGACTGGAAGATAACAAATAAGCATCTACGCCCATGTCGCGTAAACGAGTGATTGCACCAACCGCACTGTTGGTGTGCAAAGTGGAGAAGACAAGATGACCGGTGAGACTTGCCTGAATTGCAACTTCAACGGTTTCTAAATCGCGAATTTCTCCTACCATAATGACATCAGGATCCTGACGTAAAATAGCACGCAGGCCGCGAGCAAAGGTCAGCTCTACCTTGGGATTAACCTGGGTCTGGCTGATACCGTTAATGTAGTACTCGATAGGATCTTCAAGTGTAACAATCGTCATGCTTCGATCGTTGAGTTCATCAATTGCGGCATAAAGTGTCGTGGACTTACCTGAACCGGTTGGTCCGGTAACCAGTAAAATACCATGAGGTTTGTGTATGAGGTTTTTTATTCCTGCTAACGTTTCACCTTCCATACCGAGTTTAACTAAATTAATTCTACCGGCATTTTTATCCAGTAAACGGAGTACAACGCGTTCTCCGCCACTTGATGGCAAGGTTGAAACACGAATATCAACAGGATGTGAAGCAACCCGTAGAGATATTCGACCATCTTGTGGCAGACGTTTCTCTGAAATATCCAGGTGAGCCATTACTTTTATTCGTGATACGAGTAGCGGTGCTACATTAATAGGTAGTTGCATGAGTTCATGCATGATTCCATCTATCCGCATTCTGATGGTTAATTGATCTTCAGAAGGTTCAAGATGGATATCGGAAGCATTGTCCTTAACCGCCTGGGTAAATAATGCATTAATCAGGCGAATTATCGGTGCATCATCCGCGCTATCCAGCAAATCTTCGGGTTCACGCAGTTCTTCAGCAATGGAATCAACATTTAAATCAGAACCCAAATCGGCAATGATCTGGCTGGAGGCCTGGTTATCGGTTTCATAGTGGTGTGCCAGGTGTTCTCGAAATGATTCCGCTGATAGCAATTCAAGTGCAACCGGCACGCCAAGGAAGCGACGCACTTCATCGAGTACCCATGCCTTGGTGTCCGCACGATAGGCAACCCGGGCACATTGGATATTGGTATTCAGGAGTAACACGCCATGATGGCGTGCAAAGCTGTACGGAATATCCGGTGTTTGTTTAATAATGTCAGGGTGCGCAAGAAGATCATTGTCTGAATAATCTTGGGTAGCAGTAGTCACAGGGTCATTAGCCATGATAGTTGTCCTGGCTATGGTCTATTCTTGCTTGTATCAGTGTAGTTAAACGGTGGTGGTATTTTTACGAACTTCTTCGGTAACACAGGCACAGCATCATCAGACAATAAGGCAATTCCCGCATTCTTTTCAGCCAGTTGTTTAGCGCGTAAATAGCTGTATTTTTCTCCGGAAATTTGTGAAATGCTTGCAGCATCACGAATAATATTCGGTTTAATAAATACCATCAGGTTACGTTTGATCTTGGAAACTTTGTCATAGCGGAACAAGGCGCCCAATAATGGGATGTCACCCAGAAAGGGTACTTTTGACTGTGATTCCACCAAGGACTCATCAATCAAGCCACCCAGCACCACAATCTCTTGATCCTCTACCAGCACGGTTGTTTTAATTCTGCGTTTGCTTGTAGTTAGATCGGCTGCGCCGGCAGCACCGGGAATAACATTGGTAATTTCCTGTTCAATTTCTAATTGAACGGCATTACCTTCATTAATTTGTGGTGTAACTTTGAGGCTTAGGCCAACATCTCGGCGGTCAATTGTTCTGAACGGATTGACTGAGCCAGCAGTACCTGAAGTATATTCACCCGAGATAAAAGGAACATTTTCACCGACCACGATTTCTGCTTCAGTGTTATCCAGTGTAAGAATACTGGGAGTTGAGAGTATATTAGTTGACGTATCACTGACTAATGCACGTAAAAAGGCGGCAAAGTTAACTGAGCTACCTTCTCTACCGAAACCCAGTGTTGTACCCGATGGCAAGCCGGGAGCAATGCCCTCACCTATGCTTGTGACAGCACCAATCATCCCTTCCAGAGAACCAAAATTAATAAAACCTACGGCACTGGATCCACTGGGGGATCCGTCAATTACCCATTCAACGCCCAATTCGCGTGCAGTTGTTAATGAGACTTCAGCGATTACCGCTTCCACCAGCACTTGTGCCCGGCGAATATCAAGCTTTTGAATAATGCCTTTTAAAGAGTTAAACAGATCGTGAGGTGCCGTGATGATTAAAGAGTTTGAATTTTTATCAGCCTGAATACTGATGTCCTTGTTAGAACCAGTACTTCCTTTTTTACTTGTTTTTGTTTTTAATTTATCACTCACACCAAGTAGAACAGGAACCAGTGCTTCGGCCTTGGAATACTTGAGATATATTACCTGCGCATTGCCTGTACCCTTGCTTGGAGTATCCATTTCAGATACCAGGCTTCGTATTTTAAGGAGATCTTTTTTATTAGCGGAAACAATAATACTGTTAGTGCGTCCATCTTCAATAACTTTCACTTTGCCAAATTTTCCCTTGCCTTGTAACAAAAGAGTATTAAGGATGCGGCTGATTTCGGAGGCAGAAGCATGTTGAAGATGAATAATTTTTATATCCATGTTGCCGGCATTATCGATGCGTCTAATTATGGTAGATAAACGCGCTATGTTTTCGGCATGGTCAAAAATCACAACCACATTACTATCGGTAGAAGCCGCAATATGTCCGTCTTTTGGTATTAGTGGACGTAATAAAGACACAATTTGAGTCGCAGAAGAATTTGTCAGCTTGATGATTCGGGTAACAAATTCCTCACCTTTGCGACGAGAGCTGAGCTGGCCAGTCCCCCCTGCCTGTTTTGCTTTTTTGGAGGGGATAACCTTGATGACTTCACCTGATTTTACGGCGGTGTAACCATGCACCTGAAGGATAGACAGAAATACCTGGTAAAGTTCATCCTTGTTCATGGGTTGGGTTGCAACAACGGTTACTTTGCCTTTTACCTTGGGGTCAATGACAAAGTTTTTACCTGTTCTATCGGCAACGGTTCTGATTAGGACATCAATATCAGCGTTATCTAGCTGTAAGATAAAACCTTCATCGGCATGAAGTGACGTACTAAAGAAGAGAAGCTGGGCTAATAGTAGCGAAACAAAAAATTTACCGAGCCGATTTTGACGTAATAATGTAACCACAGAAAATCCTGTTTTTTTCTATACTCCGAGTGCGGTGATTAGCAGCCAGAGAGGCTAAATTTCAAAGTAATTCAATTGGTTATGCAGTATTTTTAACACTTTAATCATAGCAAACCTGATATTAATATCATATGTCAGTTTGCTAAATATTCTTAATTTACCTGCATAACTTATTGTCATTAGTCTAAATATATAAGGTATTACCTTATTTTAAACGGCCGGCATATTTAATCTTGATAACACCATTTTTATCAGGTTTGCCTAACAGGGCGAGTGATTTACTGAACCCCTCTTGTGCCGCTGGTGTTGGGGTGAGCTTGCCATTTAATTCATATTTTCCGTCTGGACAGACCAGCAAATTCGCTTCAATCTTGATAGGCGAGTTTTCATCGCTAATATTAAAGACGATACCTTCTTTTTCTGTTGATACCAGGATATTAAGATTACCAAAAATGACCTGAGCAGGACTACTAATGCCGGCTTGTTCCCACATGATATTGCCTACCGCTGATTCAAGACGACCTTTGGGAGAAAACTCCATTCTTTGCATCGAAAAACGAAGTTTACCAGCAGGTGTAAAGGTTTTTATTCCGATGTGTTTACCAAAAAATGCAGCAGAAAGATGGCCTTCAATATTTTCAGCATAGGCTGTGCCAAAGAATTCTTTACCGGCGGTTCCACTTGTCTGTAACTGGTTTGCATTGAGAGAAAAATCTGTTTCAAGACGGCCCCGGATAATGTCATGCGGATGCAAGGACCAGCTGAGTTCGCCAAGGTGTTCTGATTGGTATTGCACGACACCGGCGGAGCCAGTCCATAGTGTGCCATCAAGGTTGGAAAGGTACAGGGGCTTTATGCGTGCCTGAACATATTGGTAGGCATATTCAGCAGGGAACGTTACCAGCATAAAGACAAAAAAGCCTGATATGCCGAGCAGTAAAAGTTTGATATTACGTTTCATTGCGCCCCGCCTTTAACGGTGATGTGTGCGTCCACGAGCGCGAGATCAGTTTGTCGACTAATAGAAAGATTTTCTACGCGGATATTGTTATTGCGCTGGAGTATGTTTAAAAGATGAATCAAATCGTCAAAGTTGATCCGTTCAAACCAGATTTGTACCTGATTTTTTCCTTCAGGATCGATGCGACGGATAAAACTACGTACGTCTAATTTCACAGTAGTTTGATCAATGATAGTTAACAGAGAATCTTTTGAATAAGTTGCATTACGACGAGGTTTGTTTTTATGCAACTGTAAATATTTTGCTGAGGCTTGATGCAACCAGTGTAAAGTATGAATTTTATCATTGAGCGTCTGTTGTTTTTTTTCAATAGTGTTTTGCAATGGAGAAAAGACTATTAGATAACAAAGGAAAATTGTAACAAATACGCCGCCGACCAATAAGGTAATGCGTTCAGAGCGGTTAATGGTTTTGAAATATTCAAACATTATTTTTCCCCGCTAAGTCTTATTCGACCAAAGACAGTTTTGTCATCTGCAGATGCAGATAATATTTCTGTAACTACACCATGTGATTCAATTTTTGATTTGAGTGCGTCCAGGCTTTGAAAATCATCAATAACCAGCTCCATATCAATCTGTCCATCTTTGTAAGTTATGTTGTTCAGTTTAATATTTTTGGTATTTGTAATACTGCTGGCGGATTTTGCCAGTAATGGTAGAAAGCCGGTTTTAGTATTTCCTGAATCTTTGTTTAACTCAGCTAAACGTTGTTGCAATTGTGCCTTTGGATTAATTATTTTTCTAACATCAGGCAGGGTATTTTTGAATATCTTATTGATTTGATTATCTACGGCTGTAATCCGATCATTAAGTTTATAAATATTAATACTGAGCGAGAGTGCATAGAGTATGAACATAATTCCTGAAAAAACAGCAACGGGACGCCATGAGCGCCATATATTCGCTATTTGTTCATGTTTACTATAAATCCCCTGTAACAAATTAAAAGGCAGGTTGTCAGAGTAATTATCCTGAAACAAAGTTACATATTCATTTTTATAGGTCGTATTAGAAATTGATATATCAGGAAAGTCGGGTAATAATTTATTTGATGAAAAATCATCAACATCATTATTATGAATAATATTAATTGAAGTTGGTAACGATGAGGCTTGAGATAAATTTAATATAAGTCCTTGTTGAAGATTGTAATTATCTGTTGAGAAACCAGAAAACTGCCCTGTCCTGACCAGAGCGTACTTATTGGAAATAAGAACAGTCCAGACTCCATCATTAAAAGGCATAAGGAATAAATCAGGGATAATATAATCAGGATTGATTCCAGCTTTGTTAAAGCGCTCAATTAATAAGTCCATGTGTTGATGGGATATGGTAGATATATTTGCCTGGTTATTTTTCCAGGCGTTGATTGAAAAATGCATGTTGTCTATATCATCGATAATGCGATCTTCCATTGCATAGGGTAGAGCACGTAGCATGCGTTCTCGATCAGTAACAGGCAGTTGAACTTGAGTAAATGTGAGAAGTGTACTCGGAATAATCAGGGCAACTTTATGACTAGCACATATAGTTGATAAATCATGCAGGTTACCAACTTGTGCTTCAGTAACAGCTACACCTTCTTCTTTGGTAAAAATCCAACTAACCGAGTTTAATGCCAGATCATGGAGATGTACGAGTACTGTTTTTTGCATTTAAAGTACGCCTCTGCGACGTTGGATAACTCTTAGTTTACCCAGCCTTGATCTGTAGATAGTGCTTTGTAAACCGGATTTGGCTTGTCCAATATTTACCATACTTTTAACCATAAAGTAGTCACTGGAAACGTCAACTAAATGGCCGATATTCGCATTAGTTTGAGTTTCTTTACTTATTAATTTTTCCACAAAGTCTATAAAAGCTATTTTACTAGCAAATGAATTATTTTTTCGATAGCTAAGAATAGCATCGACAATATCATTATCGATAACAGGATCGAGAGCTAAAAGAAGTTCTTTTGCTGCAGTATTAACATTGAGCTCAGTATACCCATTTAAAACTGTAATATGGGGTAGTAATTTGCTCATTATTTCTGCAGTAAAGCCTTTGACCATTCTTAATTCGCTGAGATCAACCATAAGTTGATTTGCAGCCAGGTAGGGTGGTTGCTTATTAATATATTCATCATCTTCAGCTCCACCGGGATAAGTAATTTTATTGTCTGTATCGAGCCAGTCCACTACGGCGTAGACAAGTTCGGGGTCTAACTCGAGAGATGCAAGGAGTCGTTTGAAATACTGAATTGATGGATTACTAAGAGGATCTTTTGAGATAGTATTACGATCAAGTAATAAATTATTAATATTAAATTGAGCTTGTAAATCAAAAATTTGCCCGGTTATTGTGCCTTCATTAAAGCTGGTGATAGGTAATTGACTCGACCAGCCTTCGCGGTATGAATCCAGGTAACCATGTTTACTATCATCATTGAGATCACGTAAAAGAATTAAAGCAGCCCAACTTTCACCCCCCAGATTATATTGATAAGCAAGATCATGGTACAAAATATTTGATGTACGCCTTATCGTAATTTGCATGCGTTCGCTGATTGATATCCCAATGATAGTTGTAATAACCATAATCAACATAGCAGTGATAAAGGCGATGCCTCTTTGTTTACCAGAATACTTAGATAATGTATTTTTTGTGTTATACATTTTTTAAACTAAACAGTCTGGTTATGGATCCAAAATCATTACTATCTATAGTTGTTTCAATCGCAACAGGTAGTTGATCGTTTGGATCATCTTTTCCATAAGGTGGCCAGGTTAAATGCCATTTATTTTTATCATCAAGAAATCTAAAGTGAATTGTTTTAAAGTTAGAAAACATGGCGGCATCATGTTTTTTAGCATTGTATTTACGATCAAGGCTGGTCCAGTAACCACGATATAGTTTTCCTTCTTTAACATGATATGAAACTCGTTGTAACTCACTACGTTTTTGTTCAAGTGGATTTTGCCATCCTGTACGAGTGAGTTCTAGTAACACGTTTTCTTTCGGTGCAGAATATAGTGCAGGCAGTTTTTGTGATGTTTCTTCTCGAATAGAACGATAAACAGCCTGTTCAATATCCCGTTGCAAAAAAACAAATGTACTTTGTATTTCAGAAAGTCGATTTGAAACACGTTCGTGATGATCATTATTATTTAAAACAACAATTAAACCACCATAAGCAATGCTGGCAAGGATAGAAAAAATAGAAATAGCGACGAGGAGTTCAAGTAGAGTAAAGCCTCGCAAGTAATAATTGTTGAGGTTGTCGTATATCATATTACTTTTTATCCAACAGTGAAAAAGTAATAAAAGAAGTTAATGTTGCTAGTTTCATTTCACTGTCTTCGGCGCTGTAAACATCAATAATGAGCTTGTCTAAATCTTTATCTTCGGTATGAATAATTTGCGCTATCCACTTCCATTCGCGTTGAGCAAGAGAGTAGCGACCACTTAACTGTCTGGTATTTTGTATCTGTGCAGGGTTGACACGAAATTCTGCAACTTTGTTCATAGCCACCCAATGTGCAAATGTTTTGTCCTTTAAATAAATTAGATTATGGGTATTCTGATTAATAACATATAAAACAGAGGAAAGGCTGATAGACAGAATGGCAAGCGCAACTAAAATTTCAACCAGTGTAAAACCGGTTGTCTTTTTATGCTTTTTATAAATACTGTTTTGCATATTAGTTTTGTCGAGTCATTTTTATACTGCCGAATTCATTACCGCTCAGGGTGTAGACAGACTGAATAATGGTACTTTTTATATTTAATTCAAATGGTGTAACTTCACCGCTTGGCCATATAGCAATTTGAGGCGCTTTCGGAGACTGGTCGAGAGGTAAGGGTGTCACAATATCATTGATAAGTAACTGGAATTCGATTCCATATGGGATTTCATGGGGACCAAAAATTCTATCATTATAGGGTTTCCATTCGGCGTTACTCCTTAACATAAAGGTATAACAATTTTTTCTGAAACGCAGACCAATAATCTCGGAATTGAGAATAGCCTCCTCACGTGCCAGAGTGATGACATGGTTTAGCCTTTTTGCTTCATTTTTAAACTGTACACTTTTATCCATGTCTTGAAGAGAGAGTGCGACGAAACTGGATAGAATTGAAATTATGACGATTACAACCATAACTTCCAGCAGGGTAAAGCCTTGTGTAGATATGTTCTTTTTTGATTGTATTGTCTTTATCATTTTGTAAATCTATCTTTAGCGATTAAAGATCAAAGTCACCATATTGGCCAGGTTTTTATAGTTATTTTATTAATTAGTGTCTGTTTGTAACAAAAATTTGAAATTTATCTGATAAATAGAATCCTACAAGCCACAATTTTAGGTTACTCTTATCAGGAATGGATACTATTGTACTTATGCACAGTATCAAGAAAATACATACTTATCATTATCATAGTAATATTAGTTAAAAGTTATTAATATCCAAGTGAAAATATGTTGCTTAAAATAATTTTTACATTATCGATCACATTGTTTCTTGCCCCCGTTTTTGCAGGAAACTGGGCTGGTTATGTTTCTCATGAAGGGGAAAGTGAAACAGCTGCATGTCATGAAGCAAGGAAGCGTGCTTCTGTATTATGTGAAAAAAATGGTGAGTTTTTTCACATTTATGAGAACTCTGGTTCTTGTAAGCTGGTTAAAACAGCACAGTATAAAAATAAGACGCTTTACTTCGTCAATTTAGTATTTTCCTGTCGCAACCGAGACGATAAGAATATTAAAGGACCTGAAAAGATTAAACCGTGAGTATTATAACTAACGTTGCCAGAAAGTGGGTGTGAGCAAAATAAGCAAAGTAAAAACATTCCAAATCTCCTGGTAATATTGCAAAAGATTAAATCCATTTTGCAGTATTATTTAGATTCGCGTAATTCGAACCAACCTCATTCTTGCTCAACTATTTAAATATAATAAAAAAGGGTGGTGCTTTTACAAACACCACCCTTTTTAACGTTAATTACAGTTATATATTAACGTCTACCACCACGGCTCATAGTTGCTGTACGAGAACTCATGCGGGAAGTCATACCGCTGAGAGAACCCATGCTGCTGCGAGTACCTACAGTTGTAGTAGTAGTGTCATCATCATAACGGTTTACTGAATCTGCACCGCCACCGCCTTGAACTAACTCCATAAAAGTTTCATCACTATCTTCAATACGAGTATTGTGGATATCGTTTGGCATGTTGGCAGTGCCCGCACCCCAAATACTGTTGTGATCTGCGTAAGCTGAAGAAGTGGCGATCATTCCACCGGCGATTAACATAGCGATTACTGATTTCTTGTTCATAATTATTACTCCTAAAGTTTAATATAAATTGCTGTCTCAACTGTAATAACGCAATAGGGATGGATTCGTTTACATGCTTATAAGAAATGAGCTGATTTAACCTGTTATTTTCCTGATAAGTCCATTTTTTGTGATGGAATTCACGGTATACAAGCCTAATGATAATTTGCATGAGACTTGATCCATCGCAATATTTTTATTCTGTTACCCCGCTATACTCCATATAAGTGTTTGCCCAGCATGAAGATTAATCATTAGCTTTTGTCGGGGGCTGTTTAATAATTATTTATCTCATACAAAATAATTCACAACCATGTAAACGAATCCATCCTTATTGCGTTATTAGAGTTAAAGAAAATAAAACTTTAACCTAGGAGAAGTAACATGAAATTATTAAATGTAGTAGGTAGTAGTTTATTAGCATTGGTTATAGCGGCACCAGTTGCAATGGCTGAAGAAGATTCCAATCCTGAAAAACGCATGGAGCAACACAAGGAACAAGTTAAAGAAAATAAAGAACAGCATATGGAGAAGCAACAGTACCGCTACGAAAAACATGAAGAAAACAAGGAACAGCATAAAGAAATGTTCCAAAATCGCCTTAAAGAAAAACAGAACAACGGATTCCGTATGAACAATGGTTCAGGTGGAAGACGTTAACAGGAAATGATTCAGGTCGCCGAGGAGGCAAATACTGGACAACAGTCAAGCGCTGGAGTTATTCCTGGCAAGTGTAGAGAAAAAAGCTTTTCACATTGCCAGGTTAGCGACAGGAAACGAAGATGATGCACTGGAAATTGTGCAGGATGCTATGCTCAAACTAGTGCAGAATTACGCACGTCGCGATGAAAAGGAATGGGGACCTTTGTTCCACCGTATTTTGCAGAGTCGTATACGTGATTTTTATCGTCGTAGTCTTGTCCGTAATCGATTCCGGGTTTGGTTTGGTTCCAATAGCGAAGATGAAGAAGATGATCCACTTCAGAATCAGGCCGATCCATCAGGCAGTGAACCTTTGCAAGAGCTTGAATCAGAAAGGTTTGGTGATGATCTGGAGCGAGCTATAAGTAAACTACCAAATCGACAACAGCAAGCTTTTTTATTACGTGCCTGGGAAGGCCTTAGTGTAAAAGAGACGGCCAACGCAATGAGTTGTTCAGAGGGTAGTGTAAAAAGCCATTATTCTCGCGCGATAAATTCGCTGCAGGAGAAACTTGAGGATTTTAATCTATGACGGATATCAATAAACGTTTTATCGAGCAGGCGCGTGCCAGCCTGGATGAACGTGCCGAAAAGTATGAAAGGCTCAAACCGCATTTATCTACGCGTTTACGCGCAGTACGTAATCAGGCAATGGAGTCACAACATCAAGATACTCATCGTGGTTGGATGCCTGCGATGGCGAGTGCTTTTGCGATAGTGATGGCTGTAGGAATATGGTTTGTTAGCTTCAACGATGTGCAAGATGTATCTCAAGATATCTCTGTAGCACAACTCAATTATGAGAGCCGTCCTGCAGATCTTGAAATGCTGGTTTCGGCTAATGGCCTGGAATTATTTGGAGAGCTGGATTTTTATTCCTGGCTTGAACAAAAAGAACGCCGTGCTAGTTAACAATTTAATAGTAAAACAATCCGGTTTAAATAAATATCGACCGAGGATAATTTAGGTGACGAAGGAAAAAATGATAATGAAAATTATTACAGGTTTACTATTAGGATTTTTCCTCTCAATAAGTTATGCCGCATCCTCGCTTGGCTGGGAGCAGCTGACTAATAGCGAGCAGCAGGTTTTAAAATCGTATAGTCATAACTGGGAAAAAATGAATGTAGAGCAACAGCGTCGCCTGCAAAAAGTTGTACGTCATTGGCAAAAAATGAATGAAAAACAACGCTCTGAAATGCAACAACGTTCAGCTCGTTGGAAAGAAATGCCCGAAGAAAAGAAGCAAAAAATTCGTAAAAATTTTCGTCAGTTTGAACAGTTTACTCCGGAGCAACAGCAACAGATTAAACAACGAGTGCAATCATTTCTCGAGTTACCGAAGAAAGAACGTTTAAAACTGCGTCAACAGTGGCAGCAAATGAATCAAGAGAAACGTAACGCTGCAAACGAACAACTGCACGATAAGGATAATAAAAAAATTATCCCTGTTAAAGAAATTCTCAAAAGTGATAAAACTGAAGAAAAGGCTAAGCCTGACGAACCTGCAGAAGAATCAAATAGATTAGAGAGTAATCGTATGCAGAATAATCGTACTAATACTCAAAGAATAAGAACGCCCACCAGGAGAACACGCTAATGAAGCAATATAATAAATTATTAGTTATTACTTCCGCCTTGCTTCTAGGCAATGTTGCTACAGCGGGTGATTATACTTTTTCCACTGGTGTCGAATATAC
>JAUVEN010000107.1 GCA_030594815.1 Gammaproteobacteria bacterium
TGTTTATGCACAGCGAGAATCAGGTATAATTCGCGCATAATGCTAATAATAAATACACATTTCTAATTCCACAAAAGCTCTAAATCCCGGAACTCTCAGGAGAAAAGATTGAATTCCTTAACGAATCAACAGCAACGTGTGTTGTCTGGTATGCGTCCTACTGGTTCTTTACATCTTGGTCATTACCATGGTGTTTTAAAGAACTGGATAAAACTGCAACATGAATACGAGTGTTACTTTTTTGTCGCTGATTGGCATGCACTGACAACGCACTACGAAGACTCTCATGTGATTCAGGAAAGTGTTTGGGATATGGTCATTGACTGGTTAGCTGTGGGTGTAAATCCTGGTTCAGCGACATTATTTATACAATCTAAAGTTCCAGAACATGCCGAATTACACGTTTTACTTTCTATGATGACGCCACTTTCCTGGTTAGAGCGTGTTCCTAGTTATAAAGATCAACAATTGAAATTAAAAGAACGTGATTTAGGGACATATGGTTTCCTTGGTTATCCATTGTTACAAAGTGCAGATATATTGATGTATAAGGCGGGCTTGGTTCCTGTCGGCGAAGATCAGGTTGCTCATGTTGAATTAACACGAGAAGTGGCAAGACGCTTTAATCACATTTATGGGCGTGAAGCAGGCTTTGAAGTGAAAGCAGAAGCAGCAGTGAAGAAAATGGGTAAGAAGAACTCTAAGCTTTACAATGAGTTACGAAAGAGTTATCAGGAAAAGGGTGATGCGGAAGCGTTAGAAAAAGGTAAAGCTTTATTAGATACCCAGCAAAATATTACGCTGGGAGATAAAGAACGTTTGTTTGGTTATTTAGAAGGCAGTGGTCGTATTATTTTGCCTGAGCCAGAGTCTATTTTAACGCCCGCATCTAAAATGCCAGGTTTGGATGGTCAAAAAATGTCCAAATCATATGGCAATACAATAGCATTACGTGAAGACCTTGATGTAATTGAAAAGAAATTACGCACTATGCCAACCGATCCTGCGCGAGTGCGCAAAACAGATCCGGGTGATCCAGAAAAATGTCCTGTCTGGAATTTGCATCAGGTATACTCAGATGAAGAAACCAAATCCTGGGTGAAAGAAGGGTGCCGTACAGCGAGTATTGGTTGTATAGACTGCAAAGGTCCGATTATTGATGCGGTAAAAGCCGAATTAACCCCCATTCATGAACGTGCAAAAGAATTTGAAGCTGACCGTGATTTAGTTCGAAGTATCATTAATGAAGGCTGTGATCGGGCGCGTGACGTCGCGAAACAAACCATTAGTGAAGTTCGCCAGGTTATGGGTTTGGAATATAGTTAAGAACAATATAGTTAGAGCGAGAAAAAGTGGAAACTGAAAACGGACATCAAGAACAACAAGAAATGCCTTTTGCCGTAGTGCAAGGCGCGCCACTTACTGTTGTTCCAAAAGATCTTTATATCCCACCTGATGCATTAGAAATTTTTCTGGATGAGTCCTTTGAAGGACCTCTCGATTTACTGCTTTATCTTATTAAACGTCAGAATCTCGATATCCTTGATATTCCAGTTGCTGATATTACATTGCAATACATGGAATACATTGATCTAATGAAAGATATGCGTTGGGAGCTTGCTGCTGAATATCTTTTAATGGCAGCAATGCTGGCAGAAATTAAATCTCGTATGTTGTTACCACGTCCAAAATTAGATGAAGATGAAGAAGGTGATCCACGAGCTGAACTTGTAAGACGTTTACAAGAATATGAAAGGTTTAAAAAAGCAGCTGAAGATATGGATTATTTACCGCGTCTGGATAGAGATATTCATGTTGCTGAAGTGAAAGGTCCTAATCTTAAAATTGTACGTAACCCTCCTGAAGTTGATTTGAAAGAAGTGTTATCTGCATTTAAAGATATTATGAAACGCGCATCACTACTTGAGCACCATCAAATTACTATGGAGCCATTATCTGTTCGCGAAAGAATGTCAGCGGTGTTAGAAAAACTAAACGCGGATACCTTTACTGATTTTAGTGACTTATTCACTATTGAAGAAGGCAAGAGCGGGGTAGTAGTAAGCCTATTAGCTATACTTGAGCTTATTAAACAATCGTTAATTGAGATTGTACAAACAGAATTGTATGGCCGTATACATGTTAAAGCACTTGTTGCGGTTACTAAGTAAATTTAAAGTCAGGACATTTTTTACATGAGTGAAACGAACACTACAGAAGATACGGCAGCTAAAAATACTGTTGCAGAAAATGCAAATGATGCTGACGAAACGTTGGATAAACCAAAAAAGATCATCATAAACTCTGACCTGTCTGATGAAGAATTATTGCGTATTCTTGAAGCGTCAATATTCGCTGCTGGGCAAACATTAAATATAGATCGTTTGATGGATTTATTTCCTTATGACAAACATCCTGGCAAGGATGCAATTCGTGAAGCGTTAACAACACTTCAGGAACAATATCTTGAGCATACCTCTCTTGAACTTAAAGAAGTAAGCAGTGGTTTTCGTTTTCAGGTAAGAGACGATTATTCCAGTTGGGTTGCAAAATTATTTGAAGAGCGTCCTGCACGTTATTCTCGTGCCACTTTAGAAACGCTTTCACTGATTGCATACCGTCAACCAATTACCCGTGCAGAAATAGAAGAGGTACGTGGTGTTAGTGTTAGTTCTCAAATTATTAAAACAATGATCGAGCGTGACTGGATTCGTGTTATCGGTCATCGTGACGTACCCGGTAAGCCTGCTCTATATGCTACTACTAAAGGGTTTCTTGATTACTTTAATCTTAAAAGCCTAACAGAATTACCAGCGTTAGCAGATTTACGTGACATTGATGCCATTAATGCTGAGCTTGATCTTCAGGTACCTACAGTACCCTCTGTTCCTACTGCAGATAGTGAAGAAGAAACGGATGATGTTGATTCAGCCTCTGAAGAAATCACAGAGAATGAGACACCGGAAGTAATCCATTAATAACGGTCACTGCGTCGACATGGATGCCGCCGCTACTCTACAGGTTGGCGTTGATATTGAGCTTGATGAGATTTTGAAGAAATAGATGAATTAAGAGTATCTTTTTGCAAAGGCTTCTCATTAAGGTGTGAGTAGCCAACGACTCCAAATATGAATGTACTGTGACCTTAAGCTCAGGATCATATGGTCACACGACCTTTTGGACGTGCGACCGGGTGATTTATGGCTTTTTAGGGGTCGAATAAGGAACTTCTTTCTGGAATGACTCCCAAGTGGTGGTATAGCCCACATGAAATGCGCCTTCTACAATAGTCTTCTGGGTAGTTGTTAGAAAACGTGATTTGCCTTCAGGAACTTGTGGTCTTGTTTTTGGTCCGCCTGCGCTCATAAAAATAGCCTCTTATCTAAAAATTGTGACAGCCACTACAAGAAATTGCAGCTTTAAACCATCTCGATATACACGCTACTTTACATCTTTTTGAGCCGAAGTGTTATAGGATATTGTAATCCCCCTATTAATAACCGAAGTAAAAGCAGAGTTAAGCCACTTTTAGTAACTAGGCTCTCTTCATATCTAATAAAAGTGATTACCACAATGGAATCGACGGCTTTAATCTTATCCGCTGTTTTACGTGACTAAAGTCTGCATTTCCTAAAAACTATGAATAAACATATAAACCGTGGTGACTTAAAGTGAACTTACCTCAAAATAACTGATATTTTATTATAGGCTGGCTGTCTGCTTGTGCGATATAGACAAAATCTTCATAAATTATGACGTTATCAGTATTTTATTCGAGTTATAAACGTCTTGATTGAGAAAAAAGGACACCGTAAAATGCAGCAACAGCTATCATCATTTTAATCCCGTTTTATGTTACCTCAAAGGAAATCGTATTTTACTGCGTTAAAACCCTATGGATGAAAAACTTCAAAAAGTACTAGCTCGTGCGGCTGTCGGTTCTCGTCGTGAAATGGAGCGTTGGATTTCACAGGGACGAATTAAAGTTAATGACAAGGTAGCCTCTCTTGGCGATCGTGTTTCTGCTAAAGATAAGATCAAAGTTGATAACAAAATTATCAATCAAAAACGCACTGAAGTTCAGCAACGAGTAATTGTTTATCATAAACCTGTAGGGGAGGTTTGTACTCGTGATGATCCTGATGGTCGAACAACCATTTATTCAAACTTACCAAAACTTAGAACGGGACGCTGGATAAGTGTTGGCCGTTTAGATTTAAATACCAGTGGATTATTATTGTTAACAACCGATGGTGAGTTGGCAAATAAACTAATGCATCCCTCAAGTGAAATTGAACGAGAGTACGCCGTTCGGATTTTGGGTGAGGTTTCTCCCGATATACTTAAACAGCTTAAAACTAGTGTTCCGCTTGAAGATGGTGACGCACACTTTTCTGATGTGAAAGAATCAGGCGGTCAGGGTGCAAATCATTGGTATAACGTGATTTTGAAGGAAGGTCGTAATCGAGAAGTCCGTCGCCTGTGGGAACATTTTGGATTTGCGGTTAGTCGATTAATGCGAGTACGTTATGGTGATATTAAGTTAGAACGCCGTGTACGACCTTCCAAAAGTGAAGATCTTACAGAAAAAGAACTGCTTGAACTATATAAATCAGTTGGGCTTAAATATGTAGTAGATGAAACACCCAAAAAAGATAAAAGTCGCTTTAAAGCAAACGCAACAGGTTCAAAATATAGAGGTAAACCTAAATCTTCAGGTCATCGTCGTTAGAATTTAATTTTAGATAAAAAAAGCTGGTTTTAGCCTAATGCCACTCAGTTAAGGTATTAATTTTATTTCCCCTCCCTCAGGGAGGGGGCTAGGGGGAGGGGAAATTATAAATCACCCCTCCCTCGGCAACTGCTCCATGCGTTGCCCTACCTCCTGCGTCCATGCAGTCGTAACCCTCGATAATTGCTCCTGCGTTATCCTACTTACGGGCTCCTGCCCTATAATGCATTGTTCTCGGCAACTGCGTCCTGCGTTGCTCTAGCTCCTCCATCCATGGAGTCGTACCTTCGCCCGTCCATGGGTTCGTCCCCTTGAAGGGGAGGGAACTTTTTATATTCTAAAGGTTTTAGCCAGTATTTTTCATCTGATGTTTAGAACGAACAGTATATGGTATGAGTTGATTGGGTAATTTAATATGCTCAGCAATCATAACAACAACTTTGTGTGTATCCCCCGTTGCGATACTAATTAAATCTTCTACCATATCAGTATCATCTAAAATTTCGGTGTAGTTGCGTAATATATAAATACCGAAATATTGCGCTGCTTCAATGTGCTCCATTAAGTCTTCAGGTTTATTTGTTTTAGGAATACCGATATGTGAAGCCCCCAACCGATGCATAGCTTGTTCAGGTTGAGCAAGGTAATAGGGCTTGGAGCTAAAACGACTCAGTTCGAGGAATAAGTCACACACACGGTCTACCTCATAACTTTCCATAGTTATGATGCGATGTCCGCTTTCAAGCATTTTTTCTAATTGGTTTAAATATTCCATGACATTGTTTATTTGTAAGTTGCAATGTCAGTAATTATAGACGTTCAAACTATGTTACACAGTCTGAATATGTGAATTGGTTCATAAACTGATTGAAAAGGATTATGCGTTTACTGCAGCTACTTCCTGGGTATCTTCAGCACATGCAACACAATTACGGCCAGCATTTTTTGCTAAATATAAGCCTTTATCTGCACGTTCAATAATTGTTTTTGCGGTATCTTGTAGAGATACACTGGCAGTTCCAACGCTGATCGTAACGGGTACAGGCCCCTGGCGACTATTAAAAACATGTTTTTCGATAATGTTGCGTATACGTTCGGCTGCGAGAGAAGCTCCATTCGCATTTACACCAGGTAAAATAACAGCAAATTCTTCACCACCAAAACGGAATAGCAAATCTGTACTGCGTAATGCTTGCTCACAACATTTAACACATTCGCGTAATACATCATCACCAGTAATGTGACCATAATTATCATTAATTTGTTTGAAGTGATCTAAATCAAACATAATTATCGATAGAGCTGAGTGATATCTGTGAGCTAATTCAATTTCTCTTTCAAGAGTTTCATCTAATGCTGCACGATTATGTGCGCCGGTTAAGGCGTCAATTTTTGCCGCTTGTAATGCACGTTGATACCACACAGCATTACGTAAGGGATAAATTAATTGTCCCATTAAGTTTTCAAGCTGTTCCATTTCCTGTTCAGCAAACCGACGTCGACGGGTAAAAACAAGCTCACCAAGAAATTCACCGGCAAGACGTAACCGGTAGGAACAACGATGCCGCTGTGTTTTTCCATACTTAAGGTCTAGCTTTTGTTCTTCAAAACTAAAATGAGCCGCATCAAAATTAACAATTTGTTGAGCAGACTGGAGGAAAAAATTTAAAACACTGTCAATTTCCAATGATGTCTGTAACAAACCTGCTAATTTAAGCGTTTGCTGTAATTCAGCCGGCGCGATACCAAGTTGTTCGCGAGCAGCTGTCGGGTTTATGTATTGATCAATATTATCCATAGTGACTCCGCTATACCTCAAAAATGTTTGTTAAATGCGGTCACGATAGATAATGCGAAATGTGTGCCAAATCAGTCGATTAAATAAATGGCAATAAAAACAACAAGTTATATGGTGTCTTTATATGAGAGCTTGAGCATTGTCAAAAATATGACATCTGATAGCGATAAGTGTTGATATTTGTCGCTATTTTTGTTCAAACTGATGTCTACAAACGATATAGCGCAGTACTTAGTTAATAGTTTTGCTAAAAGAGGGGTGGGGGCATGTTGCAACAAAGGCGTAATTTACAATATTGGATGTTATCTATATTAGTGTTGAGTGTGAGTGCCGTTAATTCTTTAGTGCAGGCCGAAGTAGCTAAAGTAACCGCTGCTGATTCTTTACAAGGCGATATGGTTAACCCTGGCTATCACGACAAGCCATCATGGTTTAAAGAATCATTTCTGGATTTGCGGGAAGACGTTCAGGAAGCAACTGAAAATAAAAAACGCGTATTACTCTATTTTTACCAGGACGGTTGTCCTTATTGTGCCAAGTTATTACAAGACAATTTAGGTCAGAAAAAGCTCGCAGATAAAACACGAAAATATTTTGATGTGATTTCAATCAATATGTGGGGAGATAAGGAGGTTACAAATTTAAAAGGGCAGCTTTCAACAGAAAAAAAATTCACAGAGCAAATGAGAGTGATGTATACGCCTACACTTTTGTTTTTGACAGAGAAAGGAAAAGTCGCACTCCGTGTGAATGGCTATTACGCACCCAATAAATACGAAACAGCTTTGGATTATGTTCGTGGACATAATGAAACAAAAGTATCTTTTCGTAATTATGTAAATAAACACTTAAAAAAGCCGACTTCAGGTAAATTACATGAAGAAGCATTTATTTTAAAACCACCTTACAATCTTAAAAAACTACTTACATCAAATAAACCGTTGCTGGTTTTGTTTGAACAAAAAAAATGTCATCACTGTGATGAATTACACTATGATATTTTTAAGCGCAAAGAAACCCTCCAACAAATTAATCGTTTTAACGTTGTACGTTTGGATATGTGGGGTAAAGAAAAATTACTCGATACAAATGGCAAGTCAGTAACGGCCAAATCTTTTGCAAATAGTCTAAATATCAATAATTCACCCAGCTTCGTATTTTTTGATAAAGCCGGTAAAGATGTTTTCCGCATAGATGCTTATTTAAAATCTTTCCATACACAGTCAATTTTGGATTACATCGCTTCAGGTGTGTATAAAAAACAGCCAAATTTTCAGCGTTATATAGGTGAAAGGGCAGACAAACTAGAAGCGCAAGGCATCCATGTTGATTTAATGCATTAATGGCAAGTGAAAAACGGTTTATTGGATATTGTGCGCCAATAGAAAAAGCTAATTCTATCAATAAGTTATGACTGTTTACTTGGTGGTGTGTCTAAGAACAATTTGATGTTATATGACATTGATACGGTGTAAATTGAAAAGCGGTATATTTTAAACTTTATAACTTTGAATTTTTAGGTTTGAATTTTTAAAAGCTGAATAAATAATCTTCCTGATGGGTTTCCACTTAACCCCTTGAGCCGGTATACTGCGGGCTCAAATTTATGCGGATGTGGTGAAATTGGTATACACGGTAGATTTAGGTTCTGCTGCCGTAAGGCGTGAGAGTTCGAGTCTCTCCATCCGCACCATTTTT
>JAUVEN010000130.1 GCA_030594815.1 Gammaproteobacteria bacterium
CATCACAAAAATAATACGATAAGCCATTGTTGAGCTTTCACCAAACATGTACGTCCAGCAACGTTCTCCATAATATGACCACGCGATCATTGTACTAAAGGCAAACAAGACAACTGAAATAGATAAAATAATAGGGAACCAGGAAATAGCCGAGCCAAAGGCAACAGCCGTTAATGCAGCACCTTCTCTGTTTGCAACAAGTTCAGCTGTTTCAGGGCTGTTATAAACACCGGTAATAATAATGACGAGTGCAGTCATGGTACAGATTACGATGGTATCAATGAAGGGTTCCATCAAAGCAACAATGCCTTGTCGCACAGGGTACTTAACTTTTGCAGTAGCATGTGCGATAGCCGCTGAACCAATGCCTGCCTCACTGGAAAATGCGGCTCGTTTAAAGCCCTGAACCAAAACACCAATCAAACCACCTACTCCGGCAGCAGGTGTAAAGGCTTCAGTAATTATTTTACCAATTGCATCAGGAATCATTGTTGCATTACTCAGGATAATCCAGAGACAAGCCATAACATAAATAGTTACCATTGAAGGAACAATAGCTTCTGCCGTGTGAGCAATACGGCGAATACCACCAATAATGACCACCGCAACTAATGTTGCCATAACAACACCATAAATCCAGGGTTGTTCAGCGAGTAAAGGAATTTGTAATTTTACTGCCGTTAAAGATTGGCTAACCTGAAAAGCATTGCCGGCGCCCAGAGAACCACCAATAGTTAAAATACAAAAAACGATGGCCAAAACTTTACCTGTTTGCGACCACCCCTTTTCTGCCAGGCCACGCGAGAGGTACTCCATCGCGCCACCCATAATATGTCCATCAGAACGAACTTCTCGATACATTTGAGCAAGTGTGGCTTCGGTAAATTTCGAGGTCATACCGAGGAAGCCCGCCATTATCATCCAAAAGGTTGCGCCTGGCCCACCAATCATAATCGCAATAGCAACACCGGCAATATTGCCTAGTCCCACGGTTGCGGATAAAGCTGTAGTCAATGCCTGAAAGGATGTCACCTCACCTTCAGTACCTGGCGTAGAGTATTTACCCCGTAGAATATGGTATGCATGACGAAACATTCGCAGATTGATAAAACTCATGCGTACTGTGAGGAATACAGCACCAACAACAAGCCAGGCTACTATAAAGGGCATATTGGCAGAGCCAGGCATGACATCATAAAAAAAGACAGCGGCTAAATAGCCATTTATAACGCCAAATAAATCATTTAATGTAGATGAAGTTGCAGCTGGTTCAGCGGCCATAATGACTGAACTGGAGAGCATCAGTAATAAGCCCATAATGATGCGTAGCAGGTGAAAATTATATTTATTATTTTTCACTTTTCTCTTCCCCTTTGGTCATTTTATTCAATTCAGTCTTTGCTGATTACAGTACTTTTCTGCTTACTATACCTTTATTATCAGGCAAGGTCTGCGCTGACAAAGACTAAACTGCCAGATTTGTGAATTGTCTGTATAATCCCAAAGTATGGGCAAATCTAAAAAAGAGAAGAAATCAAATTCCAATACAATCGTGCTAAACAAAAAAGCACGACATGACTTTATTCTGGAAGATCGATTTGAAGCCGGGCTTATGTTGCAAGGCTGGGAAGTAAAAAGCTTACGCGCAAAAAAAGTACAAATCACGGATAGCTACGTATTCATCAAAAATAACGAAGCATGGTTAAGCTCAACCGTCATTACCCCACTTGAAACAGCATCAACACACATTCATCCGGAACCATCACGCGTACGAAAACTCTTATTGCATCGTGATGAGATCAACAAACTCGTTGGTGCGGTTGAGCGAAAAGGATATACCCTGATTGCAACAGCAATGTACTGGAAAAAGGGTCGAGCAAAACTGGAAATCGCTCTGGCCAAAGGTAAAAAAGAACATGATAAGCGTGCAAGTGAAAAAGATCGTGACTGGAAGCGTGAGAAAGCCCGTATCCTTAAAGCAACATAAGATCTAACTATTTAAATAACAATGAACAGCTTCAAGTTCATTAGATATTTTATCAACTTCATCGTCTATGTTTGCACTCTCACCTTTTCGCAAGAGCATTTCAAATTTCTGGCAAATGGAAAACAATTTCTTTGCACCCATCGTACCGCTACTGCCTTTTAAACTATGTACTTCTTGAATGAGTTTATCAGTATCATTTTTATTATTTATAATCGTCTCTTTCAAACTCATACTTCTTTTAATATACGTATTAACAAGGTCAATATATCCATCACCCATCATTTTTTTTAGTTCTTCAATCTTGGCAAGATCCATATTGGATCTATCACTTGATGAAGAAGACCTTCTTCTATCCGTTGCAATGTCAACTTTAGTCTGAGGTACCCACTTATTTAAAATAGTACGAAGCATGTCGGCTGAAAAAGGTTTGGAAATATAATCATCCATACCGGCATCATAATAAGCTTGTACATCTTCAGCTAAAATATTGGCCGTTAAAGCGATAATAGGCAAATGCTTGTTTTTGTTTTCAGTTTCTATTTCACGATATTTCTTTGTTGCATCACAACCATTTAACACTGGCATATTAATATCCATTAACACAATATCAAAATCATTTTTTTGTATTGCTTCCAATCCTGCTTGTCCGTTTTCTGCGACGGTTGTTTTGCAGCCTATATTTTTTAACATTCCGGTAGCGACCATTTGATTAACTTCATTATCTTCAACAACCAGAACGTTTGCATTAAAACTATAATCTGTCGATCTTCTACGATGAACTTTACTTTCCTCATCTAAAACTTTTTTCATTTTTACATTAAAATAAAACTCACTACCTTCACCCAATTTTGATTTAACGTGAATATCACCGCCCATCATTTTAATTAACTTTTTGCATAAGGTTAATCCAAGCCCGGTACCGCCATAATGCCGCGCCGTATTTACTTCAGCTTGCTCGAAGGAATCAAATATTTTTCCTAATGAACTTTCTGCAATACCAATACCGCTGTCCTTCACGCTAACAAAAAGATCTACGTCATTATCATTGAGATTGTTCAGTGTTAACGTAAGATGAATTTCACCCGAGCTGGTGAATTTTTTGGAATTTCCTAATAAATTAATAAGGACTTGTGAAAAGCGAGTTTGACCACCAAGAAGACAGCCTGGAATAGCAGGGTCAATTGAAACCAGCAAATTAACATTATTGTCTTTTAGTTCTTTTTCAAATAAAGAAACCAGATCATTAATAGTCTCTTTTAAATTAAATTTTTCTTCCTCAATAACTAACTTGCCTGATTCTACTTTTGATAAATCAAGAATATCATTGATTATAACCAGCATAATGTTACCTGAGTTTTCAGCAACATTGACGTAATCAAGTTGTTTGTTGTCCAGGTCTGTTTCTTTCAATAACTCCATCATTCCTAACACACCATTCATCGGAGTTCTTATCTCATGGCTCATATTTGCCAGGAATTCAGAGCGTGCTTTACTTGATTGCTCAGCACGTAACTTGGCAGCCTCAAGTTCTTTTGTCCTTTCGGATACCATATCTTCAAGGTTGTGCGTGTAGTCAGTTAACCGTTCAACCAACTGAAGATTATCAATACTGAAAACAGTGATTGATAAAATCAGCTGCAACATATCAATCATTACGCCACTAATGTCCCCATTGTTTTTTGCATTGGCAATGAACATCCCGTGTATTTGACGGTTTGTTGAAAGGGAGACCAGCACTTGATTGTAATTGGAAACAGGTCCGCTAAATATTGTTGGACGATCGTGATTTAAGGCCCAGGCAAAGGTGCCATTTTCGATATGCTGCTCGACATCCTGTTCTATAGATTCGCTGGCACCTGCCGGATAACAATGTGTTTGATGAAAATCAATCAAATCTTTAATTTTATAAAATGCGAATGAATCAAAGTAATCCAGTATTTTTAATTTATCAGTTAGCAGCTCAAGAACATCATCTACCGAACTGCCTTTTTTTAAAGACAACAGTTCATTACTAACAGCAACTACTGATGAAATCCCTTCATGCATGAAGTTGTTAATATTATTAAGTAACTCTTTATCTTTATCAGTCACTTTTCTTACCCAAGAATATATTTAACTGCTTCATTATGTTGAACATTCAACTGCTCAATAATGGGACCTAATATCTCAATCTCCAACTCTAATGCTTTCCATGCTTTTTCATTAAACTTTGGCACAAAAAATTCACCACTTGCTCCAAACTGAAGTGCATGTGTCATTATATCTGCAATATGAATAATACTTGGCCCTATAATGTCGCCAGATGAAACAGTTGGCATATGATGGTAATAAACACTTGAAACAATATTTTCAGGCAACTTCCATTTTTTTAACAACAACGCACCTATGTTTGCATGATCAAAGCCTAAAACCTCCTTTTCAACCTTGTACATTAATTCATTTTTTTCTTCACATCGGTTAATTATTTCAAGCGCGTATTTTGGTGCCTCAATAAAAATAATCAGCCTCCCAATATCATGCAATAAACCGGCAGTAAAAAATTTTTCTATATTTTGCTCATGCCGGGATGCCGCCAAAATACGCGCCGCAGTCGCAACAGAAATACTGTGCCGCCAAAACTGCTCCATATCTACAACATCTTGGGGAATATCTTTAAACATGGCGACAATAGAACAACTTAAAATTATTTCACTCAGTTGCTTATGTCCAATAATGGTTATCGCTTTAGAAATCGTATCGATTTTTGACGGGAAGTTAAATAAAGCGCTGTTTGCTATCATTAATACTTTAGCAGCCAAGGCTGAGTCTTCTGATACAATATTTTCCAGGTCTTGATTTGACGTTAAAGGATCCCGAATAGCTTCACTAAATTTCATTGCAACCGCTGGAAGAGCCGCTACCTTCAGCACCTTCGTAACAATACGTTCCGCATCCAATGCCATCTTACTCTCCTAATTGCTCAACAAAAAACCGAACTGATTCTGTTGCCAATTCATTTATAAAAGGAATTTCCATATCATTGTGTCTAAAACGGGCACTTACCTGAGCCTCAATTGCTTGATATATTTCAGGTGAAATCTCAATAGTGTCTTCACTCTCAGGCACGTCATCATCATTGACCTCAACACTAATAACACCCCAGGCACTTAATGCTTTAAGGTGCTTCTCATTGAGTTCACAGCCTTCACCCAATAAAAAACGTCCATTTGGATCGCACACGTCGGCTGTTAATGTCATGCCAACTTGTAGCTTTTTTACTTTAATTTTTGCCATTTTTCACCCAATTGAAAAAAGAAGATAGCCCCACCCTAGTAATTATCGACAATTACGTGCATTTCTTTACCTAACTTACCCATTTAGCCCTTTAAAAGTGCGTTTAATGTCCGCATAATATTAAAACTGACTTAATTGGAATTATTGGTTAAAATTATAGTCAGAAGTACCAAGGGGGCGACACGGCTTCGACGTGGATAGCGAAACTTGAGGTGCATGCCGAGTGACAGATTAGCTCGTAAAACTAGCTGTAACACATATAGTTGCAAACGACGACAACTACGCTTTAGCTGCTTAATAACCAGTTTTAAAGCCCTCTGCCTGGCGAGTGCTTATGCTCCCAGATCCCAGGGGTCACTAACATAAGATCGCGAGAAAAGTACGTCTGGGACGGATCCGCTAAAACTTACCAGAACAGCCGTTTGTGATCCCTGCCTGTCGGGCAGCAACCGGTTAAACTTAAAGACAGAATAAGCATGTAGAGCTGATAGCGGAGAATTTGCGGACGCGGGTTCGATTCCCGCCGCCTCCACCAACCAACAAAAAAGGCCACCTAAATAGGTGGCCTTTTTTATTCAATAACAACCATGTTATTGGCTAATCTTTTGTAGCGATTTTATTTTACGTACCCAGGGTGTTTTTTT
>JAUVEN010000079.1 GCA_030594815.1 Gammaproteobacteria bacterium
GCCAGCAAAGTATCACTTTGGCTACTTCGATATTATCTGGGTAGTTGGAATGACTCATGGTCTGCTTTGGTTGGTATATCTTATGGCGTCGCTAGTCGTTAGTCATCAGCAGAAATGGTCGATCACGTTTTGGCTTTTAGTTCTTTTTGCTTCAATTATTCCTTTTGCTTGTTTCATCCTTGATCGGAAGCTTAGAAATAATCAAAAACTAGTAACAATAAATGAGGGGTGAGGTTTATATCTCTTTTTACCTTTCAGTAAAAAAGTTAGTTATAGCCTAATACCGTTCACTTAAGAGCTAAATTTTATTCCCCTCCCTTACGACTGCATGGACGCAGGAGGTAGAGCAACGCAGGAGCAGTTGCCGAGGGAGGGGGCCATGGGCTCGTCCCCTTGAAGGGGAGGAAACTAACGTTTAAATTTTATTCTTAACTGATCGGCATTAAGTTACAGCCACATTTTGTGGCTTAAATTACCTTCTCATTTACGTGAACCTATCTCCATTCTGAAATATAATACTGGTTTTACGGGCTAAGCCCGATATAACCAATATTAGAGATAGTCATAATGTCCAGTTCCAAAATCTTCTATACCGAAACCGACGAAGCTCCCGCTTTAGCCACTGCTTCTTTTTTACCCATTGTTCAGGCCTTTACCAAAGTCGCGGGTATTGAGATAGAAACACGGGATATATCACTGGCATCCCGTATATTGGCTAATTTCCCGGATAATCTGACTGATGATCAGAAGCAGGCTGATGCGCTTACTGAGCTAGGTGAACTGGCAAAAACACCCGATGCGAACATCATTAAACTGCCGAATATCAGTGCTTCTCAGCCTCAATTAAAAGCTGCCATTAAAGAACTTCAATCACTAGGATACGACATTCCTAATTATCCTGAAGAAGTGACATCAGATGGTGACAAAGAAATTAAAGCGCGCTATGCCAAGGTTCTTGGCAGTGCGGTAAACCCGGTATTACGTGAAGGCAACTCGGATCGACGTGTCGCGGGACCGGTTAAAGAGTATGCGAAAAAACATCCGCATTCGATGGGAGCCTGGGCTAGCGATTCGAAATCACATGTGGCTTCAATGCCAGATGGTGATTTTTATTCTAGTGAAAAATCGGTTGTTGTTGAAACGGCGGGTGATGTGAAAATTGAGCTGATTGCTGACGATGGACAAATCACTATATTAAAAGAAAAAACACCTGTTTTAGCTGGCGAAATAATTGATGCCTCAGTGATGAGTGTAAATGCGCTGTGTGATTTTTTTGAAGCGTCGATGCAAGATGCTAAAGATGAAGGTGTCTTACTTTCATTACATATGAAAGCGACTATGATGAAAGTTTCTGATCCGATTATTTTTGGTCATGCCGTTAATGTGTATTACAACGATGTCTTTGATAAACATGCGGCGACCTTTAATAAATTAGGTGTGGATACCCGTAATGGTTTGGGTGATGTCTACACTAAAATTAGTGCGTTGCCAGAAGCAGAACGTAAAGAAATTGAAGCAGATATTGAAGCGGTATATAAAACGCGTCCTGAGTTAGCAATGGTAAATTCAGATAAAGGCATTACCAACTTACATGTACCGAGTGATGTCATTATTGATGCCTCAATGCCGGCGGCGATTCGTTCATCGGGTCAGATGTGGGGTAAGGACGGCAAACTGCATGATACTAAAGCCATGATTCCTGATCGTAACTACGCCGGTATCTATCAGGCAACGATTGATTTTTGTATTGAGCATGGTGCGTTTGACGTTACGACCATGGGAAATGTCAGTAACGTTGGTTTGATGGCACAAAAAGCAGAAGAGTACGGTTCGCATGATAAAACATTTGAAATATCTACCAATGGCACAGTACGTGTAACGGATGCTGCGGGAACAACATTACTTGAACACAGTGTAGAGCAGGGTGATATCTGGCGTATGTGTCAGACAAAAGATTTACCTATTCAGGACTGGGTAAAGCTTGCTGTAAATCGTGCGCGTTTAACCGGGCAACCGGCAATTTTCTGGTTAGATGATAAACGTGCGCATGATGCAAAGTTAATCACTAAAGTTGAAACATACTTAAATGATCATGATACAGATGGATTAGATATTAGAATTATGTCGCCGTTTGATGCAACGTTATATACATTAGATCGTGTTAAAGCAGGTGAGGATACAATTTCAGTATCAGGTAATGTATTACGTGATTATTTAACCGATTTATTTCCAATTTTAGAATTAGGCACCAGTGCAAAAATGTTATCGATCGTACCCCTGCTTGCAGGCGGTGGATTGTTTGAAACAGGTGCCGGCGGTTCAGCTCCAAAACATGTAGAACAATTATTAACAGAAAATCATTTACGCTGGGATTCATTGGGTGAGTTTTTAGCGCTCGCCGTTTCATTAGAAGATTTGGCACAAAAAACAAACAGTGAAAAAATTAAAGTGTTGGCAGAAGCATTAGACAAAGCCAATAGTGAGTTTCTAAATAATGATAAATCACCATCACGTAAAGTGGGTGAGTTGGATACACGTGGTAGCCATTTTTATCTGGCAATGTTTTGGGCTCAGGCACTGGCTGAACAGAATGATGATGATCAATTAAAAGCCTATTTCAAACCTGTAGCAGGAGTGCTTAGCAGTAATGAAACAATAATTATTGATGAGCTAAATAGTGCGCAAGGTAAACCTGTTGACCTTGGTGGTTACTATCGTCCTGATAAAGCGCTGGTTTCACAAGTAATGCGTGCAAGTAAAACATTAAATACAATTATTGGTGGCTTAAACTAATAATATTATTAGTTGTATCTTTTAATGAATAGTTCCCTCCCCACCAAGGGGACGAGCCCATGAACGGGCGAGGGTACGACTCCATGGATGGAGGAGCTAGAGCAACGCAGGACGCAGTTGCCGAGAACAATGCATTAGGGCAGGACGCCCGTAAGTAGAATAACGCAGGAGCAGTTATCGAGGAGCAATTGTCGAGGGTTAGGGTGGGGTGATATATAAGATCCCCTCTCCCTAGCCCCCTCCCTGAGGGAGGGGGAATAAAATCAGAACCTTTTCTGAACAGTTCCCTCCCCTCCAAGGGGGGAGGGTTAGGGTGGGGTAATTTATATATTCCCCTCCCCCTAGCCCCCTCCCTGAGGGAGGGGGAATCAAATCAAAACCTGGATCAAATATTTCGATATGACAGATAAAAATAAATCACTTTTTAAAACGATACTTAATACAGTATCAAAGTTGTCGTGGTTAAAGGGATCACATGAACCTGATCATGAGCATATGCAACCTGGCAAAGGGTTTAATGAACCAGTATCTGATCATACCTTTGATTATTTAAAAGAATTAGATGATGGAGAGTTTGAAAAACTTGTTTCATTGATATTTAAACAACGTGGATATTCTATTATAGGAAATGATGAAGAAAAACATGATGGGGTAAATATTGTATTACGAATAGATAATCAAGATACCTTTGTACAATACAGACATTGGAGAGAACATCATATTGATGTCGAACCTATTGAAGAACTTTGCTCCATTATGAAGGCTGAATCTGCACCGCATGGGATTGTCATTACTACAGGAATCTTTACCGATGATGCGCTAGACGCGGCGCATGGTAAAAATTTAATGCTAATTAACGGTGTGGATCTGTCATTAATGGTTAATGTATTAAGTGCTTCAGATGAGGCCGGTACCTTAGAATCTGAAATTGAAGAAGAAATACAAGAAATACAAGAAATGCCAGAGTTAGAACCGTTATGTCCTATATGTAGTCAAAAAATGATCTTAAGAACGGCTAAGAAAGGTAAGAATGCGGGTAATACTTTCTGGGGTTGTTCACAGTATCCTAATTGTCGGGGTGTAGTTTCAAATTAGTTATTAAAAACAATAAAAAAGCCCGATATTCGCGGGCTTTTTTATAATCAATTCACAATCTATTATTTATTGTTCGTTCTCATTTTCTTGCTCTTCAATAAGTTCTTTATAAAAAGCTTCGCCAAATATGGCATGTACTCGTGCAGTAGGATGAATTTCATCAAAGAAAACAAACTGGTCAAAATTTAAACCATAATTGCAATCTGGATGGAAGGTAAAGGTAATAGAACTAAAACAGG
Source organism: Gammaproteobacteria bacterium (assembly GCA_030594815.1). GTDB lineage: Bacteria > Pseudomonadota > Gammaproteobacteria > UBA6429 > Thiohalophilaceae > JAGLTQ01. Next base: position 4,128 of record JAUVEN010000079.1, read on the forward strand.
CATCCGTTTTATTTGTAAAGCCAAGTGTACTTGCTTTGTCTAAAACTTTCGCAAAAAGCTTTGCAAGGTTAAATTCGCTTATGTTTATTTTATTATCTTCTTCAAGTTGTTCGACTATGCGATGTAGTTTTTTGTTAAATTGTTTTGAAAGCTCGCTCGCTCTGGTTAGTAATTCCGGGTCGTTGAGAGCTGCAGCCATCAGACTCGTTTCCGGAATTGAAGCAATATCAGGTGCGCCAATTACATAAAATGATCGTGCACCGGTTTGTTTTAGAGATTGTATTGCGTCACGAATCTTACTTGCAGCAGTATTGATAATCGTTTCAGAAACTACACTATCTGTTTCATAAATTGCTGCTCTAATATCATTGCCGCCGATGAAAACAACGTATAAGGCATCACTGGGAGCTACAAACCCATGGTTGGCCTGAAAACTGAGTACCTGGGTATCGAGATCAATAGCCTGGCTTCCAGATGCAGAGGCTCCTGCAACAGAGTAATTATGCCCGGCATTCAGTCCTAATAAATATAGAGAGGCATCTGCAGTATCACCTAGTTTAGCTGTTAAGGTATCAACAGCAACAGGGCCATTTGTTATGCGATTTTTATAATAGGGTGCGGGGAGGTCACCAAATAAAGATGCGTAATTACCTGTGTCTGACAGGCTATCACCAAAGATAAAGACTTTACTGTAAGTATTCTCAGCATGAGCCAGGAACGATATGCAGAGTATCAGGGGGATAAGTATTAAATTAGTAAGAGTATAGTTGCGCATTTTGTTTTCTCCTTAAGTTTGCGATCCATATAATGTAGTAATATTTTGTAGGGCAGAGTGAGCATATTACACTAATAATTTAATGTCACTGCAGATATTCAGTATTAATAAAATATAAAGGAAAGAGTATTTATTTATTATTACTTTCTAATACGCCCTCATTTACCAGTTGATCCGTTAGACGTAACCACTCAACCAGTAATTTATTGAGTTGTACACTATGATCTGTGAAACTAAAGCGGCTTTCATCAACGAGATTAACGGCAGCGATATAGTCATTCAGCGTAACTTTACCAAAGGAATAATTCCTGGCCTCATCTTTAAGGATTGATTCAGAATATTTTATTTTTTTCTTTGCAAGAGTAATCAGTTTTTGTTCTCGTTGGATCTGTAAAAAAAGATTTTTTAGATTAGTACGTAATTCTTCATATTTGTTCTGGTTTGAGAGCATCGTTTTTTTGTGCTCTATTTTTGCGATACTTTGTTTCGCCTTATCAATACTACGACCAATAGGCCAGCGTACTGAGATACCTGCAAAGTAACTACGTTCCTGATTTTGTATTCCCCAGTCATTGCCTTCAAGTTGATAACCGAGTAACAGGTTGGTAGAAGGCAATAAATCATCGGCAGCTTTTTTTACCTGTATCGTGCCTTGTTGTTCTAACATATTCAGTACTTTGTAAGTACGGCTGTTTTGAGTGAATTTACTATAACCTGTTTCGAACTGTACATATTCAGTCGGGCGTCCAGGTGTTGTTGGAATAAAAGGAGTCACACCTTTATGACGGATAGCATTAAAAATAAGATTGCTAAAGTTGTCATAAACTTCTTTTAATACGATTACATTCTCTCTTTTGCCAATTAACAGTAATTGCATTTTGTTAACATCGATGGCCAGAGCAATTTTTTGTCGTTTGCGGTCACGAATTTGAGCCATTAATTTTTGATTGGATTTGTAAGAAGATTGTCCAACTTTCAGGTTTTCATAGGCGGTATACCAGTTGTAATATGCAGTGGTAAGACTTGCCAGGTAATCTTCGTATGCCTCTACGATCTGGTATCTGCTGATATCATTTTCAATACCAATAATTTGATCTTGTAATTGAATTCCGTTACCAAACGCATTTTGTGCAATGGGTTGAGTGATTAAAAATTGCAGGCTGGAACTGTCTGTTGGTAATACTGAAGCAGCTTTATTGTATGACAGGGAGAGCTGGGTACCGTTATAAGGAAATAGTTTACTAAGTGACAGAGTCGCTTCTGCTTCGTCACTATTTTGATTTAGATAGAAGTTATGCTGATACTTAACATCCATAATGACATCGCTATCAGGTAATAAAGTAATACGGCGGTGTTTAAGCGTTAGCTGGTCAATCAGAATGGTTTCAAAGGTAGTGTCATTTTTCGTAGCTTGTTGAATAAATTCTTTAAGTGATAAAACTGGCTGTTTAGTTTGTGTCTTTGCTATAGAAGGTGACACAGCAGCAACGGTAATCAACAGCAGGGTGGTTAATAGATTTTTAAAGAATATTTTCATTGCGTCGCCGAACTATTTAATCACTGTGTGGAAACGTTGTTGCATGTCCTGAATAAAACTATACATGCAAGGTATTAATACCAGGGTAATGGCTGAGCCAAATAACAAGCCCCATGCCATAGCAAGCATCATTTCAGCAAGCATTGAATCATATCCGGCAATACCATAAGCCGTAGGTAAAACACCGGCGACAGTTGTAAGGGTGGTGAGTATAACCGCTTTGAGACGTGTTGATGCAATGCCTGCTATACGTTTATTTATTTTATTTTTTGGATTGTCTACCTGTAAGTCATATTCATTGTCGAGCTTGGTCAACATAATAATTGCATCATTAATTACCACACCAGCCATACCTAGTGCACCGATAGCTGCAAAGAAACCAAACAAGGTCTGTCCATGCAACCAGAAAGCAAGGATAACGCCGACTAATCCAAAAGGAATGGCTAACATGATCATTAATGCTCGCGTAATTGAATTAAAGAGAACAACAAGAATAGCAAAAATCAAAAACACCACCATAACAATTGCATTGCGTAGATCATTTCTTGAATCACGCGTATCTGCAACTTCACCATCAAAGTTCAGACTAGTAGTGGGTTGCTTGCTAATAATGTCTTTAAATACGGTACTTTCTAAATCTGTTGCAATTTGTAATGGTGTTTTCGGGCTGTCTTTTTTTATATCAGCATAAACATCAGTTGCACGTCGGGTGTCACGTCGATTGATTGAAGTTGGCGCCATTGATTTACTAATATTTACTACATCACCTAACGGGGCAAGGTAGTTACCCTGATTCTCTACCGGAATTTTGAGAATAGATTGGATATCTTTTTTTGCGCTATCGATTACTGATAAACGCACGTCAATATGTTCATTACCTTTAGGTAATTCATACAGGATATTTCCTTCAAGTGAAGCACGGAAGGTAGTCGCAATATCTACCGGGCTGATAGCCAAACGTTTAACTTTTTCACGCTGCATATCTATTTTATACTCAGGTAACATTAAAGGCTGATCTATTTCGGCATTCTTTAGATCCGGATGTTCCTTCATCGCGGCCAATATGGCTTCGGCCGCTTTATTTCGGAGTACATCATCGTTTTCCTGGATAAGCACATTGATTGCACTACCGGATGATTGACCATAACGACTTTTTTGAATTATAAGTTTCGTTAATCCTTTTACTTTATCAGCCTGTGGTTTCCATAGGCTGACCAGGTCATCGGCAGAACGTTCACGTTCTTCTTTTGGCACTATTTCGATAACCATGCGGAAACTGTTTTCTTTGGCTACACCTCCATGGCGGCTACGTGCTATTTCAGTACGAAAGCCAATCACTTCTTTACCTATATAAGGTGTAATCAGTTTTTCAATCTCTTTACTGATCATGGCCGTTTCATAACGATTAGATTTTTTATCCGCTTTGCCATGTAAAACAATTTCACGTGTTTCTGAGTGAGGGAACAATACAAAACTCATGGTCTGTTTTGCTATAAAAACAGAGCCAAGCAGTAATGAGATAAAGAGAGCGAAAATAATGTATTTATAATTTAATAAACGCACTAATAAATGACTGTAACGTTCTTCGACACCATCAAACCAGTGAGGTTTAATCTTATCCGTACTTTGTTTACGTTGTAATAAAAGCGGAACTTGAATATGTAAATGACCGGGTAAGATCACCAGGGACTCTAACAAACTGGCAAACAACATGAGAAAAACAATAGGAGGAATAAAACTAACAAAGGATCCAAAGCGACCAGAGAAATAAAATAGAGGGATAAATGCAACGCAGGTTGTCACAATACTGGCAACGACCGGCATGAATACCTGGGTTGTACCTTTTACCGCAGCATCTTGCGAACTGTAGCCTTGTGATCGAAAGCGACCAATATTCTCCGCGACTACTATGGCATCATCAACCACGATACCCATCACTATAATAACTGCTGCCAGCGTGACATTGTTAATGGTATAGCCCATGGTCATGGTGAATATAAGTGTTAAGCAAACAGTAAAGGGGATACCTAAAGCAACCCAGATACCAGCACGTTTGTTAAGAAATAAAAATAGTGTCAGAAGAATAAGAATAAAACCAATCGCGCCATTAGTGGAAATAATGCTCAGGCGATTCCTGACTTCAAAAGACTCATCATCAAGAACAACTAACTGAATATCCGAATGGAGCAAATTGTGACTGGTAAAAGCATCCACTACTTTTTTAACAGACTCTAACGATTCAAGAATTCCGTACGAGCTATTTTTTACCACGTTGAACATGATCGCTTCATGTCCATTCACTTTAGTAATGCGTTTTTCACGTCTGAAATCAGTTCTGACTTCTGCGATAGATTGCAGGTCGATGGCTTCCCCCTGGAAGCCCGCCTGAATATAAAGTTGATTCAGTTTCTCGACAGTATCGAGTTGAGCGTTAATAGTGACACTGGGTTCATCTTTAACTTCAATATGGCCAGCAGGTTGTCGAATATGATTGTTTTTGATTTCCCGAATGACCTGACTGAGTGGAATTTGATAGCGAACCAGTTGTTTTGGATCAACATTGATCTGTAATTCTTCCTGCAAATAACCTGAACGGTTAATACTATTGATTTCACGTAAATTGGTTAGTTGTAACTCCAGGGCTGTCGCGTAACGCTGTATTTCCTGACGTTGCTTATTAGTGAGTAAGTGCGCCCTGGTATGAATGAGGGCAATATCGATAATGGCTTTTTTAGAACTTTTGAAGACACGAACGGAAGGCTTGTCTCGTACCTCGGCAGGGAGTGGGGTACTCAGAGCAGCATTACGAAGTTCTGTGATGACTTCATTTTTATTCGCTAAATCTTTCTCCAGCTCAATCGATATTGTGGTCGCACCCCGGCTGACACTACTATAAATACGGTGGATACCATCGACAGATTTTAATTCTTGTTCTAATTCACGGGTAACAAAATGTTCAACTTCCTCGGCGGTTGCTCCGGGATAGCTCGCCGTTACCCTTACGAAGTCATAGGTAATATCCGGACGTTCTTCTTTTTTGATCTCTTGCCAGGAGAATAGGCCACCTATGATGACCGAAACAAATAGCATGTTGGTCAGCAGATGACGATTGACGAAAAATTCAATAAACCTTGAGATCATATGTTTTCTTTTAAAATTATTGTTTTATTGGCAATGCATAAAATACACGCTTATTATGCCATTCTTTATATATATGCGATATGTTTGGACGCGCACTCAACACTTTAGTAAAATTCGCGTTTCGACCACATTTTCATCACATTTAGAGACCATATCATGGGAAGAGCATACCAAAACCGTAAAGAATCAATGGCGAAGACGTCAGACGCAAAAGCCAAGGTTTACTCAAAATATGGCCGCGAAATTTACGTTATCGCGAAAAATGGTGGTACGGATCCAAATGGTAATTTGTCGTTACGACGCATAATCGATAATGCGAAAAAAGATCAGGTTCCTGCACATGTTATTGAAAAAGCGATAAAAAAGGCAGAAGGCGGAGCAGGTGAAGACTTTGTTCCTGCTCGCTACGAAGGTTTCGGCTCGGGTGGCTTTAATGTGATTGTCGATTGCCTGACAGATAATGGTACCCGCACATTTAATGATGTGCGTTTATGTTTCAATAAGTGCAATGCAAAAATAGGTACGCAGGGTACGGTTGCACATATGTTTGATCATCTTTCTGTTTTTGCTTTTAAGGGTGATGATGAAGATGCCGTATTAGAAGCAATGTTAGAAGCGGATGTTGATGTAACAGATGTTGAGTTGGAAGACGGTATGATTACCGTATTTGCACCTCATACCGAATATAATAAAACCAGAGTCGCATTAACCGCTTTGTTGGGTGAAGATGTTGAATTTGAAACAGATATGATTACCTTTCTCCCGCAATCAACGACTAAAATCAGTGGTGAAGACGTTGAGCTATTTGAAAAGTTTATGGATATGTTAAACGACAATGATGACGTGCAAAACGTTTATCATAATGTGGAAATGTAAAATAATAATATAATGTCTAAAATATTAAAAGAATGGTCTCCTTCTCAGGCGGCAGTTGATGTCATTAAGTTAAATGGCATTGACGATGAACATATTACTAAAACAGTTGAATATCTAAAAAAAGAAACAGAGCTTAATAATATTGATGACCTTGATGGTTACGATAACTGGAATTCATTTTTTATTATTTTTTGTATCAAAGCGCATAATAATGTCAGTAGTGAATGATATAAGTACTAAATAATTCAGATGGGAAGAAAGAAAAACGTTTATAGTATTTACGTTATCGACTTAGATAAAGATGTTCTTTCTGTTAAAAAGTTTCGTGAAATGAATCCAGACTATATAGATGATTATCCATGTGTCTATGTAGGGCAAACAGCCAAGTCGCCTGATGAACGATTTGATCAACATAAAGCGGGGATTAAAGCGAATCGCTATGCTAAAAAATACGGTCTTCGTCTTCGTTATAAGCTCTTTGAAAAATATAATCCCATAGCAACACGAAAAGAAGCGGAATATAAAGAAGCATTACTAGGTGAACACCTTCGTAAACGCGGTTTTGCTGTATGGTGGAATTAATGCCGAAAAAGGAATTAGAAAAAGCGTATTTAGATACTACTTACTCAGTGTTTATTGATGAGAATAAATACGCTATTAAAATTGGTAGTCCTGTACCATCTATTATTAATAAATTATTTAAAAAAGAAAAATCAGCCGTAATAATAACTGCCTGGAATCCTCGCAGCAAAGCTTTACCCGCGGAAGAAAATGAAGTTAGAAATAAAAAATTATATTCAAATCTTATAGACAACAAATACATTATTTATAAAGCGTTAGGTCAGGGTATTGATGCCTCATGGCCGGCAGAAGAAGGTTTTTTTATTATTGGCTTGAAAAAGGCTGATGCTGAAAAAATTGCTGTTGAGTATGGGCAGTATGCTTATTTGTCGCTTGAAGTTGAAAAATCGGCATCGCTTGTGTTTACCAGTATTTGGTATGATTGATTTTCTGATATTATTAAGATGTGTAGGATGGTTCAAGTCACAAAGTGACGGAAGCATCATTTTCTGTTGGTTCCGTCACTTTGTTCCTTGAACCCACCTACCTGTTTAATGGCGTATTTAAATAAGTCGGAGATTATAATGTCTGAAATTGATACAGAGAAATTAGATAAAATTGTTGCTGATGCACGACGTGCCAGTGAAGAGCGTGGTAAGGGATATCGTGAACAGGCACTTGGCTTGTATCCACATATTTGTGGTCGTTGTAGTCGTGAATTTGATCATACAAACATAAGTGAACTAACCGTTCATCATCGTGATCATAATCATGATAATAACCCCTCAGATGGCAGTAACTGGGAATTATTATGTTTGTATTGTCATGATAATGAACATCAACGACAGTTAGAAGCGCATATGGGTAATAATTCCACATCAGAATCTAAAGGCAGCTCCGCCACACATAATCCATTTGCGGATTTAAAATCAATGTTGAAAGGAAAAGAGTAGGTTGTTGCCTAATCTGGTTATACTTTGAAAGTTGATCCTGCCACAAATCCTCTGGATAAACTTCCACCTGTTCTTAAGAAGAATTTAGACAAAAATCTATGTGTCTGTAATGAGGTTCTTAAGATGGATATTATCAATGCCATCATAAATGGCGCTACAACAGTGGGAGAGGTTAAAAAACAGACCTATGCCACAATGGGAAGTGGCTGTTGCACTCAACAGGTAGAACGGTTGATTGAGTGTCTTTGTTCGCCAGAAGCGGAGAAGTAACGCTGTCTACTTCTCAAAGCAGACATTTACTTGCAACTAAAATTATCTTTTATTACAAGCAACAATTTTTCCATTTAACTCTTTGCTCTCATCACTCATTAAATATAAGTAAGCATCCATTAGTTCTTCAGGTGCGGGTATCGACATAGGATCTTCACCTGGATTAGCTAACGCACGCATACGTGTTCGCACTCGACCTGGATCAATGCTATTTACTCTAATCGGTGTATTTAATTCCAGTTCATCAGCAAGAATACCCATTAAATTATCACCGGCTGCTTTTGTTACACCATAGGCACCCCAGTATGCGCGACCTTTATGTGCAACACCTGAGCTGGTGAAGATCATGGATGATGACTTTGATTTATTTAATAAAGGAATCATCGCTTGTGATAAGAGAAAAGGTGCATGTAAATTAACTTGTACAATGCGGTTCCATATCGTGTTATCAAACTGAGCGATAGGACTTAACCCTTCGAACATTGCAGCGTTATGTAATAAACCATCAAGATGGCCAAATTCACTTTCAATGGTATGCGCTAAACCTGCGTAATCTTCTGCTGTCGCTTCTTCGAGGTTTAAAGTGATAATGGCTGGTTGAGGATGACCTGCATTCACTATTTCATCATAAACAGCGATAATCTTTTTTTCTGTTTTACTTAATAAAATAACCGTTGCGCCATGTTCAGCAAATGTCTTTGCTGCAACTGCACCAATGCCATCGCCTGTACCTGTGATAAGAATTATTTTATCTTTAAGGCAGTTAGCTTCAGGTTTAAAATTAGTTGAGATTTGGATTATTTCAT
>JAUVEN010000033.1 GCA_030594815.1 Gammaproteobacteria bacterium
GATGAAGCCAAAAACTATATTATTAACTATATGTATTTTTATAATAATGAACGCATTCACTCTGGTATAAATTATTTAACGCCAGTATTATGTGAACAACAAGCAGCATGAAAGGGTATCAACTTTTTCGGGGTATGGTCAGACGCCGAAAAGCGGCGCCGTTTAATTCTAACGTTAGGGGTCGTAAAAAAATGAGCGCAATTCCTACTGTTAGAGTCAAATCCGATAACCCAAGCCATCACGAAGGCTTCTTTGTTCGCAATGCAGATGATTTGCGATACGGCGAAGTATTATTCAAAGCTGATGAATTCGAGGCTCTTGGTGAGCATGAAATCCGACTTAAATTAGAGTCATCATCACCAGATGAATACTTTGTAGCTGAAGCCGAGTTATGGCTTGAGCTTAAATCTAAAGAGCGCGAAGAATCAGAAGTATCGGCACGCTCTGCCCGTGAAGCCGAGACTCTTTCAATAGCTAAAGAAGCTAATGAAATTGCCTCTGATGCCTTGGCTATAGCTTCACGCTCAAGCGTTATAGATCGAAGAATAGCGGTCGCAGCGGTAATAATTGCAATAATTGCTGCAACACCAGAAATATGGTCAGTAATAAAGTCCATTGCTTCTCTACTTAAACCCCCCTAACAAAACGGTCAAGCAGACGGATTAACCAGATATGTGTTTCCTGAAATATACTCATGCCGCTGCTTACCTCAAGCGTTATACCAAATAAAAGAAAACATGCGCATAAATAAAGAACAATTAAATCTCATTTTTACCGGCACCTCATCAATTTCTGCATTGATAATTACTTTGCTTACTCTATGGGCTGTCTTCTTCACTTCTCTGCCAGAAAAAATGCTTTCTGAATTTAGAACAGATATTAAAAACACAAAAGAAGAGCTAATTGAATTAAGGCAAGAAAAACGAGAAATCAAAAAACAAAACCATGATGTGTTAGCAGATAATTATAAATTAGAGTCCATTAACTCATCACTGGCTAAATCACTTCAGGAACTAAAGAATGAATATTCTACTTTACAATCAGAAGTTCGTAATTATAAAAATAAAGAATTTTTTAGGCTTGATTATCAATATAGGATATTAGCCACAAATTTTTTAAGTAAAGTTAGAAATATATTGTCAGGAAATTATGCGAATTCTTTATACTTATCAAATCTTAAAGAAATAGATAAATGGCTAGCTTCTGAGCCTCAACTAGAAGGATTCGAAAAGATAGGAGATAAATATATTTTCTTCTCAAATAGAAAAGAGTGGGACGAATGGCACAGCAAAAAACCATATGGTCTTAGGCTGTATTTTTCATTCGATACCAAGTCTCCAGAGTCACACAGGAAGTATATTAGAGAAAACTTCATAAAAGAAAACAAACAAACATTATTAAATGCGATTCAAGCAAGCCTTATAAGCACAAAAAATAATAAAATTGAAAAAAATGCATATAATAAGCTTAAAATGAAAATTAATAATTACATAAAGAGCTACAGCAACAAATTAAGTGTTTTTATTGAACCCACTATTTACTCGGCATATACGGATGATGAAATCATCAATAGCGGAAAAGAAACTCTAAAAACATTAGATGCCGCTAAATTATTGGTTACAGGTTTAGAGACAACACTACTTAAATAAAGGTATAACAAGGCGTTCAAAACGGATTTTTTAAAAGAGGCGCTCTCGCTTCTCTTTTAAAAAACCCTTTAACTGAATCGTTAGGCATAGAAGAAAAACAAGAATGAAAACAATAATCATATCAATACTTATATCAATTTTAACTGCATGCGGCGGTGGAGACTCAAATCAGAATGTAGAGTCGAATATAACAGGGACATGGAAGCATACCCAAACACATAAATATTATGATACAACAACCGATGAATATTTAGGTTCTAATTTCATTGGAACAACATTAATCTTTAAAGAGAAATCTGGAGAAATAAAATATTCTCCATGTTGGGGGCTTGGAACAAATGAGGCTCCAGTTATTAATACTGGTACACAGCTCATTACTGACTACGGTAGCTTCTTTAGTAGAACATTTACTAAAAATATTGATGGAAGTTATTCAACTCAAGAAGTTAAGAATCTCCAAGGTTCATCTACAGCTTATTACAATCAGAATTTCACTTTAACCAAATTATCAAATGAAATAATTATAGATAAGGGGTTATTAGTGTTAAACGGGCCGGTTGCAGTAACTGAATATAATCATGCTTGCTTTGTGCGTCATTATTCAAATATAGATGACGGAAGAATATACGAAATTGTAATACCATATGACGACAGTTTTTTAAGCCTGTCATTAACTTCAACTTCAAAACCAGTGGTTGGTCCTATCACATATACTGTTACAACATCAGGAACCTCACCAATTCTTTTAAATATATTGTCTTCATCAACGGCATTCTGGAATACAGTTGGCTCTAATACTCTCACCACTGATACAACTAACATAAATATAATAGAGAGCACGGATTCAATATTAAGCGGGACTTTTTCTTTTACCACTCATGATAATTTAAGTTATGACGGTGAATTTCAGATGGAGTTAAATAATTAAATGCCTAACAATGAAATCAACATGGACAAAATAAAGAGTCGCTCGTTCCTCGCAACACTTTATTTTGCCAGTTATTAATAACGTTATATATAAACAGATACCTAGCATTCAATAATGAAATAGAAAATGGATTATTGTGAAAAAATTATCAATTGCATTCAAAAATATTGCTTTAGTTAAAGAGATTGAATCTCCTGAAAACCCAGGCGGATTAGAAAAAAGAGTAGCTTTAATCCCGGAAGATGTTGGGCAATTAACAGCGGTTGGGGTTAAAGTATTTGTTGAATATGGTGCAGGTCTAGGTGTAGATTTTGAAGATGAAGAATATCTTAACAATGGTGCTCTGATGCAAAAAGCAGATGAGATATACAAAGATAAGGATATGATTATTAAATTCAAAGGTCCCTCTTTGGAGTCTATATCAAAGATGAAAAAAGGTTGTACTCTGTTTTGTATGGCGCATTTTCACTCATTCCCAGATAGAGCAAAAATGCTTGAGGATAATCAAATAAATGTTATAGCTATGGAAGAGATTCTTGAATCTCCAAAAGTGCAAACCAATGAGCAGATATTAGCACGGGCTGCGATGACTGAAGCATTAAAAAGTTTTATTGATAATGGAATAATTGGAAATCTAAAAATATTTGTTATAGGTCGAAATGAAAGGTTAGCGGGCGCTATAAGAAGGGCAGGAAATCGTAACCCCTGCTCACTAAATCTTTTACATAAAAATATAAAATTTGAAGAGTTAAAAGAGACAGGTAGTGAAACTCTATATTTTTATGATAGTGATGATTTTAACGATCCAAATGAATTAATTGAAAAATTAAAAGAGACCAATTCTAATATTTTTGACCTCCATGAATTTGAATTAAAAAATGGGGATGCGATAGTTTCTGAATATAGAAAAACACATACACCTTCTGAATTTGGTTTGCGAAGAATTCAGTGTCTTCATGAGACAGGACAAGCAGGTGCAAGGTATGGGATTAAACTCCTTAAAGAAAATAAACCTCAATTAGATATCCGTGAAGCAAAAGTTGTTGTATTGGGTTATGGTAATGTGGCACGAGGCGCAATGCATGAAATATATAATCAAGGCTTCAAAAATATCAATATTTTAGGTCGCACCCAAACAGCTAAAGATAAAATTGATTTTTGGTTAAAAGATGTTGATTTGGTTGTAAATGGTGCAGAACTACCACAAGAAATAAGAGGTATCACTTATCTTGTAAGTAATGACCATCTAAAAAGAGTAATTCCCAAAGGCTCAGTTGTGATTGACCTTGTAGGCGGAAGTGAGACAAATAGAAGTGCTGTTGAATCCGTACTTAGTTGCACATTTTTAACTGAGCCCCATTTTATTAAAGACGAAGTTACAGTTTCAGCATTATGGGGTTGGCCAATGCTGGGAATGATGAGAGAGAGCGCTATAAAATATTCAAGTCAAATTACAGATGTTCTAATTAGAAGAGAAAAATTAATCGAAGGGATAGATAATTTAACAGCTGGAGTAAAACGAGCATTGGTTTGCGGACCATTTGAATAGGCAATATATAACAAGCGCTTCAAATCGGATTCCGCATACTGTCGCGGTTTTTGCAAAAGACGCAAAAATTCGCGCCAATATGCTCCACCGTTTAAGCGGGCGTTATGACTATGAAAATTTAGAGGGTACATCCATATTTTTATGAAGAATACGAATAATCTCAATATTACTTTTATCAGCTTTTTTATAAAATATTATATGGCTTCCCTGTGGAAATTTTCGGTAATGGATTTTAATATAATCACACTCCTTTCCAATAAGAGGTTTATTTAAAATATGATGAAAAGCATTATCAAATTCTTTCAAGTACAAATTACGCTGCTCTCTACCCCATGTTGCTTCTGTATATTTTGCAATCTTAACTAAATCATTCTTAGCTTTATTTGTTAATTTAAATGAACTCAATTAATGCCGCTCATTATCCAACTCAGAAACAATACCTTCATAAGAATAATCGGCAAACCCACTTTGCTCTCCGTCATCAAGCAAGCCTCTCAAAGTTTCAAGTTTAGTTTCTGTATCTTCAAGAACTCGCAACCCCGTTCTTATAACTTCACTAGCAGAACCATAGCGGCCACTTTTAATTTGCTTGGCAACAAAATCATCAAAATGATCACCAAGGGTAATACTTGTATTTTTAGCCATATTTCACCTCCAGAATACCAATATATACCTAATTTTGGTACAAGAGTCATAACAAGTCAATCAAGAGCGTTCGCTAACCGCGAACTGGGGCTTCCAAAAAGTGGCGCTACGCTTCATTTTTTGGAAGCCCCTTATTTCAATCGTTAGCTTTCTAGAAACATGTCCAATATATTGTACATGTCCACCCCATACGCTATACTTGTACAATATACCGTACATGTAAGGAATTGTAACAATGCGTATTATCTCATTCACCGAAGCAAGAAATGCTCTTAAATCTGTTCTAGATCAAGTAGTTAATGACGCTGACTGCACTGTAATTACGCGTCGTGACAGTGATGACGCGGTAGTTATGTCTTTAGACTTTTACAATAGTCTTATGGAAACAGTCTATTTGCTTAAAAGCCCTGCAAATGCAGAGCATCTCAGTAAATCTATAGAGCAATATCATCAAGGTAAAACTAAGGAAAGAGACTTACTAAATGAGTAAGAACTTAGCATGGACTGATGCGGGCTGGTCAGATTATATTTATTGGCAAAGCCAGGATAAAAAAACATTAAAACGTATCAATAAATTAGTTGATAATATCCTTCGCTCCCCCTTTGAAGGTATTGGGAAACCTGAGGCCTTAAAAGAAAATTTATCTGGCTTTTGGTCGCGTAGAATTGATGATACCAATCGTTTAGTTTACGCAGTTAATGATACTCATATAACGGTCATTGCCTGTAAGTATCACTATAAAAAATCAAGCTAACACATATGAGCCGATCTCGAGTCAACAGGCATAAGTAATCTTTTTTAGTTAAATAAATAACTAAAAGTTAAATCAATTAACAAAGTCATCTACTTCATCTGTCATGGTAACTGTTAAGCAAGTCACTTACAGCAAACACATATAGAGGCTCTCTTATTGTGATCTCATCACTGCCTGTTTTTAATTCAGTCCATTGAGCATTACAGGGGCACTAGACATTCATCGGTTAACCTTTTTGAAACGTTCTATTTAAAATCAAATCTTGACAATGCGTACGCTTATTTTAGAGGTATTTCAAATGACTACACTAAACGCCACAGATGCACGTTCGAAGCTTTACAACCTTATCGATGAAACCGCATCAACACACGAACCTATATTAATTACAGGTAAGCGATCTAATGCTGTCTTACTTGCTGAAAGTGACTGGAAAGCAATAAATGAAACCCTTCACCTGCTCTCTATCCCAGGAATGAGAGAATCAATTAAAGATGGAATGGCAGAAAAAATTTCTGATTCTTCTAAGGAGCTTGATTGGTGAGCTGGGAAGTTGTTTACACCAAACAAGCACAAAAAGACGCAAAGAAATTATCTTCTGCAGGTCTAAAAGATAATACTAAACATTTAATAAATATTATTAAAGAAACCCCATACCAAAACTCCCCTCCGTATGAAAAATTAATAGGTGATCTTTCAGGTTCTTATTCTCGGAGAATAAATATTCAACATCGCCTTGTTTATCAGGTATATGAAAAAGAAAATACAATAAAAATCATTCGGCTATGGACGCACTGCGGATAAAAATATAATAAATTATTCAAACTGACGCCGAAAAGCGGCGCGATTTAATTCTAACGTTAGAAATATAAGGAAGGATTCTATGAAATCATTAATCCCTATACTAATAATCATGTTAGGAATATCTGTAACATATGCCAGATCATCTTATGACGAAGAAGATGACAGAATAAAAAGACTTGATGATATATGTATTCATACTAGAGCAGAAATGCTTAAGCCAATTATTGCCTCAAAGGTTGATGATTGCGTAAATAATAAAAACAAAGAAAGAACATATTGCGAACGTTATTATAAAGACTACGGATGGGGCAATATGACTGGTTACGGTACCCATCGTAATGCTCGATTTTTCGATCAAATTCCAGAATGCATTGAAGCATTTGATGCAAGAAAAAATAGAAAACGTTAAATTTCTAACATAAAAATCAAGCCATTCGCTTCGCTCGCTGGACTGAACTTACCCCGAAATAATTGATACCTCTCCCATTAAAAATGAAGAGGTATATCATGAAAAAGCAAGAAAGTTATTTTTATAAGCAGCAGTACTGACATCAAACCACCCTGACATTCGAACAAAGACCGTCGCAGAAGCATTAAATATCCATCCGTATATGTTGTCACGATGGAAAAACAAATGAGGGAAGGTGTTTTGCGTAAAGATAATGAAAAATATTTACATTATACTGCTAGAGTTGGTTTTGTTCTTATAGGTTTTTTGCTTTATATAATGCTTAATGCGCATTCCTTATATAAATATCATGAAATACAGATCACATGGTTAAAATAGTTACACTGAATACTGAACGGCTCATTTTACTACAATGGCAACCGAATGATTACGCACCATTTTTCGAATTGAATAATGATCCTGCTGTTATGCAATATTATCCAAACATCTTAACCAAACTAGAAAGTGACACATTGGCAACAAAATTTAGAGACCTTATAGAAAAGCAGGGCTGGGGGTTTTGGTCAGTAAAATTAAAAGAAGATAACCAGTTTATTGGCTTTGTCGGTTTAAATAAGCCTGATACTGTACTCCTCTTTTCTCCATGTGTTGAAATAGGCTGGCGTTTAGCAAAAAACTACTGGGGAAAAGGCTATGCGACCGAAGCTGCAAATGCCGCGTTAAAATATGCTTTTGAAACATTGCAGCTGGATGAGGTCGTCTCGTTTACATCTGTACACAATATAAGATCGAAATCTGTGATGGAAAAATTACATATGGTTAATACGATGCAAAACTTTGACCATCCTAATATTCCTGCTGAACATAAATTAAGAGAACATGCTCTTTATAAAATAACAAAGGCGCAGTGGGTTGATATTAATTTATGAATAATATGCAGAAATATTTGAAATATTTGAAATATTTGAAATATTTCAGATTATATCGATTGGAATAATCCCGAAATTAAAACACTGGCTAAGTCATTAGCAGCAGACTCATCAAGTGAAGAGGAATTAACAAAAAAATGTTTTAAGTGGGTCCGCGATAATATAAAACATAGTGCAGAATTCAAGTTAAACCCTGTGACATGCAAAGCCTCTGATGTTTTAAGGCATAAAACAGGATATTGTTTCGCAAAAAGTCATCTGTTAGCAGCATTGCTTCGTGCTAATAACATTCCTACAGGGTTATGCTATCAACGTCTCAGTATTAATGACAATGGTGCGCCCTATAGTTTGCATGGATTAAATGCTGTTTATCTCGAAAAGTATGGTTGGTATCGCATAGATCCGCGTGGGAATAATAAAAAGGTGAACGCTCAGTTTACTCCTCCAAATGAACAATTAGCATTCCCTATTAATCTTAATGCCAAAGCTGACTTACCAGAAATATGGGCTGAACCTTTAGCAGTTGTTATTGATACATTAGAAAAATATGACACCTATGACAAAGTTTATTTGAATTTGCCTGATATAGAATTAATTTAAAGTGAAAATTCTTGATTCAGTTATTCATGCAAACAAATGGGTAAAATTCTTTATTGGTTCTTTAACATGTATAGTAATATTTATATTATTTGTTGATTTCAATCTTGAAAAATCATTTATAGTTAAACAATTCATTATACCTCTGGCAGTACCAGGGGCTTTTGCTTTAATGGGACTGTTAGAAATTATTACAGGCATTCCTTTTAAAGAGATGTCTGGGAAATGGGACAATTTAAAGGGCTGGCAAAGAGGAATACTTGGTATTGCTGTTGCTATACTTACCTTTATAATACTTGGTTATGCAATAGTTTTGTTTGCTTAAATTTTTCTTATGATTCATCATACTTTTCTATTCTGACTTATATTTCCAGATGAGATTATTCAAGGATATTTATTATATTAATGCTTAAAAATATTTTGATACACGATCATCTTTTATCATCGCAGTTACATTTTTCTTTATTTATCTCAGCCGTATTCACTAAAGGCTTTACTTATGACCTTATATTAGAAACGGCTGGTTTCAGCCAAGCTCATATCATGAGCAAACAAAAATATTGAAACGACGGATTCTTTATATAAAAACTCGATGAGATAAATGAAAAATTAAGCCTATTGGATCACGCAAATAATAAATAATTTACCAATTTTTAAATAAAATACTTGGCATAGTAAGTGAAAGCCATCATTATCTTATTCATAAATATTACCTTCTAAGGAATTAACACATGAAAAAAATTGCAGCACTTTTAACCATTTCAATATTAACCATGTCCTGCACACAGGCAGGCGATAATAACTACAAACTCAAGACTGATGATGAGAAGACGTTCTATAGCATCGGTTATCATTGGGCCTCTAAACTAAAAACGTTTAATTTATCGGATGGTGAAATTAAAGCCGTTCTTAAAGGAGTAGCTGCTTCTACGAAGGGCGATAAAGCAGAGCTTGATACACAAGCCTATTCTTCAAAAGTAAAGACCATGCTTGAATCAAGAATGACATCAGCAATGGGGACGACTAAAGAACAGGGTAAAAACTATATTGCTGACTATTTAAAGAAAAACACCAAAGCAAAACAGACAAAATCTGGTTTAGCTTATGAAGTATTGAATGAAGGTTCTGGTAAGTCACCAAAGGCTACTGACACGGTTGAAGTGCATTATCATGGCACATTAATTAATGGTGTTGTTTTTGATTCTTCCGTTCAGCGTAATAAAACCATTGAGTTCCCATTAAATCGTGTGATTAAAGGTTGGACTGAAGGTCTTCAATTAATGAAAGAAGGTGGAAAAATTAAGCTCATTATTCCTTCTGAATTAGCATATGGTGACAACGGTTCTCCACCAAAAATTCCAGGTGGCGCAACACTTATTTTTGAAGTTGAACTTTTTAAAGTAAAATAAATAATATTGAGAGCAATTCAACCTGCTTTTACGGTTGTTGCTCTCATAATTTAATCTAGGAAAATATGTAAAAGAATCTCTGGATTATAACGTTCGCACTATTTCTTATTTTGTCTGGTATTAATCCTAAAGATCAATTCACCTGGTTATTAGAAGTAGGTCCGGCAATCATCGGTGCTGCCGTCATGGCAAAAACCTATACAACATTTCATCTCACTCCACTTGTTTATATTTTGATACTTATTCACAGCATTGTTTTAATGATTGGTGGCCATTATACTTATGCTGAAGTTCCCTTTTTTGATTATTTAAAAGATGTTTTTAATTTTACTCGTAATAACTACGATAAGGCTGGCCATTTTGTACAAGGCTTTGTACCAGTCTTGATTAGCCGGGAAATAATAATCAGAAAAAATGTGATTCCGGATGCTGTCCGGCGAAACTTTTTTATACTGTATTTTTGTTTAGGCTTTAGCGCCTTTTATGAGCTTATTGAATGGGGAGTTGCTTTAGCATCAGGTAAAGATGCCGTCGCATTTCTCGGTACACAAGGATATATCTGGGATACCCAGTCTGAGATGGGGCTAGCATTGCAAGGTGCAATTATTGGATTAATGAGTTTAAGCAAGTTATATAATAAACAACTATTAAATCTAAATAACTCATATTAATTTTTGGAGAAAATAAATGGAACTTGCTATCTCAATTTTAATTTTATTTATTGCTTTTGAACATTTTGGTTTTTTATATCTTGAAATGTTTTTATGGACAAAGAAATCTGGAAGAAAAATATTTGGAAATTCAGCTGAGAATGCTGAAAAAACAAAAGTACTTGCGGCTAATCAAGGTTTATATAATGGATTTTTAGCTTCGGGTCTACTTTGGGGCTTCTTTCATCCGGCACCTGAAATGGGCACGCAAATAATTCTATTTTTTCTTTCTTGCATCATCATTGCAGGTGTTTATGGTGCTATTACAGTAAAAATTTCAATCTTATATCTTCAAACTTTACCTGCATTGGTTGCTGCAGCTTTACTTTTATTCTTATGATTATAAAATGCCATATATAGCCATATGACGATCACTCACTTCTTCAACCTGTAATTTACCTAAGTCCATTTTGTCGAGCTGTTTTCTCACTTCTTTAACAGTAT
Organism: Gammaproteobacteria bacterium; assembly: GCA_030594815.1. GTDB lineage: Bacteria > Pseudomonadota > Gammaproteobacteria > UBA6429 > Thiohalophilaceae > JAGLTQ01. The sequence continues at coordinate 10,826 of JAUVEN010000033.1, forward strand.
AAGCGGCTCGTAAAGAGTTTTCAAAATCTTCTCTTAAAATATCAGGTTCATTTGCGGCATATTCATCAGATAAATACTTAACGGTTTGCTCATCAACAGGTCGTATAAGATCCATCACAAAAACATATGCAAAAGGTTTTGCATGTTTGTGAATGGTTTCCCACAAACTTAAAGGATCCGCTAAGTGATGTAATAAACTATTGCTGATAATGGCGTGATAATGTTGTTGCGGTAAGTTTACATCTGGTAAACAGGTTTCGATAAGCTTTATACGGGCGGTTAAACCCGCTTTTTCATTTAATTCTTGCCCAAATTTAAGCATGACTGCTGAACCATCAACCGCATGAAAACCTGCATCTGCATACGACTTTGCAAAACGTCGAGTGATGTCACAGGGGCCGCAGCCTAAATCAAGTACTACATCATTAAAGCTGGGGTGTATCTCAGGAAGTTTTTCCAGGAATGTTTCGATAAATAAATCATGTGGCTTAGAGAAGTCAGCAAAAGCATATGCTTTTGCCTGTTCTTCACTCTGCATTAACTCTTCTTCAGGAATTCGATCCATCATTTACTTATGGAAGAACATGCTCGTTTGCATAAAGTGATTCTATTGTTTCTCGCTCACGCACAACATGCATCTGATCACCATCTACCATAATTTCTGCAACACGCGGACGCGTATTGTAATTTGAACTCATGGTAAATCCGTAAGCACCCGACGAACGTACGGCAAGCAGATCACCTGCTTCAAGAATCAGATCACGATCTTTTCCGAGAAAATCACCTGTTTCACAGATAGGACCTACAATATCGTAACGTTGACTCTCACCTTTTTTAATAGTGACAGGAACAATATCTTGCCATGCGCTGTATAACGCAGGACGCATTAGATCATTCATTGCCGCATCAACGATTGCGAAACGTTTCTCATCGTTACTTTTTATAAATTCAACTTGTGTAACCAAAATTCCCGCGTTACCTGCTATTGCTCTGCCAGGTTCTATAAGAATATGTAAATCACGTCCTTCAAGTTTCGCAGATAGCGCTTTAGCATATTCAGCAGGTAAAGGTGGTGTTTCATCACGATATTGAATTCCTAAACCACCACCGAGATCAAGATGATGAATTGCGATACCCATGTCGGATAACAAGTCTATTAAATTCAGAACTCGATCTAAGGCATCCATAAAAGGACGCGTCTCAGTTAGCTGGGAACCAATATGACAATCCACACCTTCTATTTTCAGGTTCGCCATTTTACTGGCTCGCTCATAGACCTCCGGTGCCAGATTAATATCTATACCAAATTTATTTTCTTTAAGGCCGGTCGAAATATAAGGATGAGTCTTTGCGTCAACATCTGGATTTACCCGTATTGAGACAGGGGCTTTAACCCCCATATCGCCGGCAACCTCATTCAATAAAATAAGCTCAGCTTCCGACTCCACATTAAAACAACGAATACCGACATCGAGTGCGCGGCGCATTTCGTTGGCTGTTTTGCCTACACCAGAGAAGACAATTTTAGCCGCTTCACCACCTGCTGCGAGCACACGTTCGAGTTCTCCGCCCGAAACAATGTCAAAACCAGAACCTAATTTTGCAAGGATATTTAAAACACCCAAATTTGAATTTGCTTTTACCGCAAAACAAACCAAATGATCATGAGTTGATAAAGCATCATCAAAAGCACGCCAATGACGCTCAAATGTTGCGCGCGAGTAGACGTAACATGGCGAACCATGTTCTTTTGCAATATCTTCAATTGCTACGTCTTCGGCAAATAGCCGATTATCTCGATAGTTAAAGTAGTCCATAAATAAACCTGAAATTATTGTTGCAGCGTTTTAGCGGCATCTTTTGGAATGTATAAAGGGCCTTTTTTACCACAGCCACTTAACATGCTGCTTATGCCCAGAAAAACGACGAGTAGAATCATTGTTGCCTGCGGCCAGCAAATTCTCATGATTTTTTACTCCCTGATTCGTTTTATTGTTAATGATGAAAAATTAGCAAAATTATACGCGCTCCCTACCTGCTTGCCTATTTCCTGTAACAGATAATCCACGTTAAACTCGGGGCACAGACCAAACTATTACTACTAACAGGTTCATTTTTTGCGTATTCGTAGCCACATATTTATATCTATCTTTTTCGCCACCGTGGTGCCGTTGGTTGCACTGGCCCTGGCGGCGAGCTATTACAGTGAATATAGTTACCAGCGTGAAATTAAACGCGAAATCATTACCAGCCTTAATGGCATGACGGTTGAGATTTCACATGAATTACAAAATTCACAAAACCTGGTTCTCGGCATCTCACGAGCTACGGCAATTAAATCCTTTATGCCTATTCTTAAGTCTGTTGCAAATGACGAAAATCATCCAAGCATTCGACTTTTACGCAGAAAAATAAATCGCTACCTTGAAGGCTTCCAAACAATCATTCCTGGTGAATTTACGGTACGTGTACTCGATATTCGGGGAGATACCCTGGTAAAAGTAACTAAAAACAATACCAGACATGCTCAATATGAAAGCTTGCAAGGCATTAATTATGTTGAACATCAGATATCAAGCCCGGCATTTATACAAATATTAGAAAAACTGCCGAAAAACGAAGTAAGTTATATCACCTTGCCACATCATGCATTACAAAATGAAAATAGTTTTGCTAAACCTCTGCTTGATTATGCTGTGCCTCTTTACGACATGAATACTTGGGTAGGCACTTTAGTTGTCACACTTAATGGTGAACAAATAGATCGTATCGTAAATAATTCTACCCGCTTGTATCGAGGTAAAATTCTTATTGCTGAAAACAACCCTGACGATTTTTCTCGCCACGGATTACTAATATATGACGAAGTAAAAAAATTACATCTCACCCAAGCCCGTTCTTCTTTTTTCAACTTGCCAGAGCAACTAAGCAAAATGTTATTCACCGAAAGTATTCAAAGCGCTGAAGGTATTATTAAACAAAATGACTCCCTCATTTATTACTCTGAATTTTTCCCTTATCCAAACCGGTTGATAGGATGGGTTATTGCAACACAAATAAATAGAGATATTTTATCTGCTCCCTTTGCGAATAATCGAATTGCTATCTGGCTATTTGCTGCAACGGCATTATTGCTGACATTAATTATGGCCGGCTTTGCAGTAAGAAAAATATCCAAACCAATTTGTCACCTGGCATTTCAACTTAAATCTTTTGCTGATGGGAAATATGAACAACGTGCTAATACCAAGCAGACTATTTCAGAAATTGAGACGCTTTCATCTTCTTTTAATTATATGGCAGACACTTTAGTTCACACTCAAAATGAACGTGATAAAGCTCAAAAAATGGCATTACAAAACAATAAACTCGCCAGCATAGGACAAATGGCCGCAGGTATTGGTCATGAAATTAATAATCCTTTAAATAACATTTTGTCTTATAGCAAATTGATCAGCCGAACCATCGCAAAAAATGCGGGCCAATTAGAAACTAAAAATTTAACCAGCCTACAAAAAGATATCGATTCTTTACGCGATGAAACATTACGCGCATCAGAAATAATTAAAGGTATTTTAAATTTTTCTCGACAAATGCCTCCACAGCTACGGACATTTTCAATAAAAGAATGGTTAAAAAAATCAATATCATTAGTACAACAAACGGCGAAAACTCAACATATTGAAATCATCTTAAACTATGAAGATGATGATGTTTTTGAAGGCGATCAAGCGCAACTTCAACAAGTTATCATTAATTTATTGTTGAATTCTATTCACGCCAGTGAAGATAATGCCGTAATTAACATCAATGTTAAATGTGATAAAGATCAAATTGAAGTTGAAATACAAGACTTTGGTTGTGGTATTAAAAATGAAGATCTAAACAATATTTACGTTCCTTTCTTCTCCACCAAAGAAGAAGGTGACGGAAGTGGGTTAGGTTTATCCGTTAGTTTAGGTATAATTGAATCACATCAAGGTAATTTAATGATTACCAACAACCCCAAAAACATGAAGGGCACCACAGCGACGCTTACCTTGCCCACACAAATTACGAAGGATACAGAGTGAACCAACAACCTCGCATAATTTTTGTTGACGACGATCCTAATGCCGGTGAACTCATGCTGCGCTTTAGTGAAGAAGCAAGTTATTCCTGTACTGTTTTTCGTCTTCCGCAAATGGCTCTTGAACATTTTAAAAAAGAAGGTGCTGATTTAATTGTTAGTGATTTGCGTATGCCTAAAATGACGGGCGTAGAATTACTAAAAGCCGTTAGAGAACACACCCCTGATATTCCCTTTATTATTATAACTGGCTATGCCAATGTTGATGATGCAGTGGATGCTTTACGCTTAGGCGCGTCTGACTTTATCAAAAAACCTTTTGATATGGATGAGTTACAGATACTCATTGAAAAAACATTAGGTCACCAGGCATTACTGGAAGAAAACAACTTTTTAAAACGCCAGCTCTCCACTGAACGCAGTAGCTTTGGCATGATCGGCACGTCTGAGAATATGCAGGATGTCTATCAAATAATTCAGAAAATTTCCGATATTCGTTGCAATGTCATTATTGAGGGTGAGTCTGGTACCGGCAAAGAGCTTGCTGCACGTGCAGTACATTTTGAAAGCCTGTTTGCTGAACAACCTTTTGTTGTTATTGATTGTGGTTCTCTAACAGATACCTTACTTGAGAGTGAATTATTTGGTCATGAGAAAGGGGCATTTACAGGCGCACAAAAAACCAAACAAGGCCTACTCGAAATTGCCTCTGGTGGTACTGTTTTTCTAGATGAGATTGGTAATATTTCTGATGCAATGCAAACCAAACTCATGCGCGTCATTCAGGAAAAACAAATTACCCGCGTCGGTGGTATTGCACCTATTGATATTGATGTACGTTTTATTGTTGCCAGTAATAAAGATCTTGAACGCCTCGCTATTACAAATAAATTTCGACACGATTTATATCATCGGCTTAATGTTGTGAAACTCACCATGCCGCCGCTACGTGAACATCGTGACGACATACCTTTATTGATTCATCATTTTATTGAACTCTATGCAAAAAATTTCCAACGTGATGTTAAAGGCTTTGATAATGATGCAATGAAAAAACTTCTTGCTCATGACTGGCCAGGAAATGTTCGTGAGTTACAAAATCTCATTGAACGCTCAATTGCATTAGCGGACGCACCTGTCATGAAGCTTGATGAAATCACCAGTCTGCGTTCTACGGATACCATTGACAGTGACTTGCCTACTCTTGAAGAACTTGAGAAGCGCTATATTCGAAAATTATTAAAACGATTTAATGATAGTCGTGACAAAACGGCTGAAACATTAGGCATTAACAAATCAACACTTTGGCGAAAATTGCAGCACTATAAAAAGTAATCCGGCTCTCTTTCCCATAGTGCAATTGTCATCGTGCATTATGCACGCCTCCTTAACCTCTTTAGCATTCAAAAAAGCACCTAACTGATTGAATTTAATCATATTTATTTGTTGGCCTGTTCCTTGCTTTATATTAGTTTACGTTATTCTGGAGGAATCAATATGCAACGTAGAACATTTATGAAAGGCACACTCGCCGCAAGCGGTGTAGCAGTTGCTGTCAGCGCGGGTTTATTAAGCCCACGTGCTGTATTAGCGGCATGGCCTAAATCAGCTTTTGAAGCTAAATCTGTCCCTGACGCGTTAAGCGGCCTTGGTATTAGCACAACAGCTACCAGTGGCGACATTAAAATCAAAGCCCCTGATATTGCTGAAAACGGTGCGGTTGTACCTGTAACAGTACAAACGTCAATCGCGGGTGTTACTTCTATCAGTATTCTTGCTGAGAAGAATGGCAGTCCATTAACGGCTAACTTCGTCCTGAAAGGGTCTGCTCAAGGTTTTGTTGCAACACGTATCAAGATGCAAAAAACCTCTGCTGTTATCGCGGTTGTTAAAGCCGGTGGTAAAGCATATAGCGCACGTAAAGAAGTTAAAGTGACCATCGGTGGTTGTGGCGGTTAATACCGAATTTAGGAGAAAAGTATTATGGCTAAAAAATCAATTCGTTTGCGTGCTTCTAATAAAGGCGGCGTGGCCACTGTGAAAGCATTGATCACTCACCCTATGGAAACAGGCCTGCGTAAAAACAAGAAAACGGGCAAAAAGATACCTGCTCATTTCATTCAAACCGTCAGTGGTAAACACAACGGTAAAGAAGTGATTCTTTGTGAATGGGGCGGTGCTGTTTCTAAAAACCCTTATTTATCATTCCAGTTTGCAGGCGCTAAGAAAGGCGATTCTGTGGAATTAACATGGTCTGATAACAAAGGTGGTTCTGAATCAGCGAGCACTAAAGTTCGTTAATAACAATAACTATAACTAATCCTTACTCATTTATAGATGACAGGAGTTTTTAAAATGAAAAAAATTATCATGGCAGCAACAGCAATGCTTATCGGTTTATCGCCGATCGTCGCTGACGCTTCTCCTAAGGGTGATTTGAAAAAGTTTCGTGCTTATTTCACAAAAATGAACCCAGGAGTTTCACGACAAGACTATGCAAACGGTATCTATGCATTAGATGAAAACCGTCGTGCAGAATGGGAAAACATTGAAGAGTTCCCTCCATACGAAGACGGTGTCGATGCAGGCGCTCGTTTATTTAAAAAGTATGGTGTTGCTAAATGTTTCCCTAATGGTGGCAAAGGTGTTCGTCAAAACTATCCAATGTTTAAAGGCGGAAAAGTTCATACTTTAGAAGGCGACCTTATGGCTTGCATCAAGAAGAATGGCTTTAACACCAAGAAAGAAAAGTTAAAGTATGGCAAAGGTAAATTCGCAGGTATCGCGGCTTACATGACAAGTACTTCTAAAGGTAAAAAGACTGACGTTAAGATTGATCGCAGCAGAAAATCAATGAAAGTCTATAACCAGGGTAAAAGGCATTTCTATGGTAAACGTGGTCAGTTGAACTTCTCTTGTGCTGATTGTCACGTATATAACCATGGCATGATGGCTCGTGGTAACTTACTTTCACCTGCATTAGGTCATACTTCGCACTTCCCGGTATGGCGTCGTAAATGGGCTTCTAAAACTGCTAAGAAAAAAGGCAAAGCGGGTCCATTCGATGGTTTTGGTACAATCCAACGTCGTTACGGCGGTTGTAACAAGCAAGTTCGTGCTAAGCCTTTGAAAGGTAAGAAAGGTAAGCAGCATCCAGAGTACGTAGCTCTTGAGTATTTCCATACTTATATGAGTAACGGTATCAAGATTAATGGTCCAGCTGTTCGTCAGTAAGACTAATCAAACTTGATTAAAAAGAGGCCCGACATTAGTCGGGCTTTTTTTATGCATGTCGATAAAGTAATCTGAACTACATCCATGAATAATCATAAACACAATATCCACAGAAAGCGGAATAAAGCACTCGGTGTTCCAGAGCTAATCGCTATTGCTCTTGGCGGGATGGTTGGTGGCGGAATTTTCACTATTCTTGGAATATCAGTATCAATGATTGGTGTTTTCACACCACTCGCTATTGTTCTTGGTGGGATGATTGCTTCGCTCGCAGCGTACTCATACATTAAATTAGCCATTTATTATAAAGATGAAGGTGCCACCTACTCTTTTTATAAGAAGACATTTCCAGGCTCTCATTTTGCCGCATCACTGATAGGCTGGTGGGTTGTATTCGGTTATATCAGTACTCTTGCTCTTTACTCATATACTTTTGCATCTTATGCAATCAGTGGATTTAATGTTTCTGATAGCGAATGGTTACGCAAGCTTGTCGCCGGGTTAATCCTTCTTACTTTTACACTTATAAATATCTGGAGTGTGAAAGGTATGGGTAAACTCGAAGATTTAATGGTTTATACCAAACTGGTGATTCTGGTCGTCATTTCATTTGTTCTTATTAACAACAGCCAAACAACTCTCCCCGTGTTACTACACGATAACAATAACGCGAGTTTTCTATCTATACTAATTGTTGCTTCTATTACATTTGTTGCTTATGAAGGTTTTCAACTTGTTATCAATGCTGTAAATGAAATGGAAGAGCCTGAAAAAAACATTCCTAAAGCAATATATTCAGCAATCTTTCTGGCGGTATTAATTTATTTTGTTATCTCATTAGGTGCAATACTTGCTATCCCCTTTGATGATATCGTTAATAATAAAGAATATGCGCTTGCGGCAGGTGCAGATAAAATTTTAGGACATTGGGGAACTGATTTGGTTATAGCGGGAGCACTGCTTGCAACGAGTAGTGCTATTAGCGGAACAATATTCGGGGCTTCAAGACAAGTCGCGGTTATTGCTAAAGATGGTTATTTCCCGGCTATTCTTTCTGTACGAAAAAACCAGATACCAATCTATGCAATTCTGGCTATGTCTGGTTTAGCTTTTTGTCTTGTTCTAATTGGCTCTCTGGAATTGATACTGGAGTTTGGCAGTATAACATTTTTATTAGTTTCTTTATTAATGGCATATGCAAATTATACAATTCGTAATTTAACTGACTCATCATCAGTTCTTACTATTATTGCTTTTCTTGCTCTGATGACAGGCACTATATTAATTATTTATTATGAAATTAGTTTTAAACTAAATCAGATATTTTTTATAGTGGGGCTATACATTCTGTTAACACTATTATCATGGTTGTATTCAACTGGAAAATCCCGTCAACAAGATAACTAACTCTCAACCCGCTGGTAATTTTCAGTTTTAAAGCCAGGACGTAATGGGCAATACACTTCTCCCTCTGCCGCCGCATCCAATTGCTGATAAATCGCTTCCAAAGCCTGATCGGCAGTCGCATGGATATTCTGTTTTCCAATAAACTCAATCAATTTGGTTTTAATCATAATTTTTAGAATCTGACGTTTCAGACCACTAAATACCAGTTGTACACCATTATCATGTAATCGTTGTACCAGGTGATGTAAGACTTCTTCACCTGAAGCATCAAGTTGATTAATACCATCTCCCACAACCAAAATAAATTTAGCTTCCCGATGATCGGCTGCTGCTTTCAGTATGGCTTCTTCAAAATACGATACATTGGCAAAATAAAGCGAACCATCAAAACGTACCGCAACAACCTTCTCATCAACGGGTAAGTCTGTATGAACACTAATATCACGTAAGGTGCCATCTGAAAAACGTCCGAGGAATGCAATGCGCGGGCTCATGGTGCGGTATAAATACAAACCTATGGCAAGTCCTGCACCCAGTAAAATACCTTGATCCAGATGTGGTGCAAAACCTAATGTCGCAATAAAAGTCACAATAGAAGCAAGACCATCATGTTTACTGGCTCGCCATGCATGTATCACTGCTTTAAAATTAATTAAACCAAATACTGCCATCATAATCACTGCCGCCAGTACGCCCTGAGGCAAGTGGTATAACAACGGTGTTAAAAATAACAATGTGATCACAACAATAATAGCTGTCACTACCGATGAAAAACCGGTGCGCGCACCTGCATTTAAATTCACCGCTGAACGGGAAAACGAACCACTTGCTGGATAAGCCTGAGTAAAGCTGCCGGCAATATTTCCTAAGCCCTGACCAATTAATTCCTGATTCGGATCAATGTGATCTTTTGTTTTTGCCGCCATTGCCTTTGCAATAGATATCGCTTCCATGAAACCAACCAAAGAAATCACAATGGCTGCGGGTAACAATGAACTCATCAACTCAAAACTCATTATTGGAACTTGCAGATTAGGTAAGCCTTCAGGAATAGCGCCCACAACTGTCCCCCCTTTCTCTTCAAAACCGAACAACCAGCTAATAACAATGGCAGAAGCCACAGCAATCAATACACCCGGCGCTTTGGGAGAGTATTTTTTTAGCCCAAGCATAATAGCCAATGCCGCTAGTGCCATTATGAGGGTTAACATGTGCGTATCGCCAACTTGCTCGAGAACGCCCCATATCCTTCCTAGGAAATGATCGCTGGCATTACCGGGCATGCTAACACCGAATATTTTAGATAATTGTGAAAGCCCGATCACTAATGCTGCTGCATTGGTGAAGCCAACGATAACGGGATGAGATAAAAAGTTGACGATTACACCCAAACGAAAGACACCAAGAAACAATTGGAACAAACCTACCAGTAAAGCCAAAAACATGGCTAAAGCAATATAGTGTTCGGGACTTGTAGCAATAGGCGCTAAGGCGGTTGCGGTCATAATTGAAACCACCGCAACAGGACCGGTTGCAAGCTGACGGGATGAGCCCCAAAGAGCAGCAATCATCACCGGCAAAAATGAAATATATAAACCATAGTAAGCGGGTAAGCCTGCTAACTGGGCATAAGCCATCGATTGAGGAATCAGAACTAAAGCAACGGTCACCCCGGCTATTATGTCAGCCCGAAGTACGTCTTTATCCTTAAGCTCACCAATCCAAGTTAAAAAGGGGAAAAACTTACCTAAATTCATTCCTATCTCCTTGATTCATCAGCAATATTTCATCTTCAAATCATACCAGCATCTATCCAAAGATTGTATTTCAGTATATAATGATGGGCTAATTACCGCCCGATCATTCTTTGTTGTAAACAGATCACATTCGCGGACAACAATTTAAAATCTACCATTTATATCGGAGAAGTTCTCTTGGCTAACGCTCTTGAAAATTTAAACATGAAAAAACTCATTCCGGCAGGAATTTTTGTTCTGCTTGGTTTATACCTCAGCAGTATTGTTCCTTCGATTGAAGTGGCATGGGTAACAGCTATTTTATTACTCACCATTTATCTCTTTGCCTTTGAGATTGTTCCAGTTGATGTTGCCGCCGTATCCGTCATGGTTACATTAGGTTTAACCGGTTTATTTTTCTCCTACATGGGATTATCCGCTCCACTGGTTGAACCAAAGAATTTATTTAATGGTTTTTCCGGTAATGCCGTTATGTCCATTATTGCGGTCATGATCATTGGTTCAGGTTTAGATAAAACAGGCTTAATGACAAAAGTAGCCAGCTTTATTCTTAAAGTGGGTGGCAATACTGAACAGCGTGTAATCCCTATCGTTTCGGGTACTGTCGGTATCATTTCAAGCTTTATGCAAAACGTTGGTGCTGCTGCACTATTCTTACCTGTTGTAAGTCGTATTTCTTCTCGTACTGGTTTACCGATGTCTCGCCTGTTAATGCCTATGGGTTTCACCGCAATTTTAGGTGGTACGGTTACCATGGTTGGCTCTAGTCCACTTATCTTATTGAATGACTTAATCCTCACTTCAAATTCAGCATTACCTGAAAATGTTACTCCTATGGAAACCTTTAGCATTTTCTCTGTTACACCCATTGGTTTAGCTTTGGTGGCAACGGGTATTCTTTATTTCGTTATTGCAGGACGTTTTGTTTTACCAAAAAACAAATCTGAAGGTACTGACGGTACAAGTGCCGTTGATTACATAAAAGATACCTATGGTGCTGACTATAATGTTTACGAAATTATTGTTTTAGATGATAGTCCCCTAGTCGGTAAAAAAGTGCTTGAAATCGAACATGAATATAAAATGCGTGTCGTCGCTATTTGTGCAGGTCAAAAGGGTGAACCTATCTGGCCACACCGTGAGACAGAAATTGATAAAGGCCAAACATTAGGTATTATTGCAGCAAACCGTGCAGTTAAAATCTTAACAGACACCGCGAAAATTGAAGCAACAACTAACCTGACAACATTCTCAGATTTATTGGTTGCTACAAAGGGTGGTGTTGCAGAAGTTGTTATTCCACCAAGCTCTTCATTAATCGGTAAAACATCTGTCGAATTATGGATGCGTAAAACCTATGGCCTTGCAGTATTGGCGATTCATCGTGGTGGCGAAACAATTCGTGAAGGTGATGGCGTTCGTGATATGGCATTACAAGCCGGTGATACCCTTGTTGGTCATATCATGTGGGATTCACTTGCTCGTTTAGAAAAAGATCACAAAAATTTCGTGGTTGTTACAACGGAGTATCCACATGAAGAAGCCCGCCCGCACAAATTGGGCTTTGCTTTATTTTTCTTTGCTATTGCATTAAGCCTCGTTCTTTTCTCTGACTTACGTTTATCTATTTCATTACTCGTTGGCGCCATAGGCATGGTATTAAGTGGTGTACTGAGCATGGATGAAGCCTATGAAGCGGTAAGCTGGAAAACAGTATTCTTGCTCGCAAGTTTAATTCCGTTAGGTTTTGCAGTTGAAAGCTCAGGTACCGCAGCCTGGATTGCTGATGCAACTTTAAGACTCATGGGTGATGTGCCGACCTGGGTATTACAAGCTGTTATTGCTGTTCTTGCTACCTTCTTTACCTTGGTAATGTCTAACGTAGGCGCAACTGTTTTACTTGTACCTCTAGCGGTTAACATTGCTATCGGTGCCGGTGCCGATCCTGCTGTATTTGCGTTGACTGTCGCGATTGCAACATCAAATTCATTCCTAATTCCAACACATCAGGTAAATGCTTTAATAATGGGACCAGGTGGCTATCGTGTACCTGACTTCTTAAAAGCAGGTGGTGTCATGACTATTCTATTCCTGATTGTGTCACTCACTATGTTAAACATTGTTTTTTAAGCTATAAATAATAAACAACGAACGGGGCGAATTAATTCTGCCCCGTTTTTGTATCTAAAAAAGATTGAGCGGGATGTCACCCCGTTTTTATTTAAAGAGGGAATCTTTCGTGAATAAAATCCTTACTGTATTAATGATGCTTTTGTTACCAGGCTTAACGCTTGCTTCAACAGCAACCGCAGAAAAACTTAATCTTACAAATCACCCTGTCGGTTATGCCGCTTTAGCTATTTTTGTTATTGCTTACTTATTTGTTATGGCAGAAGAATTTACCCATCTGCGTAAATCTAAACCTGTTATTTTAGCTGCCGGTATTATCTGGGCTCTCATTGGTTATATCTATGTGAGTAATGGCATGCCACATACTGCTGAAGCTGCTGTTCGTCATAACCTGCTGGAATATTCTGAACTGATGTTATTCCTCTTAGTTGCGATGACTTACATCAATGCAATGTCAGAACGCCAGGTATTTGATGCATTACGTGCATGGTTAATTAATAAAGGTTTCAGTTTCCGTCAATTATTCTGGATAACCGGTATTCTTGCTTTCTTTATCTCCCCAGTCGCAGATAACTTAACGACGGCATTACTCATGGCTGCAGTTGTTATGGCTGTGGGTGGTGACAACCAGCGTTTTGTTATTCTTGCATTAATTAACATTGTTGTTGCAGCAAATGCCGGTGGTGCATTCAGTCCATTCGGTGATATTACGACCTTAATGGTTTGGCAAAAAGGCATTCTACAGTTTGATCAGTTCTTTGCTTTATTTATTCCAGCGGTTGTTAACTTTGTTGTACCTGCTGCCATTATGCATTTTGCTATACCGAATGAAAAACCTGTTGCTGCTAATGAAGATACTGTTATGAAACGTGGCGGATTAGTTATTGTTGGACTGTTCCTGTTAACGATAGCTACAGCTGTTAGTTATCATAACTTCCTGCATTTACCGCCTGTACTGGGTATGTTGACTGGTCTTGCCTATTTACAGTTCTTTGGTTTTTACCTGAAGAAAACGCATGACTTTAGAAGTTCAGCATATGATGGTGAGAAAGCCGATCGAAATGTGGGTGACATCATACCATTTGATGTTTTCAATAAAATAGCGCGTGCTGAGTGGGATACCTTGTTGTTCTTCTACGGTGTTGTTGTCGCAGTAGGTGGTTTAGGTTTTCTTGGTTATCTAGCGTTAGCTTCTGATGTTATGTATACCCAATGGGGGCCTACTCCAGCCAATATTGCGGTAGGTTTACTTTCTGCTGTTGTTGATAATATTCCGGTCATGTTTGCTGTACTGAGCATGGAACCTAAAATGGGTGATGGACAATGGTTACTTGTAACATTAACTGCCGGTGTCGGTGGTAGCTTGCTTTCAGTAGGTTCTGCTGCAGGTGTTGCTCTAATGGGACAAGCGCGCGGTATTTACACTTTCTTTGCCCATCTAAAATGGACATGGGCAATTGGTCTGGGTTACGCGGCCAGTATCTGGGTCCACATGTGGTTAAATGCGAGTTTATTTTAGCCTTTTACCTTTAATTTAATCCGTTCCAAACAACAAAGCGGGCTCTCATATAAATGGGAGCCCGTTTTTTATTATGTAAAAATCAGCATAGCGGTACTCGCTGTTCATTGTCCATGCCATAAATAATGGCATTCTGACTGATTTTTGTGTATTTTAAACTCTGAATTTAAAATGCGGTATTATCCAGATGAAAATGTTCGGCTTTACCCTATTACTGTGTCTGTTTTGGATTTTATTATCGGGATACTTTGAGCCCCTTATGCTCGGGCTTGGATTGGCGTCTATTGCTTTAACCGTTTTTCTGGCAATAAGGATGAACCTCTTTGATGATGAAAGTTATCCTTTTCATCTCTTTTCTCAATTTCCTGCTTTTTTTATTTATATTCTTAACGAAATAGTAAAAGCTAATATTGACGTTGTTAAACGCATTATGAAGCCAAGCAGTATCAGTCCACAATTAGTAGACATTCCCGTTCCACAAAAGTCTGACTTGGGACGTGTTATCTATGCCAATTCCATCACCTTAACTCCGGGTACAGTCAGCGTAGCATTGTCAAAAGATACACTAACGATTCACGCACTAACAAAAGAAGCCTCTGAAGATCTTACCGAGGGCAGTATGGCCAAAAAAATTCCTGACGTAGTCATTAAAAAATAATGTTTATTGTTGTTTCTCTCGCCATTCTTATCACCATGGGACTCGCACTTGCGCGGGCTATCGCAGGCCCTACGGTTTATGATCGTATCGCTGCGGTTAATTTATTTGGCACCAAGACGGTATTACTGATTGCCGTTTGGGCTTTTATATCAAATCGTACAGATTTGCTGGATATCGCATTGGTCTATGCATTAATCAACTTTATTGGTGTCATTGCAGTATTAAAATTGGTTACCGTCGGTGACTTTCATTCCAGTAGTGTCGATAAAATAGACTCGGCAAAGGCAGATACTGAATGATCATCGATATTCTAAGTTGGGTATGTCTAACCGTGGGTGGAATACTGGGCATTATTGGTGCCATCGGTATTCATCGTTTTCCCGATTTTTATAGTCGTCTGCATGCTGTTGGTATCGCTGACACCTTATCGGCCATACTCATATTACTTGGTTTAGCTTTACAAGCGGGCTTAAGTCTCGCCGCCTTTAAATTATTTCTGATTTTTGTTTTTCTCTTTTTTACCAGTCCAACCGCTTCACATGCTTTAGCCAGTGCTGCACTACACAGCGGCCTTAAACCTAAGCTGGCAGATGATGAGAAGAAACAATGATTGATCTCATTATCAATATTATTCTACTGACTTTTCTGGCAATAACAGCGATCGCCATAATTCGCACCACAAATCTTTTTGCCACCATCATGTTATTTGGCATTTTCAGTTTATTATCAGCCACATTATTTGTTGTTATGGATGCGCTTGATGTTGCATTTACTGAAGCAGCAGTCGGTGCAGGCATTTCAACAATATTAATGTTAACTACGTTAGCGTTAACAAAAAATCATAATGAAAAACGCAGCCATGCTCATCGTCCCTGGTTGCCATTAGCCGTGGTTACCATTACTGGTATGGCGTTGGTTTACGGCACGTTGGACATTCCGGGCTTTGGTGATCCAGCTGCGCCGGCAAACACGCATGTTGCACAGTACTACATTAACAATGCACTGCCAGAAACCGGTGTACCCAATATTGTTACCGCCGTGCTGGCAAGTTATCGGGGTTTTGATACCTTAGGTGAAGTTGCGGTTATTTTTACCGCTGGCGTTGCTGTTTTATTGTTGTTAGGCGGCAAACCTTCAAGTCCTAATTCCAATCCAAGAACAAATAAAAAAAGGGAAGAGGATGAAACGTAACCCTATCTTGCGCATCGTCGCAAAATTCCTTATTCCACTCATTATACTTTTTGCACTCTATGTTCAATTTCATGGTGACTTTGGACCCGGCGGTGGCTTTCAAGCTGGCGTAATTTTTAGTGCTGCATTAATACTTTATGCTTTGGTATTTGGACTTGAAGCCGCAGAAAAAATTATTCCTCCACACATCTTACGTTTACTAGCCAGTGCTGGCGTTGTGCTTTATGCCAGCGTTGGTGTGGTTTCACTTTTTCTTGGCGCTAACTACCTTGATTACAGTGTATTAGGCAGCACACAAATTAAAGGTCAACATCTCGGAATTTTATTAGTCGAACTGGGCGTCGGCATGACCGTTACTGCTGTCATGTTGATTATTTTTTTCGCTTTTGCAGGCCGAGGCAGACCATAATGGATTTTATTATTAGCCATTATAATTACTGGATTGTTATTTTTTTAATGATGGTGGGTTTATACACGGTGATCAGTCGAGGCAACCTGATTAAAAAAATTATTGGACTGAATATTTTTCAGGTTTCAGTCTTCTTTCTTTACATCAGCATGGGCACTGTGAAAGATGGTGCTGCCCCCATTATTACTGAAGGGGTAAAACTCTATTCGAATCCATTACCGCATGTTTTGATCCTCACCGCCATCGTGGTTGGCGTCGCAACCACTGCACTGGGCCTAGCCCTGGTGGTGCGAATTAAAGAATCCTACGGCACTATTGAAGAAGATGAAATTCACGAAATGGATCATTCATTATAATGGGAAATCACATTAGTCTGTTACTTGTCGTTATCCCCCTGATAGCAGCACCGATAGTTGCGGTTTTACCGCGTGGTCGACTACCCTGGCTTGCAACATTAATCATCACATTTATTTGTGCCTTTCTTGCCAGTAACCAACTGTGGATGGTACTTAATGATGGTGTGATCAGTTATGAGTTGGGCGGCTGGGCTCCACCATGGGGAATTGAATATCGTATTGACGCAGTGAATGCATTAGTTGCATTAATTGTTACGGCAATTGCAGCGATTACTTTGCCTTATGCTTTACTCAGCGTCGAAAAAGAAATTCCGCAACATCAAATTCCACTTTTCTACAGTGCTTTTTTACTTTGCTTAACCGGCTTATTGGGGATCACGCAAACCGGCGATCTTTTTAATGTTTTTGTCTTTTTAGAAATATCATCGCTTTCTTCTTATGCGCTGATCAGTCTGGGTAGAAATCGTCAGGCACTGACCTCAGCCTATCAATACCTAATCATGGGCACCATTGGTGCAACCTTCTTTTTAATTGGTGTGGGTTTAATCTATTCGCAAACCGGCACATTAAATATGCAAGACCTGGCAAAACTTTTACCTGAGTTA
>JAUVEN010000076.1 GCA_030594815.1 Gammaproteobacteria bacterium
GTGATTGCTAGTCTCAATGGTGTTTCTAATAGTGGCTGGATAGATTACGGAAAAGAAATGATGCAGGCGGGAGCTGATGCCTTAGAACTGAATGTCTATTATATTGCAACCGATCCTGAACAAACCGGTGAACAAGTTGAAAACCGGTATATAGAATTATTAAACCGATTAAACAAGCAGATTACGATTCCTGTCAGTATGAAAATATCATCACAATTTTCATCCGTCGCCAACATGGTCACAAAATTACAGGCTTCGGGTGCAGCAGGTGTTGTTCTGTTTAATCGCTTTTATCAACCTGATATTGATCTTGAAACATTGACCGTCACACCCAGGATTGAATTATCAAACCCAATCGAATCCCTCTTACGAATTCGATGGATCGCTCTGCTCAGAAGTCGAGTAGAACTATCATTGGCAGCAACAGGTGGATTCCATACTGTTGAAAGTATTATTAAAGCATTACTGGCAGGTGCTGATACTGTACATTTATGTAGTGTATTGTTAAACAATGGTCCTGATTATTGCGCTGAATTATTGCAACAGCTAGAGAATTGGCTGGAAGAAAAAGAGTATGACTCTGTTAAACAAATGCAGGGCAGTGTAAGTCAGTCTTGTGCAATAGATCCTGCTGCTTATGAACACAGCAATTATGTAAACATAATAAAAAGCTATCGTCCTTAATCAATATCTAATTAGGATTAAATATTGAGTGGTGGGACAGGACAGTCCAGGCTGCTGGAAATAGTTCGGAATAATTCAATCCCTTTTCGTGTTGTCTTACCATCTGTCATAATGATTGCGGCACATGCTTTCAAAATACGTGACTTTAATAATGGCTTGAGTTGCATTAATTGATCAAGTGATGCGTTAATACTGTTTAACGTAAGTTCGCTTTTTGGAATAATTTTAAATGCGTGTGCACCAATCTCTTTTACCCCAAAATTAAAAGCCTGTTCTGCTTGTGTTTCATCGTCTTTATGTTCTGTGTATGCAATAAGAGATAAAAGTGTCTCAGCTTCATTTTTAATTGCGCCTAAATAAGCATGTTTTTGTTTCGCTGGTTTACGAATAGCAAAATGTTCATCCAGTTGTTGTAAGACAAGACGTTGTATTACCCATTCATTTAGATCAACTGTTTTATCTGCAGTAATGATAGTATCAATAGTATGTTTGAATTGTTCATACTGTTTTTGTGACAGCTCACGTAAAGCATTAATACATAGCTCAAGTATCGGCAAGATAAGTTTTTCGTCCAAATCACTGCTTATATTTACAAGTTCTTTTGTTAATGCAGGCATAGTGTCGGCGGCATGTTCTTGTAAAAGTTTCCATGCACTATCCTGGTCTTTTTGCTCTCGAATAAGCAATGCATAGACCATCGCACGCGCTGAATATGCACTTTGTGAAGACGTTCTGATTGAGTCAGGTAAATTTATAAGAAGTTGACGTGCATATTCAATATTTGTTGCGCTTAGTGTTCCGATTTGATTAAAAACCTGGTCAATCCCCGTCAATATTGCAGTTGTAACCGCTACACCAGCAATAGGTGATTTCTTGTCTTTTTCTGTATCGGCTTTATCTTCAGTAACAGGTTTTGGTTTTGTATAGCGACCGTTCCAGCCAGGATCAATTTGTTTGATTCGCTCTCCTAATGGTGGATGAGTTGCTAATATCGATTCAAAAAATGAACTAACACCATTTGCAAAATATGCATGACTATATTCAGTAGCAGCGGGGGTTTCTAATATGGATCCTTCAGCCAGACCGCCGATTTTTTTTAATGCGCCGGCAATGGTGTTTTTATCTCGTGTAAATTGAACAGCAGAAGCATCAGCAAGAAATTCTCTTTGACGACTAACTGATGCTTTAATCCACTTACCAAAGAACGTGCCAGCATAACCAATAACCATTAATCCCAGACCGATCACAATAATGGCGCCACCACCGTCTTTTTTACCGCTAGAGCGATAGCGCAGAGAACTAACAATATGTTGACCAATAATTCCAATTAATAAGATACCGTGTAATATTCCCATTAAGCGAAGATTAAGTCGCATATCACCATTTAGGATATGACTAAACTCATGAGCAATCACACCTTGTAACTCGGCTCGTGTTAATTGTGTGATTGCACCTTGAGTCACACCGATCACTGCGTTGCTGTGTGACTGTCCTGCAGCAAAGGCATTAATTGATGATTCATTGAGTAAATAAACCTTGGGAATAGGCATACCTGCCGCAATCGACATTTCTTCTACTATATTAAGAAGTTTTCTTTCTTCGAGTGAGTTTGTACTTTGTGGAACAATTTGGCCACCTAGTAACTCTGCGATGGCTGGGCCACCTTTGGATAGAGAGATAACTTTATAAGTGCTGCCGATAATAATAAGCAGACTTACTCCAATTGAAATAACCAGCACAGCATTTTGTGTGAAATAGATATTGAATACGTTAAAGAAGGAATCTGTTTCACCAGTATCCATAAAGGCGAAAGTACCGATAATTAGAACATTGGTAAG
Source organism: Gammaproteobacteria bacterium (assembly GCA_030594815.1). Lineage (GTDB taxonomy): Bacteria > Pseudomonadota > Gammaproteobacteria > UBA6429 > Thiohalophilaceae > JAGLTQ01. Next base: position 2,523 of record JAUVEN010000076.1, read on the forward strand.
AAAAACCAAAGAAACTATCGCTAATACAAATAAAATAATTAGTCGAGTTGTGTTTTTACGTGCCTGATCCTGGGCTTTAAAAAAATTCATCCTGTTATAACTTTAGAATGAAACTTTTGGTGCTGCCTGAATTTGTGCGCTATCTTCAAACTCGAGTAACGAAGCATCTTTCATATGGCCAAACATGCCTGCAAAAATATTTTGCGGGAAGGATTGTTTGTATGTGTTGTATTCCATTACCTGATCATTAAAAGCTTGTCGTGCAAAAGACACTTTGTTTTCAGTACTGGTGAGCTCTTCAGTGAGTTGCATCATATTTTGATTGCCTTTTAAATCAGGATAGGCTTCAACAACTACATTGAACTTACCCAGAGCGCCAGCAAGATTTCCTTCCGCTTGACCTAAGCCTTGCATGCTAGATGCGTCGCCAGGATTTTTTTGTGCCGCAGCTAAACTGTTTGATGCACCGTTACGGGCTTGTATCACTGCATCTAATGTTTCACGTTCATGTTTTAAATAACCTTTAGCGGTTTCTACCAAGTTGGGAATAAGATCGTAACGACGTTTGAGTTGTACTTCAATTTGTGAAAATGCATTTTTGAATCGATTACGTAATGCAACAAGTGTATTAAAGATTGAAATCACATAAAGGATAATTGCGCCAATAATGACCAGGGTAATAATGCCTGAAGTTTCCATTTTGTCTCCACTATATTTTTATATATTATTATTGATTTTCTGTTTTGAACTATACAAGAAAACCTAATGAAAGATAGCTGAATTAGCTAAGTTTTCGCACTTTGAATTTGCGTCCTTTAATCTTGCCCTCAGAGAGAATCTTTAACGCTTGTTTTGCAATAGGGCGCTCAATGGCAACATAAGAAATCATATCAAAAATATCAATTTTACCAATTTGCTTACCTGGTAAATCAGCCTTTGCAGTTAAAGCACCTAAAATATCTCCGGCACGAACTTTGTTTTTACGTCCTCCATTAATACTTAATGTCACCATTGGGGGACTAAGTTTAAAGTTTTCACGCCTTTTTAGATGGCTTGTATTTTCAATTTTGAATGTGGTGTTTTGATACTCTTCAATTCTGTTTACCCTGTGTGCCTCTGAGGCCATAAACAAAGTGAGAGCAAGGCCTTCATTTCCGGCACGGCCTGTACGTCCGATACGATGAATGTGAATTTCCGGATCAGGCGTTATCTCGAAGTTAATTACTGCTTCCAGATCTTTTATATCTATTCCTCGCGCAGCAACATCTGTTGCAATGAGGATAGAACTGCTTTTGTTTGAGAATTGAACCAATACCTGATCACGATCTTTTTGTTCCAGATCACCGTGCAAGGCTAGCGCATGAAAACCTTCAGCCCATAAGGCCTCAGCTAATTCTTTGGCTTGTTGTTTACGGTTACAGAAAACTACTGTTGATTGTGGTCGATAATGATGTAGTAAAGAAATTAGTGTTTGTGTTCTTTCACCTTTTTCAAATTCATAAAAAACCTGTTTGATCTTATTTTCGTTATGAGATGTTTCCAAACGAATATCAACAGGATCATTTTGAATTGCACCACTTATATCTTTAATTTGTTCCGGGTAGGTTGCGGAGAATAAAAGCGTTTGTCGTGTCGTTGGTGTGTTATGAATGATTTGCATGATATCTTCATGAAAACCCATGTCTAACATGCGATCCGCTTCATCTAATACCAATATACCCAGGTTATCCAGATTTAAAGAATGTTTATCTACCAGATGTTTAAGTATTCGTCCTGGTGTTCCCACTACGATATGCGGGCTATGCTCGAGCGAAGTCAATTGAGGGGCAATTGGTTTACCGCCACATAAGGTAAGTATCTTGGTATTAGGAATTGCGCGAGCAAGACGTCTAATTTCTTTACTGACTTGATCCGCCAATTCACGAGTAGGGCAGAGTACCAATGCCTGAGTTTCATATTTCTTTACATCAAGCTTGTGCAATAATCCAATGGCAAAAGCGGCTGTTTTACCACTGCCGGTTTTTGCTTGAGCCAATAAATCTTTACCTTCAAGAACGGCAGGTAAACCTTGAGCCTGGATCGGTGTCATTTGTTCATAACCCAGCGATTGGATATTAGAAAGCTGCTCAGAATCCAGCGGAAGTGAGGAAAAGGCGGTTTTAGTCACGTGATTTAGTCTGCTTGTAAGGTTAAAGAACAAAGAATTATACCAGATTATCTAAATATACCTTATATATTGGTAAATATGGCTCGCTGGAGAATATTAGTGATTTCTGATATAATCAACGACTTGTAAGGTTTCTTTTTTACAATCCTGTGTTTATTTAAGACTTATCGTTATATATGGTTTTTTATTCTATTGAATAAGGAATAGGCCACTAATTACCTAACGAAAGCATATCATCATCTTTAATTTTTAAGAGTACATACCAATAATGACATTACACTCAATTTTTCCGTTTTTGCAGTGGTTTAAATTAATAACAAAAGATACATTAAAAGCCGACCTTATTGCCGGTTTTACAGGTGCCGTTATTGTTTTACCGCAAGGTGTTGCGTTTGCAACCATTGCGGGATTACCACCGGAATTTGGTTTGTATACTGCAATGGTCACGCCCATTATTGCAGCATTATTTGGCTCATCTCGCCATCTTATCTCCGGACCAACAACAGCCATATCTATTGTTGTATTTGCAGCAATTAGTAATCATGCCGAACCCGGTACACCCGAATTTATATCACTCGTTTTAACGCTAACATTTCTCGCTGGTATATATCAGCTTGCATTTGGATTAGCGCGTTTAGGTTCATTAGTTAACTTCGTTTCTCATACTGTTGTAATCGGATTTACTGCAGGTGCTGCAATTTTAATTGCAACGAGTCAAATGAAAAACATACTTGGCGTACATATCGCTAAAGGTGAATCATTTTTTCATACCTGGGTCGAGCTTTGGCATGAAGTAGGGAATACCAACATATATATTCTTATTACTGCAATGATAACGCTCATATCCGCATTATTAATAAAACGATATTTACCCAAAATACCAAACCTATTAATTGGTTTAATTGTAGGTAGTTTTGTCGCTTTTTACTTTTCAAATGGTGGACATAACATTCAATTAGTTGGAGAAATCCCAGCGCATCTTCCTCCCTTATCGTTGCCTGATTTCTCTTTTGCATCAATAAAAATGCTTGCACCAGAAGCTTTCGCAGTAGCTCTTTTAGGCTTAATCGAAGCAGTTTCTATTAGTCGTGCAATTGCAACGAAATCTAACCAACGTATCGATGCAAACCAGGAGTTTATAGGGCAGGGCTTATCAAACTTAACAGGTAGTTTTTTCTCTAGTTATGCAGGTTCAGGTTCATTTACCCGTTCAGGCATTAACTATGCGTCAGGTGCCAAAACGCCTGCTTCAGCAATTTTTGCAGCTCTTATATTAATGATAATCGTTTTGTTAATAGCTCCTTTAACCGCGTATTTACCTGTTGCTGCAATGGGTGGTGTAATTTTAATTGTTGCTTATAACTTAATCGATACTCATCACATAAAAGAAATATTGAAATACAGTAAGTCTGAATCATCCATTCTTTTAACAACCTTTTTTGCTACTTTATTCCTGGAATTAGAGTTTGCGATCTACCTTGGTGTATTATTGTCCCTGGTGATTTTTCTTGGTCGTACATCTACACCAGAAATTGTTACCCTTGCTCCTGATACGGACGAAAAATCAGGTAAGAAAAAACTGATTAATATAACCAAGAAACCACTAAACCAGTGTCCACAATTAAAAATTATTCGTATTGATATGTCGATTTATTTTGGTTCAATTAACCATATTCAAAACCGCCTACATCATTTGATTGAACAGGAAAATGTAAAACACATTTTAATTATTGGAACCGGAATTAACTTTATAGATCTCAGTGGTGCAGAAGCGCTGGTTACGGATGCCAATCGTTTAAAACAATTAGGTGGTGGCCTTTACTTTGCAGAGTTAAAAGCCAGTGTTTATGAATATATTAGCAAAAATTGTTTTGTTGCTAAGGTAGGAAATGAGCACTTTTTTGACTCAAAAAAAGATGCAATTAAGACCATCTATAAGAAGCTAGATGAAGAGACCTGTAGTGCCTGTAATGCACATGTATTTAATGAATGTCGTAGTGATTAGGTCTTAAAGACCTTAAAACCCCATAGATAGCTCATTTACACGCATATCGAGATAATAACTCAATTTAACATAATATATATTATGCCTTCAGACACATGTATACTTGGCTACATCCCTAAAAGAGATAAAAATATGGAAAACTTAAGATTAAGTAAAAAAGAAAGTGAAGATATAAGAAAAAACATATAGAAATCAACAGGATACTAGTGTCAAAAGAAAAAGCACCTCTAAGAGAAAGTGAATTAGCCCATTTTATACTTGAAAAATCAATAACTTACGTAAAAGTGTCGCCTTCAGGTGAAATGATAATTGACCAATAAATAACCAAGTTACACCGGGATACCGGGGTAAAGTACGGGTGTAATAGATACCCGTACTTCTTAAAACATTAAATTGCCAAAGGAACTAAAAAAAACAATGGAAATAGCAGAATGGGCAATAATAATTTCAATTTTCGCAATATTTATATCCATAATAATGCCAATTTGGCAATGGAAATCAAATAACAAACAAAAAATAGACAATAAAAGAACAATACTAATAAACAAAATCAATACAACAAAAACAGAATATATACTTACAACACTTGAATTAGAAGGATACGTCGAAAGAAACAAATCAAAATTATCTCCCGAAAAAATAAAGTATTACAAAGAAACAATTGAAGCATTAAAACAAATTGATGATGATCTCAATTTACTTAAAAATGAAATAATAGATTATAAAAAAACAATAAGCTTACAAGAAATTGAAAGTTTTTTAGCAAACCTAGACTCACTAGAAACATCATATAAAAATCTAAAAGTCACAATTGAACATGCCAAAAATCATTACAACATGTAAATAAACAAAAAATCGAAAATGCATAATACGGATTATATTAAATACTCCGCTGTTGGCCTGTGGCCATTATACAGCGTTCGTAATGAACATAATCATCCGTTTGCAGTGGCGAGGGGTGATTCAGATATTTCTTTGATATTAATTACTCTGAGTAGACTTTTTAGGTGTATTAAACCAACTATCAATTTGATCAATTTCTAAAGGTTTACTAAAATAATATCCTTGTATAACTTTACCGTTCAATCGTGAAACCATCTCTAACTCATCTGCAGTTTCAACACCCTCAAATACATTCTCAATACCTAAACTTTCACTCATTGTGACAATGGCTTTTACAATATTTTGCAAATTCTTTTTCACATGAATATCTGTAATGAGTGAACGATCAATTTTGATGACATCTATGGGAAGTTTGGTTAAATATTCAAATGATGTGTAGCCCGTTCCAAAATCATCCAATGCGATTGTACACCCTAGATTACTTATATCTGTTAGAAACATTTCGGCTTGACTGAAATCACCAATCAAAAGAGATTCCGTTATTTCAAATTCGACTAATGAAGGATCAACCCCGGTGTTATCGATGAATCGTTTTATTTGGGTACTGTAATTAGTAACACCGCATTGAAGTGCAGATAAATTAATTGAGACTTTAGTGTTATTAGATTTTCCTGATTTAATAAAGTCGAGAACTTCTAATATTATCCATTCACCGACATCATATATGAGTCCTGTTTCTTCTAAAATCGGTATAAATTTTACTGGCGATATGACACCAAACTCCGGACTGTTCCATCGGATTAATGCCTCAAACCCATACGTTTCTTGTGTAACGATATTTACCTGGGGTTGATAAACAAGAAAGAATTCATTTCTATCTAATGCGACACGCAATGCATTTTCTAATTTAAGCCTATCCTTAATTTGGTTAGACATTGCACTGGAATAAAATTGAAAATTATTACTACCTATTTTCTTTGCTTCATACATTGCTGTATCAGCCATTTTAATGAGCTCTAAAGCATCATCACCATCTAAGGGATATAAAGATATGCCAACACTTGAGCCTACATGAATAACGTGCCCACCTATTTCAAACTTTTGGTTTATCACCTCTATAATTTTATTTGCTATAACAAAGGGCTCTCGTGCATCTTTCATACTTTCACTAAGAATAACAAATTCATCACCACCATTTCTTGCAATGGTATCGCTATCTCGTAATACACTTTTCAGACGTTTGGCGACCTCTTTTAAAAGGTTATCACCAATAAAATGGCCGTGACTATCGTTAATTTTTTTAAACCGATCTAAATCTACAAACATTACACCTAACAAAGATCCATTTCTTTTTGCCTGGAGTAGTGATTTTTTTAATGTTTCAATAAATAGACTACGGTTTGGCATATCTGTTAATTCATCATAGTAAGCGAGATATTCCAGTTCTTCCTCAATAATAAGTCTTTTTTGAATTTGTTCGTTTAGATTTTCATTGATTTTTTCTAATGCCCTCGTTCTGTCGTTAACAACGATCTCCAGTTCTTCCTGATATTCTTCTAATTTTGTCTGTGCTTTTTTACGACTGACAATTTCCTTTTCCATGTCTGACATTAATTTTATATTTTCATCGATTAATACACGCCCTTCTTTAAATTTGATATTAAAATTTCTTGCAATGAACATCATAAAGATTAAATACAAAACGGTTGTAACTGCCGCATAGGGATTTTCATTCAACATAAATACAGAAAAGAGAGCAATTAACTGAGGCAATACGAAAGCGATATATGCTCTCATCCATACAGCTAAGGTACTGATGGCAGCTGTTATTAAACCTAAATTAACAATTGTTAAAAAAGTACGCAATTCAATATTTTGTAAATCAAAATACACGTAGCTTAAGACAGCAAAATCCAGACCTAATATAAAGGTACCAAAGACATAAAAATTAGCAAATGTAGAAAGATATTTTTCATTGCATTTTTTGACATAAATTATAACTAATACTCGCCCGCCTATAGACAAAAACAATAATAAAATAAACCAGGTAAAATGTTTATGTTGTTGCGCATAGGTAAATGCAACCCACACCAACAAGCCTACAACCAGCATTGCTATATTGGCGAGGTATGCTTGATTGAGTAAAGCATGAATCTGGTTTCGTTTTAATGCGTTAATCGCTTTGTTACCTTCATTCTGAATATTAATTAATTACCCTATATATGTCGGCATTATTAATTATTTCTTAAGTAAAACCCGTTAAGTTATAGAGTATAGACATAGCAGCATATACTTATTTATTATGGGTATATGGGTGATTCGAATCTATTTATAGATAAGTTTAATATGAGATATTTTTTGTTGTTCATGCTAGGTAAAAGTGTTATTAATTACTTAAGTCTTTTGACTCTATAACCGATAGTAGTAATAGATGAACTATAATTCATTGTTCTAACTGAACACGTTTAAAATATTAAGGATGATACTCATGCGTGACAAGCAGAATAAACCACTGCAAAAAGGAACCATTCTACAACTCAGCAATCTAAACTATTCCGCGACACCACTACAGCAAGTCAAAAGGATTAGTAATGAATAATAAAAATGATCACTGGCGCATTAAATGGTTTAGCGCACCATTAATGAAAATGTTTCGTAAAGTGACCCCTACAATGTCACGTACTGAACAAGAAGCACTTGAAGCTGGTTCAGTATGGTGGGATGGTGAACTCTTTAGTGGCAAACCCCAGTGGAATAAACTTCTTTCATTACCCGCTCCACGATTAAGTAAAGAAGAAAAGGCCTTTATGGATGGCCCGGTCAATACGTTATGTAATATGCTCGACGACTGGCAAATTACACAGGAAGATAAAGATTTACCTGAAGATGTTTGGCAATACATTAAGGATAATGGCTTCTTTAGCATGATTATTCCCAAGCATTATGGTGGCAAAGACTTTTCTGCTTACGCTCATTCACAAGTTGTTATGAAAATTTCTACACGCAGTATTTCAACTGCAGTGACGGTAATGGTGCCTAATTCTTTAGGGCCAGGAAAACTATTACTTGCATACGGCACTGAAGAACAAAAAGATTATTACCTGCCACGTTTAGCAAACGGTGAGGAAGTCCCCTGCTTTGCATTAACGAATCCGCATGCTGGTAGTGATGCAGGTGCTATTCCTGATTTTGGTATTGTTTGTAAAGATAAATTTGAAGGTAAAAAGGATGTTTTAGGTATTCGCCTCAATTGGGATAAGCGTTATATCACTCTTGGGCCTGTAGCGACGCTATTGGGTTTGGCATTTAAACTTTATGATCCAGACCATCTAATTGGAGATGAAGAAGAACTAGGTATAACTTGTGCGCTTATCCCAACAGATACAAAAGGTGTCGAAATTGGTAATCGACACTTTCCTCTAAACATGGTTTTCATGAATGGGCCGAATTACGGTAAAGATGTTTTTATACCGATGGACTGGATCATTGGTGGTGAAAAAATGGCCGGACAAGGCTGGCGAATGTTAATGGAATGTCTATCTGATGGACGTGCTATTTCTTTACCAGCATTAAGTACCGGCGCAGGTAAACTGGCAAGCTTATCGGTTGGTGCTTATTCCAGAGTACGACAGCAGTTCAAAATGCCTATTGGTAAATTTGAGGGTGTTGAAGAAGCGCTTGCCCGTATCGGTGGTTTAACTTATGTCATGGATGCTTCACGTTCATTGACCCTGGCCGCATTAGATAATGGTGAGCAACCTTCAGTCATCTCGGCAGTAGTAAAATATCATTTAACAGAAAGTATGCGTAAAGTTGTTAATGATGCTATGGATGTTTTAGGTGGTGCAGGTATTTGTCTTGGCCCCAAAAATATTATGGGACGCGCATATCAAGCTATACCTATCAGCATCACAGTTGAAGGAGCAAATATTCTCACTCGTTCCATGATTATATTTGGTCAGGGAGCAATTCGAAGCCATCCATACATATATAAAGAATTAGAATCATTATCTGAACATGATGAAAATGAAGCGCTGAAACAATTTGATCGGGCTTTATTTGGCCATATACAATTCTTTATAACTAATACGGTTCGTTGTTTTTTTAATGGCATAACGAACGCCTGGTTTATTCGTGCACCTTCTCGGGCACACAGAAAAGTAAAACGTTATTACAGGCAAGCGACACGCATGAGTGCAGCATTTGCATTAGTAACAGATATATCATTAATGATTTTAGGTGGCTCACTTAAAAGACGTGAAAAAATATCTGCACGTTTAGGTGACATCTTAAGCCATCTTTACCTGCTTTCAGCCGTATTAAAGCATTATCAGGATCAGGGTGAGTATGAATCTGATCTGCCCTTTGTACACTGGGCATGCCAATATAATTTGCAACGTATTCAAACTGCCTTTAATGGTTTTTTACATAACTTCCCCAACCGCCCTATTGCAATGATTTTACGCTGGATAATTTTTCCGTGGGGCCGTCTCTATGCACCACCAAATGACAAGTTAGGTCATGAGATATCAACACTATTAATAAATCCATCTGAAATGCGAAACCGTTTAACGGAAGGTGTATTTATTCCTGAGAATGAAAAAGAAGCCGTCACACAACTTGAAAATGCTTTCCGTAAAGTAGTTGATGCAGCACATTTAGAGAAAAAGATTCGCCCATTCCAGAAAACTTTCAAACCTGAATATGCTGGTTATGAAGCTATGCTAAAAGCAGCGCATGCAGAGGGCATCATTGATAAAGATGAAGAATCAATGTTACAAATGGCAAATGAAGCACGTACAAAAGTTATTGCTGTTGATGATTTTTCGTTTGAGTTAAAAAGACAAGATAAATAAAAGAGAAAGATTATGGATAGTCCAGAACTAAATAAAAGTTTACCAAAACCTGTTTATATTGTTGATGGTAGTCGAACTCCATTTTTAAAGGCACAGGGCAAACCAGGTTATTTTACGGCAGTCGATCTTGCTTTAGGTTGTTCTCGCCCTTTAATGGCGCGACAGCCCTTCTCAGCAGAACAACTTGATGAAGTGATTGTCGGCTGTGTGATGCCAGGCCCGGATGAAGCAAATATTGCTCGTGTTATTGCCTTACGTCTCGGTTGTGGCAAAAAAGTGCCCGCATGGACGGTGCAACGCAATTGTGCATCTGGTATGCAAGCATTAGATTCAGCCGCTAAAGATATTTCTTTAGGGCGAGCAAACCTTGTGCTTGCCGGTGGTGTTGAAGCAATGAGTCATGCGCCGGTCTTATTAAATAATGCAATGGTGGGCTGGTTAGGTCGTTTAGCGATGTCTAAAAAGCCTCTTGATAAACTCAAAACCTTTGCGGCATTACGCCCTCATCACTTAAAACCAATTATTGGACTGCTTCGTGGATTAACTGATCCCGTCGTCGGATTATCAATGGGACAAACTGCTGAAAACATTGCACATCGTTTTAATATTGATCGCTTAACGATGGATACCTATGCAGTACAAAGCCATCTACGTTTAGCTGCGGCACAGGAAGCCGGGATACTGGATGAAATTGAAGCTCTTTACGATCAACAAGGACATGCATACTTAAATGATGATGGTGTTCGAACAGACTCATCTGTAGAACGCCTTGCAAAACTTCGCCCTGTTTTTGACCGCCAGTTTGGTTATGTAACTGCGGGTAATAGTGCTCAAATTACAGATGGAGCTGCAATGTTGCTGCTTGCCAGTGAAGAAGCAATTAAAGAATACAAACTTCCCGTAATGGGAAAATTAATTGATAGTCATTGGGCAGGACTCGAACCCGCGCAAATGGGACTTGGCCCCGTACATTCAATTACGCCTATATTACAACGCAATGAATTGTCTCTAAATGATATAGATTACTGGGAAATAAACGAAGCCTTTGCTGCACAAGTATTAAGTTGTTTAGCGGCATGGCAAGACGAA
>JAUVEN010000061.1 GCA_030594815.1 Gammaproteobacteria bacterium
CCAACGCGCAATTTATACTCCCAGGTTTTGTCATGCTCGCCAGAAATAAAAAATCTGGCTCTCCTGACTTCAGTACCACTGCCGGGAATCAGCTCTTCCTTATCATCATTAATGAAAACTGCATCTAATTGAATCGTTCCGCCAACACGTAATTTGTTAGACTCTTTTGCAATAGCAAGGTTGTTATTAAAATATACGATAATAAAGAGAACAAGAATAATATTAGCTTTAACTCTAATCATAAAACGTATCCTTTTTATCCATCTAATGACAAATACAACTGATCGGTATAGGCAACTCGTCTTTTTTTACCTAACAATGGTTTTATTTTTTTAATAACTAATTCAGACGTAGAACGATATGCAGTAAGCTTACCTCCGTATAATGTTAACAAACCTGGCATCGCCCAATGTAATATGGTGTCTCTTGGTCGTGCAAACATAGTTCCATTATCTTTTAGCAGAACTCTTAAACCGGCAAACTCATGAATCACATTAACTTTTTTGTATTCAGGAAAATATGATTTATAAATATTAAATAAATATTCAACCTCTTCTTCGCCTGGCTTTACATCATCTGCTTTTCCCTGGAAAAGTTTTTCGGTAGTTCCTATCATAGTTTTTAATTCACCATCAAACTCATAGGGCATAACAAACACGGCACGATTATCCTCGGCTTCGAGATAATAAATTCCTGATGGTGCAGGGGCATCAATAATAATATGTGTGCCTTGAACCAGGTCAACATCTAATGAGTTAACTTTAGGGTTAATTAATTCATGAAGTTCATTTACCCATGGTCCAGCGGCATTGATAATAACTTTTGCCTGAACACTTACTTCTTTATCGGCTTCTTTATAATTTACTTTAAAACCCATCTTACCTTTAACAATTGAAACAATATTTACAGGGCATTTCAGTTCTGCGCCTAATGCTTTTGCGCTGAACATAACTGCTTTGGTTAACTTTACATCATTAGTCTGGCCATCGTTGTATTGATAAACTTTTTGTAAATTTGTTTGTTCAAGCTGATCCAGTTTTTTAATATCTTCACGTCTGACACGTTTAAATAAATTTTCCTTACGTAAACCACCTAAAACAGCATATAGACTTAAACCAAAACGTATTTGCCACGGGCGGCGTGTAGTTGTTTTATAAATGGGAATATAGAAAGGACGTAACTTAACAAGGCTTGGTGCCAGTCGACATAAAATGGCGCGTTCTTTTAATGATTTTCTTACCAATGAAAACTGTGCACTTTCCAGATAACGTAAACCACCGTGGACTAATTTACTTGATTTACTGGATGTACCCGCAGCAATACCATTTTTTTCGAGCACTAACACCTTGTAACCTGCTGCGCTGGCTGCCTGAGCAACGCCTGTGCCGTGAATGCCAGCACCTATAACGATAACATCAATATCGCTCACTCTTATTTGCTCACAGGAAAAGCATCTAACATTTCTTTAATACGAAAGGTTTCCAGGTAATGAATACCACGAGCAAGTAAATGTTTAGCTAAGCCTATATTTCCTACTTCAAAAATAGCAATTTTAGAATTTATATCCAGCTCAGTATTATCTTCTGGTAAACCTGATGCAGAGCAGAACAACCATTCAGAAGCCCAATTAGAATTTTTATTGTATTCACTCCATTCATCTACCACTATGCCCGTTTTATACTCAGAATTTTCATGAATATTTTTTAATATAGACTGGTTATATGAAATAAAACTGATTTGCTCTTCCATGCCAGCGAACATGGGAAGAAGTATTTGTAACACCAGCTCTTCACCAAATTTTTCAATCATTGAGCGCTTTAATTCAATGAACGCATTTAATTCAGGATGTTCTTTTAAAAAAGTTATAAAAATCTCTAATGATGTGATTTTATTGCCCGCATACTTATCAGAAAATTTTTCAGTATCAGCAACGTTAAATTTCTCCAGTTGTGCAAAAGTGTAATCATGAACTGCTCCCGTTTGCTGACACAGGCGCTCTAAATTACGATCATGAAATAACACAGGGACTTGATCTGCGCTCAACTGAATATCGACTTCAACAAACTCAGCACCAGCCTGTCTGGCAGCATCAATAGCAATTAACGTATTTTCAGGATATGCCGCAGCATAACCACGGTGTGCAATAAAAATGGGTTGTAACACACTCTTCTCCCTCTATATATCTTTCCGTTGTAATGATAGAAATTTATTCTGTTTATCCAGCCGGATTATAAACGTACCATGTATCCCATCTTGCAAAACAAACTTACGCATTTTATTTGCCGGAAACTGAATAGTTTTTCCACAGCGACTTTGTACCTGAATAGCTTCTGCTATACCTTCATAATGTTGAAGATATTCATCTGCTGATAAATGCAGAGTAAATTCATATTCAGTCATTCTTTATACCGCTATAACAATAGTAAAATCTTTCATCTCATTAAAGCATACTGTTCACCCAAGAACACATATAAGACAACTGATTTTGTATCCCGTCTCACTTATATTTTAACGGTCGCCATCCGCATATTGAGTCTGATACAATGTGCGCAACTGTACATGCAAGAAGGATTGCTTCTGATGTACATTTTTTTAACCTTTTTAATTAAGTGAACTTAAAATGAAAATTGCCTTACCTACATTTAAAAATATTATTAAATCTATCATTATCGCGCTTATTCTCGCCACTGCAGGTTACTTCCTCTTCCCTCACCTCAACATTAACGAATTAGCCCAAACTGCCCCAGAACGTTTACTCGCTTACTCAGTGTTAATTAGTTCTTTTATTGCTGGCATTCTTGTTGTAATTCCAATGGAATTTAATTTAGTTGGCTCAAAACAGGCATCTGTGTTTGTTGGCAACCTCGCATTTAAAGCTAATGCAAATGACTTACGTGAACTTTTCTCTGATTATGGAGATGTACAAGGTGTACGTGTTATGACCGATCGAGCAACACGTCGCCCAAAAGGTTTTGCCTTTGTTGAAATGGATAAAAAAGGTGCTAAAGCTGCGATTTCTGATCTGGATGGTTCTGAATTCTTTGGTCGTGATATCAAGGTGAATTATGCAACCCGTCGCAAAAGCGCGGCATAATTTAAAAGAGCGTGAATAAAAAAGGGCTGATTTATCAGCCCTTTTTTTGTCTATCCCTGAACTTCAATTAGCTCAATATCAAACACTAAGGTCGCATTCGGTGGAATCACGCCGCCTGCTCCAGCTGCGCCATACCCCATATCAGCCGGGATAATAAGAGTACGTTTACCGCCTTCTTTCATACCTTCAAATCCTTGATCCCAGCCTTTAATAACCTGACCAGCACCAAGATTGAACGAAAAAGGATCGTTTCTAGCTAATGAGCTGTCAAACATATCGCCTTTATTTTCCTCTTTATCGGCATCAAACAACCAACCGGTGTAATGCACAACAATAGGGCTGCCTGCTGTTGCTTCTTTACCTTGACCCTCTACGTGGTCAATCTTTTCAAATTCATTCGACATAATATCTCCTACTGACTGCTGTCATTAATGTAAAAATCGTATTTCAAATACTTACCAGAGAATACTCGATAATCCCCTGCTATTCTTGTGCAAATAAGGTCTGAGTGTCCTAATTTTACTAAAGTTTTTAACTGATTTGTCGCTAATTGAACTATAGCTTAGTACTAAATACTTATTTGGTCTCCACAAAACCTTTAGCAGAAAATATTATGAGCAATTTTATACAATCAGTTGATGAACGCACCCAGCTTGCCGGGGCAAACCGCTTGGAGATCTTATTGTTCAGTCTTGGATTAGACCGAAATACCGGACGCGAAGAGGTCTTTGGCCTTAATGTTTTCAAAATACGTGAAGTCATCCAGGTACCTGATATTACCCACGCACCGGATATGCCCCCGGGTGTAGTGGGCATGGTGAGCTTACGTGGCACCATGCTCCCCGTTATCGACCTGGCGAAATTTTGCGGTATGGATGTCGAAGAACCGGCAGATAAATTGATTATTACTGAATTTAATAAAATGACTCAGGGCATGCTGGTTAAATCTGTTGAACAAATTATTCGTATGGAATGGAATGACATACGTGTTCCCCCCGCTATGATGGCACATCAAATGGGCGGCTTGGTAACGGCGGTCACCGAACTTAAAGATAACCGAATTGCCATGATTATTGATGTAGAAAAAGTGCTTAGCGAAACCGCAGGCCTTGATGACGATGAAAGTGCTTTCGAAACAATCGAGAAAACAGACTTTGAAACATTTATGCTCTTCGCCGATGATTCTGTTGTTGCACGTAAACAAATTGAAAAAACATTACAGAAAATGGGCATCAATTATGTCAGCGCCAAAAATGGGGATGATGCATGGGAGAAATTAGAAGAGATTGCAACGCGTGCTGATTCGATGGGAATTCCCACAAAAGACTATCTAAAACTTATTCTAACCGATGTTGAAATGCCCGGAATGGATGGATACGTTTTAACAAAGAAAATTAAATCTGATGACCGCTTTAAAGGTATTCCGGTATTAATGCATTCATCTTTATCTGCCGATACAAATATGGCATTAGGAAAACAAGTGGGTGCAGATCACTACTTGCCTAAGTTTGATCCGGTTGAACTTTCAAAGGCAGTATTAAGTTACATTACACCAAGTACCGCTAACCTAACAGACAAATAAAGTTATTTCAGCCATTGAGTCAAATCAGGCACTCGATGACCGTAAAAAAGAATCTTACCCTGGGGTGAAACCAGAACAAGTGTAGGTGTCCCCAGGACATGATATTTTTCACCCACATCCAGATTATTTAATCGTTCATTTAAAATTAAATATTTCAATTTATTATCATTTACATACTCAATAACTTCATTTGGATATTCGCCACCAATGTTGATGGCTGCGATGGTTAACTTATCCTTAAACTGATCATGGGCTTGATTAAACTCTTTAATGTGTGCATAGCAGTACACGCATTCCACTGCCCAAAAGACTAAAAGAACATGACCTTTTTTGCGTAATGCAGATAATGAGTACGTCGTTTTATCTATCGCCTTTAATTTAAACTCAGGTGCAGTGTTTCCAACTTTATAACCAACAGTTGCTTGCACCTGAAAAAAAGTTAAACATAAAATAACTATGATTCCATATCTCATTCTTTTAAAATATCCTTTTTGAAGATTATTTGAGACTAACATAATCAGTTATTGTTTATGACACCTTCCCTTGTAATATTAGTCTCTATTTCAAACTGCAATGAATGAGAAACAGGATTAACACCACGATGAATGCTATTTTTGATACAACTGTTGAAAACTTTGAAAAAGAGGTAATAGAAGCCTCCCATAATTATCCGATACTCGTCGACTTGTGGGCAGACTGGTGTCCACCCTGTGTTGTGGTTGCACCAATATTAAAAAAAGTTATTGAAGATTATGATGCGAAAATCGCGTTAGCTAAGTTAGAAGTTGATGAAGGGAAAAATATGAAAATAGCAGGACAATATCAAGTACGTGGTTTCCCAACAATTTTATTTATACAAAATGGCGAAGAAAAGGCACGTTTTAGTGGCGCACAATCCGCATCTTTTATCGAAAATTTTATTGATGAAAATATAGAGTAGTTATTTTTAGCAACGTTACAGGGTACCGGAGTCACCGTATCTGTTTCACTAAGCTCTATTATGAACCTGTATTAAAATAAAAGTACTCCACTGAAAACCAGAGTGACTTCGGTACCTGAAGTTATTTTTTAGCGGACTTTTTCTTACTCGATTTTTTCTTTGTTTTTTTCTCTTTCTTACCGGTATAAAAAACACCCGGTATCCATGTTTTATATAACTGTGCTGTTTCATCCATCGAATCTGGATCTTGTGAAATAAAACGAAAATCACTCATGCCTATTCGTATTAAGTCACCGTCTTTGAGTTTATGTAAATTAACAGGTGTGTCATTAACAAAGGTATGATTAGTGCTGTTCAAATCCTGAATTAAAAACTCAATTTCTTTTTCAGAAACTATAATTTCAATAACGGCATGTTCTTTACTCGCAAGCTCATCATCTAAGCTAATAACATTACTTGCATCACGGCCAATTGTTGTACGCTGTTTGTCAAGTGCCAGCTTTATTCCGGCACCATTCTCGGTAAATTGAATCAATAAAGCCATGTTATTTAACCTGCCAATGCCTGAAAATAGGAGAACCAAACAAGGATAAAAATAACACTCATAGCAAGATCAATACGTAAAATCATTTTATAGCGTTTTTGTTCTGCCCCTTCCGTTTGCGTTGACCATAATTTTGCAATTAAGCTATCCAGAAACAATAACATCAGAAAAATGGGCGCAAACACCGGTAATAATAGAGTATTGAATACAGCCCAACCTTCATAAATCAATTCTGTACCGGGAACAGGTTTAAATATGATAGAAGTTACGACTACCAACCATAAGATAACCCGCATCGGTCGTACGTCATGTAAAAAAGATATCATTTATGCTCCTATATGAAAGAAATAGATTCAATCGTATTCCCAAAACAGCCTATATTATGGAACAAATAGAGATATAGCGGTATAGTTATCTTATTATTTATTAACCTTTATGAGATAACATGGATTTAGAAGAGAAAATCCTTCAGGACCTGGAACAAAAGATTAAAGCCAATCAATTGGTTTTACCATCAATGCCAGACGTCTTCTTGCAAGTGAAAAAAATAGTTGATGATCCATCGTCCAATGTCGACAATATCGCTAAAGTTATCACTCGTGACCCTTCACTTACTGCACGTATATTAAAAGTTGCAAATAATGCCCTGTACAGGGGAAACCATGAAATTACCAACCTTCAATTGGCTGTGTCGAGAATGGGGCTGAAATTAATCAAAACTCTCGTAACCAGTCATGCAATTACACAAATGTTCAACCATCCAAAAGGGGCCTTAAAACCTTTTTTTGCCCGGTTACAAAATCACAGCATTGAAGTTTCTGCTCATGCCTATGCTATTGCAAAGAATTATAGCAAGCTAAATCCGGATGATGCCCTAATTGCTGGCCTGGTACACAACATTGGCTACTTACCAATGGCAAATGAATCTTTTCCTGAAATTGAAAGTGACCCCGACTTGCTTATTGAGATTATGAGTAAGGTGCATACTCAAGTTGGCAAAATGATTTTAGAATCGTGGTCTTTCCCAAAAAATGTTATTGATGCTTCGGTTCACTATATTGAACAATTTAGAACCGGGACAGCTACCCTTGATCTCACAGATATAGTCATTATTGCCGGTCTTAATGCTTACCGTGGAACCGACCATCCCTGTACATTACCTGACTGGTCGCAATACCCGGCCTTCAAAAAAATTGGAATTAATTCTCGTGAAGACTTAGATAATCTGGATCAGATCAATCCAGATATTGAGAGTGCTCGTTCCATGTTAGGAATTTCTTCAGGCGTTGAATGAGACTTTAACCTGATTCTTATGTTCTTGATCAAAAATCAAATCAAACATAACCTTTTTAGAATCTTTATCAGTATCCGCTTTAAGCTGCTTTAAGTCAGGATAGCGAACAGCTAAGTAGGAATTCATTGCCGCAATTACAGCTTCATTATCTTGTTGAATTGCTGTGACTAAGGTAAAAGCGACAAATTGAGCTCGCTGTTGCTGATCAGGATTAACAATATTTTCATTTCCTAATGTTATACCTGCATCCATTTGCTGATCCATTCGATCAAGGTATTGTCGTTGGTTTTCCGGTAAAGCCCTTGTGCGATCATATTCAAACAAAGCTTCACCATTAAACAAAACAACCATACTATCTGACATACTATTCTCCGACTAAATACTGTATATGCAGATTTTACCTTGAAGCAGAACGAAAAGGTGAATTTTTAAAAACTTTCAGGTTATTTTTTAACTACTTTTTTACCCGTATTCTTTTTCATAAAATCTTCAATTAATGTTGTCGGTACGGCACCGGCTTGCGCTGCTTTTAACTCACCCATTGGTGAGTAAATGAGAAAAGTCGGCGTACCGGCAAAAAACTGTCCTGTCAGTTTCTGATAAAAACGGCTAACTGTCTCTGGTTCTGCAATGAGGTTAGGAAAATCAACAGAGTGTTTTTTAATAAAATTTTCAGCTTCTTTTTTACGGCTTTCACCATCTAATGAAATACCTAAAACTGTTGCGTCAGTATCGGAATGGATCATATGAAAATCGACATATTGATGGGCTTCTCGATTACAAATATGACAATCGGATGCCCACATCATTACGATAGTCCACTTTCCTTTTCCAAGAAAACTTTCTACTTTTTGAGATTTTCCATTAAAGTCCTGGAAACCTTTTATCTCTGCCGAAACAAGCGGGGCAACAAAAAGAAATCCTAGCAGGCCAAATAAAGTGAATGTTCTCACAATAAAAGTATTTGAAAAAAATAATTTATTCATAATATACCCTGTGGGTTTTAACCCTTTTTATGACGAATGTGCCAGACAGGTCTATGACCGTAGTATATAAAGGGAGTTCAGTTTCAGAGTAATTTATCGAAATAGCGCTGCAGGAATGTTGCAAAAGGCAATGAGTCGTTATCTTCCATCTCTTTTTGTTGCGCCAAAGATGTCTTGCTCAAATCCCGATAGAACTGTGATTGTTCAGCACTCAATTCGTCTTGAAGAAATGCTTCATGGTGTTGTTCTGACATACGTGTCGCAAAATGATAAAACCCTTCACCTTTCTCACGCATTTCACATAACATTTTTGCTGAAGGTGTACATTCAGGATCATCTACAGATTGTTTTTGCTTCTTTAAACTACGTGAATAATTATCTGTTGCATGTACATCATCAAGTAGTGAAGCAAAACCTTGCATCACACCAAGAATCTCTCCACCCCACTCCTTGATTGAGATATCTTTGCCATTACGGCTTAATTTCAAATCAGGATCTCGACCTTGATGCGCTGTTAACATTTCATTACGATCAATTTCTTTTCGTTCAGTTTCATCTATAGCCGGGCTTTCATGCGTAAGACAAAATAACATAAAGGTCTCAAGAAAATAGAGTTGCTCCTCATCAATACCCAGAGGATGAAAAGCGTTTACATCAAGCGAACGCAGTTCAACATATTGTACTCCCCGAGATTTTAATGCTTCTGAAGGCATCTCATATTCATCGGTGATTTGTTTTGGTCTAACCGTACTATAATATTCATTTTCTATTTGCAAAATATTTGAACTGAGTTGCTGGTGTTGCCCACCAACCTCAAAACCAATTTTTTCATACTCAGGACATGGTGTTTCAACAGCATGCTGCAAGCTATCGATATAATTATTTAATGAATTGTAATCAGCAACAACGCCCACTTCACTTTCTTTATTGTTCTGGTAACCGATATCCCCCATCCGCAAAGATGTCGCAAAGGGTTCATAGTAAGTAGTATCATTAAATTTTAATAACGTTGTTTCTTTACCTTGTAAAAACGATATACAAACAGCAGGCGAAGCACCAAACAAATAGGGAATCAACCAGCCAAAGCGTTGTAAATTTCGTAGTAAAGAAAAATAGGATTCAGAGATTAATTCTTGTTGTGATTTTTCACTTTTTTTATTTTTTATATCAAAAAAAACTGGCCAAAAACCATCCGCAAATGAAAAGTTGAAATGTACTCCGGCTATTACCTGCATCACCCGGCCATAACGATGACCTAAGCCACGACGGTAAACCGTTTTCATTAATCCTGAATTTGAAGAACCATACCTGGCAAGCGGAATACTGGTTTCGCCTGCGACAACGCACGGCATGCTGGTTGACCAGAGGATTTCGTTATCAAGCTGGCTATATATAAAGTTTTGTGTATCACTTAAAAACTTTAAAACCGTAGGAATATCTTGTGAAGGAGGCGTCACTATTTCAAGCAAGGCTTCTGAATAATCAGTCGTGATATACGGATGAGTTAGTGCTGAGCCAAGAGCAAGTGGATGTGCAGTTTGTGCCAGTCCACCATCACGACTTACTCGTAGTGTTTCTTTCTCAAGACCAATCATACTTTGAGTAAATATTGATTTATCTTTTACATCTGCAAATGCTTTTATGTACTGTTCTGCTAACTGATACAAACGGTTTATATTCCTGAATTTAAACTATATATTATTCAATTATAAGGGCTATAAGAGTAAACCGCTATTCCCATTTTGGCCACTTAGGATTAATTCGGTTCAACCTTAATCCAGATTTAGCAGATTAAATTCATGTTCAATATCTTTACCTGTCAAATTCAGGTAACTGTCCTGATTAGCCGTCAGAATCCCACCCGCGAGTTCATACCAGGAAAACCCGGGAGTCCAATCCGCATACTCATAGGAACCTTGCATTTTTCTTGGGAAACAATATACCTGATTAGGGAAATACAATAAATTATAAGCCGTATTAGTTTTGTGTAAGTGTTCAATATACTGAGCACTCTCTTTACAGCTATTAAAAACATGACAGGCCGCAGGATATACATCTTTCCCAGCATTATGTTGCCAGTTATTTGCAGTTACTGGCAATGCATTTTCACGAATGAATAACTGAAAATGCAGGTGATTAACAGACGAAAATGCCCCGCGTGAATTATATCCCACACCAACACCGTTGATATTCTCTCCTATCGATTCAAGAAACTCCCATATCATATTATGATGTGTTTGTTGAAGAAATTGCGGGTGCTGTTTCTCCCGCTCCGGCACTAACAAGGTATGATAATGTGCAAAAGGATATTTATTATAATACAGGGATAATTGATTATTTCTGTACTCACCTTCCCATAAACGTTCTTTAGCTAAAAATGGTTTATTAAAGTTGAATCCGTTCGCAGAGAAATTTAATATTAAGCTATCGATCTGTTGCTGAGTAATACGGTTAGGCCTGAAGCCCCGGACATGATTAAACTGTAATTCCCAGTCAGATTCATTTCTAAAGGCAGTGGTTTGTAACTTATCAAAGCCTACGCAAATCATCTTTAAAAAAACAAGTAAGTCTTCATCAACCTCATTGACTTTCTTACCCTGAGAAAAACAATCAATATATTTTTGTTTTAAATGTAAAAAATTATCTTGTAAACTTGCTTTTGTTGCTGAGTAAATTTCTTCATCAAAGGTGGCGTTTGCCATTGCCAGAATAAATGTACCAAGACTCTCATCCTGAGAAAGTTTAATTAGCCCATCGTTAAATGTTTTTTTATATTCCCGGGATGATGAAAATATATTTTTCATAATTTAATCTAATAATGTTAACGACGTTACAATAACGCGTTCACTTTCAACTTTCCATTTTAAATCATAATCATATAATTTTATCGCAAACTCATCCTTTATATTCTTTTCTCTTTGATAAGCAGGACGAGGATCAAGCTGTAATATTTCTATAATGATTTTCTTCAGTTCCGGATATGTATTTTCAGCGTTCTCTACTTCAACTTTAGCGGCATCAGAAAAATTGACCTCTAATTTAATTTCTGGTTTTTCTGTAGCATAACCCGCTTTTGCTGTATCAATTGAATCTGCATAAGGAATGTATGGTTTTATATCGATAACAGGAGTGGTATCAAGAAAATCGCCGCCTATAATATTTAATATAACTTTATTATCTTTTTTTTCGATACTCTTTAACTCAACCACCGATAAGCCAATAGGATTAGGACGAAACATAGAACGACTGGCAAAAACACCAATACGTTTATTGCCCCCTAATCGTGGCGGCCTAACCGTAGATTTCCAGCTTTCATTCACTATACCATTATTATCTGATATTCCATGAAATACAAAAATGACCCAGATATGTGAGAATTTTTCAAGCTCGCGAAAGGCCTCATCATTTGAGTAGTCCGATTCAATTTCGATAGTTGCAGGGCTGGCTACAAGTGCGGGTTGGCGAGGAATGCCAAATTTTTCTTTATAACAAGAACGAACTATACCAATAGAGTTAAAATTATACTGAGTCATTTAACGTTCTTACCGTTCCAGTCGGGTTGTGAGCTAACTTTAAATAATGCTCTGTTCCCATTTCAGTTAACCGACTGATAGTTCTATCAAATGCAAACTTCATTCGAGAGCCACGATATAGTTCGTCTGGTTTTGCGTTCGCCGATGCTAGTAACTTAACATTATGATCATAGATCGCATCAATAAAATGAATAAAACGTTTTGCCGCAGCATCGTCCTTCTCATTAAGAATCTGAATATCACTCACGAGTACAGTTTGAAAACGTTCCGCAATTTCAATATAGTCATGCGCAGAACGATTTGTCTGACAGAGTTCGTTAAAATCAAACCAGATAACGTCATCTGCACACGAAATATATTTTATTTCACGATTATTTACTTCAATT
This sequence comes from Gammaproteobacteria bacterium, assembly GCA_030594815.1. Lineage (GTDB taxonomy): Bacteria > Pseudomonadota > Gammaproteobacteria > UBA6429 > Thiohalophilaceae > JAGLTQ01. The sequence goes on from JAUVEN010000061.1 coordinate 12,360, forward strand.
GCCCTATTAGTTTTTGGCTGACAAGGAGCAAGCCCAGTGAGCTTATACGATAAAAAATCGTTACCCATTTCACTGGTATTATTTTCATTTATTATATATAGATGTTCAGTTTCATCTAAAATTAAAAACCGATAATCAGTACCTTCACCTAAATCAAACTCTTCTGTATATTTATCCAACAACTCAATGGCATACATAAAACGTTCGCGTTGCAATCCATTCTTATATAAATCGTGTATTGCGATATTTGATGTTGCGACAAGAGTAATACCTTTTTCAAACATTGCCTTGAGTAATCCAGCTAACAACATGGCATCGGCAATATCATGCACATGAAATTCATCTAAACACAGAACTTTCATTTTCTCAGCGAGCTGTGACGCAATAATTTCTAATGGATTAGGTGAATTGGGTAAAGCCTCCAATTGCTGATGAATATCAAGCATGAAACGATGAAAGTGAACCCGGTATTTTTTATCCCCCGGTAAACATTCATAAAAACTATCTACTAAATACGTTTTACCTCGTCCTGTACCACCCCATAGATAAAGTCCACGGACGGGTTGTTCTTTTTTAAACAACGATGATAGAAGAGAACGCCTTGATTGAGATGCAATATTTATTTCTGAAAAAACACGCTGTGTACATTGCAATGCCTGCCACTGCAAATCATCAGCTTTAATTTTTCTTTTTTGTATGTCTGATTGATAACGTTGGGTTGGAGTCATACTATTTTTATACTATATAAACTGTCATCAATAAAGGGGAATACTTTAAATGCAACACTTTTACACACTTATGCAACAAAACCGCATTGCTTATGCTTAGCATCACAAAATGGTTTTTTTTCTGAATGACCACAACGACATAAAGCCGCTTTAGTTCGTGTTGTTTTGGATACACCATCACGACTAAAAATAGTCACCGGTCCAGTAACGCTATACATCGCATTAGTTTTCACGGTGATAATTAAATTTCCGCTAAGCCCGGTTATATCTTCCTCACGTTTATCAGTAAACGACTGGGTTAACTCACCCTTTATGGTTTTATGTGTACCATCACAAAATGGTTTGTTCCTGGATAAGCCACAGCGGCACAAAGCAAACTCTTTATCTTTTAATATCAACTCCCCATCTGCATTTAGTAACGTTATGTCTGTATTACCTTTACAGATTAACGGACCATTTGGACGAACCATAATCGAGTTTCCTGAATAAACAGGTTTACTACTGCTATTGTTGCTCACGTTTACAATTCCTTATTAAATTAAGGCATACTTTATACTTAAAATATTACAAACAGTACACTATACTAAATCTAATAAATAATACTAATAAGGATTTATTTTTTGACTAAAGAGAAAGATAAACCAAAACTCGCCATAGTGATGACTGGTGGTGGAGCACGAGCCGCGTACCAAATTGGTGTATTAAAGGCGATAGCAGAGATGATACCTCCGGGTTCGCCCAGTCCCTTTACTATCATCTGTGGTACATCGGCAGGTGCAATCAATGCTGCTGCATTAGCCGCTAAAAGTGACCACTTTAAAAATTCGGTTCGCAGAATGCATTTTGTCTGGTCGAACTTCACATCAGATCAGGTGTTTCGAACAGATATTCCGGGAATAATGAAAACAGGTGCTCATTGGCTACTCTCAATGATGTTAGGTGGCCTCGGGAAACACAGCCCTATTTATTTACTCGATAGAACACCATTAAGAAAACTACTCGAAAAGTATATTGATAGCAGCGTACTGCAAAGATCCATCGAAACTAAAACACTACACGCCTTAAGCATTAATGCGACGGGGTATTCCAGTCATCAATCCGTCGCTTTTTACCATGGTCATTCATCACTTAAGAACTGGAAACGAGCACAACGCATTGGGTTATCAGCCAGAATTACTGTTGATCATTTAATGGCATCTTCAGCCATTCCCTTTTTGTTCTCACCGGTAAAACTTAACCGTGAATATTTTAGTGACGGCTCTATACGTCAAACAGCCCCTATTAGCCCTGCTTTACATCTTGGCGCAGATCGTGTTCTGGTCATTGGTAACCGTCAAGCGGAGCCTAAACTAGAACGGGTTTCTAATCCTAAACTCCCTACCTTAGGTGAAATTGCCGGACATACCTTAAACAGTATTTTTCTTGATAGTCTGGATGCTGACATAGAACGTTTACAACGTATCAATAAAACCATTACCCTCATCGCCGATAAACATCGTGAAAAACATGGAGTAACGTTACGCCAGGTTGAGGTGCAGGTTATTTCTCCAAGCGATGACATCGGGCGAATGGCATCAGAACATGCACATGAATTACCCTGGTCAATCAAAACCTTATTGCGCGGCATTGGCGCATATTCAAAAACAGACAGTAGCTTTATGAGTTACTTATTGTTTGAAAAAGGATATTGTAATGCGCTGATTAAATTGGGCTACGAAGATACGCAGCGAGAAAAAGAAAATATTTTACACTTTTTGCGCGATTAACTTTCAGTCGCACTATGCTGTGACACGAGTTTTGCTTCAGGTACAGCATGATGAATCAACGATGCAATTTCCGTACTTAAGCCAGGATGTGGTTGAACAGTTACCCACAATACATTTATTTTTAGATTTAAGTCCGCAAAAATGATGTCATTTTCAAAATGTTGTAAAACTGCGCCCATCCTGTTAATAATGTCATTTAAACGAGATGCTTCAAAATTTCGCAAGCCCGGTATGATCATCATAAAGTCGGCATAAGGCTTACCTGAATTATCGCGTGTCGGTGCACGCTTCCATAATGGTTCAGAATGCTGAATATCAGGGAATTGAAAACTGGCATTGAGTGGTAGAGAATTAGAAGCACAAGCCAATGAGTTTGGGATTTCTTTGTTCGACATTACCTAACTATAGGCAATAAAAGTAGGGTAATACAGGTTTACCCACACATTTGTTTTACTAAATTTTTAATGATTTCACCTTCTGAAAGCACTTCATCTGAGGCAATAATGACATCTTCCTCATCCAGCCGTAACTTTTCCAGCAAGTCTAACGAAATTTCTTCAGAGCTATCACCAAAGGTTAGTCCATGTGGTACAAGTAAGGTTTTAACAAGCGTCAATAACTGATTATATTTATCAAATTCTTCAGAAGGCTTTTTATCACTAAAATATGCCGCTACCGCAATGAGCTCTTCCGGCATATTCCACATACGCATAACCATTTTTCCGATTTCAATATGAGTAATACCAAATATATGCTCTTCTGCTTCGAGAATATTTACATCAGTATTTTTTTCCAGATATTTGTTAAGTTCAATATATTCATTGCTAAACAAGTGACCCAGTACCAGTAAACCAATATCAGATAACAAACCGACTAAATATGCTGTACCAGGATTAGGACGCTCTCCCCAGGGCATCAACATACTTAAGCGCTGCATTAAAGAGGCCGCATAGATAGAAGACTTCCAAACGCACTTTGCACCAACAGGTCCGGTTTGTGGAATTTTAAAGGTAGAACCAACCGATAAAGCGAGCGCCATATTCATAACAGCATCTACACCCAGCACTCTGAATATGGCATCTTTTAATGACTTAACAGAACCGGCTTGTCCAAAAAAAGCGGAATTTGCATAACTGACTATTTGAGCAACGAGAACCGGATCTTTTTCAATAACCTCTACAATTTGTTCAACCTTTACCTCGTGAATAGTCCTGAGATTTAAAATCTGACTTGCCGTTTCCGGCATAGGCGGCAATGAATGTAACGCTTTAACACGTTCTTTAAAACTCAAGGTTTCTTTAATGTCCATATTTTTGTTCACTTCATCCGAGAAAGATAATCCGATTAGGTTATCGTTTGATAATTTATGTAGCTGTTTTATATCGATAGTATATGCACTTTTTTCTTCTTCACAAATTATAAAGAACTCATCCTGATTTTCCAGTGCTTCATCAATAAAAATATGAATTCTGCTTTTTGCATTATTAATTACCTGTTCTTCTTTATTGTCTATTTGCATTAATGATTTCCCTGTGATTTTATTTAACCGGGATAAATCAAAAATGCGAGTGGCAGGATTAAAAGCAACAAAAAATTCATTCTCAAAAGTTAAAACCGTACAATCAACCTGATATTTTTTAAGAATATCTACCGCAGGAACATTTTCTTCAGAAAGAAGCTTTATACAGTTAAAGTCTTCATAATTCTGTTGGAAAAGTGTTTCCAATAATTCTCTGTACATTAATTATTTTCTCGTTGTTATTATTTTTTTTGTAAGTATATAGACCCTAACTGTTGGCATCTGCAAACATTTGTTAAGTAATTATTTATACTTACCTATATACCTTAGCTATTGTGATGGGCTTCACACAAATTCAAAATCACTTTTTACTATTCGCGGTGAAACTAAATTTTTTTTATATCTTAAACAGTTTTATTTGTTAACAAACGTTAAGTATTCTTTTTTGCTGTAATATGCATCATATGAAACAAAAAACATTACAAATAGAAACTAAAGGTAGAGGAACTTTTGATATATCAAATGATATTCAGAAGATTGTTGATGAAAGTAATATTCAATCAGGACTTTGTCACCTGTTTTTGCAACATACCAGTGCATCGCTCATTCTTTGCGAGAATGCCGATCCTACTGTAAGAGTCGATCTAGAGAATTTTATGGCGCGCATCGCGCCTGATGGCGACCCAGGCTATCTACATGACATGGAAGGCCCGGATGATATGCCAGCACATATACGCACTATTCTTACCCAAAACAATTTAACACTGCCTATATCGCAGGGTCGGTGTGTATTAGGAACATGGCAAGGGGTTTACCTGTGGGAACATCGTTCTATAGGGCATACTCGAAAACTAATTGTGACTTTACAAGATTAGACTTAATCTTATTTATACGGAACACCTGTACCACCCAGCCCACAATAGCCCGTAGGATTTTTTGCTAAATACTGCTGGTGATATTCTTCTGCAACATAAAATTCTGTTGCCTCAATAATTTCGCTGGTAATGTCACCAAAACCTGCTGTGAGTAAATTTTTTTGATAGGTATCTTTTGTTTTTAGTGCCAGCTCATGTTGCTCTTTGGAATAAGTATAAATACCTGAGCGATATTGAGTACCACGATCATTTCCCTGACGCATACCCTGAGTTGGATTATGTGATTCCCAGAATGACCTTAGTAAGGCTTCATAACTCACTTTGTCTGGATCATAAACAACATAAACCACTTCATT
>JAUVEN010000019.1 GCA_030594815.1 Gammaproteobacteria bacterium
CCCACAAAAAAGTGATCAGAATCAATAAGTTATGAGGTTTTTTAATTTACCTATATATTTAAAAATAGTTTAGCCATGCATAAAGGCATTTGGTGCATTATATAAGTAATATTATGCATACTACTTATTCTGAAAATATAAATGTCGATGGAGCTATTTGTATTTGCGCTGTAAGTCATTGATTTAGATCGAAATTATGTGGGGATACCTCAGGCTCTGACCCCATCTACTTTCACCCATTTACTTAATAGCAATCACTCAAAGGAAACCTTACTGCTCTTCGGTTAAGTTTCTGATGACTTTCTCTAAAGACATTACTTTTTTACTCAGCTCACTTAACTTGTGAAAGTGTGCTGTATTTCTCATGTGTTGTTTTAATGGTTGGGTGGGTAAGCCGGCATACATTCCGGGCTCGGTAATGTCCTGTATTACACCTGCACGGTGGAATAGTATGACATCGTCACTAATAGTTATGTGATCAGAAATTTCAGTTTGTCCGCTGGTGATACAACGATCGCCAATTTTAGCTGAGCCTCCTACAGCTAACATGGGGGTAAATAAACAGTCCTGACCAACTTCAACGTTATGTGCAATGTGTACTATGTTGTCTGTTTTGGTACCTGCACCAATTCGGGTTTGACCATAAGTTGCTCTATCGATGGTATTACAAGCACCGAGCTGGACACTATCTTCGATGATAACGTTACCAGTTTGTGGGATTTTATAACTCTTTCCTTTTTTATCTTGAGCAAAACCATAACCTTCTGAACCGATAATGGTACCAGCGCCTATTTCGACTTCATTTCCTATTATGCAGTTATAACCAATCACGCTATTGGGATGAAATATACAATCGGTTCCAACTACAACATCATTTTCGATGACCACACCTGCGAGTAAACGGCAACGTTCTCCAAGTTGAGTATTTTGTCCAATAACAACCTGAGGACCAATAAAACAGGAAGCCGGAATAGTTACTGTTGGATGAATCACGGCAGAGGAATGAATTTGTTCCCATTGATTATCAATATAGTCTCTATTGCCATACGCTTGTTTGATTAGGGCATGGGCTAATTTAACATTGGATGTGACCAGAATGCCCCAGCGTTCATTTTGTGCAGCTTCATCAGCAAGTTTTTCAGTGACGACTACTGCTGCAGGTTGTTGTTGCTTGGCCAGCTCCAGAAACTCTTTGTTACTGACAAAAACAAGATCACCGGGTTCACAACTTTCGACGGCATTGATGCCGGTAATAACAGGATCCGAGCCAAGGTGAGAGATGATAAGTTGCGTATCCGCGAATTTATCTTTTACCTCTGATAAGTGAAATTCATTATTCATTATTATTCTCCAGTTATTCTTTTTATTGATAAACGATTAAATAAATGAGTAAGAAAATTCATTACCCATAATATTTAATGTTATAAAAATTCATCTAAATTCAAATCATAGCAGAAAGCAATTAAAGGGGTCGGAGTGATTAAAATAAAATCACTCCGACCCTTTTCACATTCCCTTCTTTAAACTCAACACGGTTGTCATTTGACAACCGTTCTGTTTTTGACTAATCTTTAATATAGGATAAATACTACGCAATGGAAGCTGCAAAATAGGTCAAGGATGCCAAGAAATAAACACCCAAATAAAGAGATTGAAGAAGCTTTAAAATATGCTGAGGATAAGCATTAGCGTATTGAAAATAGTAAAGGCCATCCTTTTGGGCAAATGTATTGTCCATTTAAGGATGCCGGTGAACCATGTGAAGGTAATGGTAAGTGGTGCAGAGTTGGTATTTGGAGTACGCCTGGTAATACGGGTAACCACGCTAGAAACATAAAGAAAATTGTCGATCGTTGTATAAGAAAGCAGGAGGAGAACAATCATGAATGAGTATGAATTTGAATTAACATTCAAGCTCCCGCAAGGAGAAGATCCTGATCAATATTTTTCAGGGTTAGAAAAATATTGCTCTGATGCGATGGTTGGCACCGGCCAAGCTGGATATATGGCGTTTGATTTCACTCGTGAATCAGCATCAGCCTATGATGCTATTGTAAGTGCAGTTTCAGATGTTAAAAAAGTGATACCAAAAGCTTCACTCGTTGAAGCAACTCCTGACTTTGTAGGCTTGACTGATGTCGCTGATCTTTTAGGATTTTCTAGACAATACATGCGCAAGTTAATGGTAAAAAGTGGAACAGCTTTTCCTTCCCCGGTTCATGAAGGTAAATCTTCTATATGGCATCTTTCAAATATTCTTGTTTGGTTAAAAGAAAATAATAAGTACGAAGTAGAAGATACATTAATTGATGTTGCTAATATCAATAAGAAATTTAATCTTGTAAAAGAATTAAACCAAGTAAGTGATGAGATACAAGATAATATTCGCGAATTGATCGCTTCTTAATGACTGAATGATTTGTGGAGTGTCAAATGTAAGGGCCTGACCCTCTTGCTCTCCCTTGATCCTGACGGATCCTCATCTTATTTATTACGTAAGGTTGATGTTATTCCTGATGAAGGTCGGGGTGATTAAAATTAAATCACTCCGACCCCTTTAATTGCTTTAATTGAAGTGCTTATATTCAAGGTGCGATATAACCATCGTTTAATGTTTTCATAAACTCTACAATAGAATTTTCTTCAGCATCTGTAAGACCTAGATCCCCAACAAAATTGCTATCCAGATTATCGCTGATTTCCGGTTCAGGCCATTCACCGGGAACATCCCTCGTATTATAGAAATGAACCACTTCCTTTAACGTCTTTATCACTCCATTGTGCATATAGGGTGGGGTTAGTTCAATGTTACGAAGATGGGTGGTTTTAAACCTGCCTACTTCTTTTGGATCATTGAGGAAACCACCCAGTCCCGGGTCCTTAAAGTCAGCTGGCAGGTTGGCAAGACTTATTAGTTCCGGGTTAGATGGCACGCCGATGTTATGAAATTTGAAATCAGTAAATACGGTTTTTTCTTTACCACCGCCAAGTGAATGGCAATGCGCACATTTGCCCCGGCCTGTAAATAAACTTAAACCTTCTTCTTCCTCAGCGGTGAAAACGGCCTGACCCGCTTCTACTGCATCAAACTTAGAAGTAAACGGACTCAGTTCCTCGGTGCGTTCAAATATCGCGATAGAGTCGGCTAGACAGTTATACGCATTTTCGATACCTGGTTGGATATTATTACGCGCATCGTTAAAAGCATTATTACCACACACCTGTAAAAACAACTGACTGTATCCCATGGGGGAACTTTCAACGGCTAACAATACTGCCGCCTTGCTCGGCATCGCCATTTCTACCGGATTGAGGAATGGACCTTTGGCCTGCTCGGTCAGATTCACCGCACGGCCGTCCCAGAACTGGCCACCTTCAACCCCGCGCTTGAGGGTAAACTCCGGGAAAAACGCAGCATAGCTGGCGCTGGGTGAATTACGACTACCGAATTTTCCTGCAATGGAACCTTCAGAAACAGGCAGATGCCTGTCGGGATCGGCAAAGCCGGCTTCAGGTAAATGACAGCTTGCGCAGGCCTGATTCTGGTTTATTGAAAGGTTCTCATCAAAATAAAGGAACCGACCAAGTTGCTCTTCATTCGTGAGTGCAAATGTACTTGTAGTAAAACCAATTGCCGTAGTTAGCAAACAGCCATGTAGAATTATTTTTAGGTTTTTTGATTTCATTGAAATATCTCCATGTCGATTAGAATGTAATTAGAAAAATACAAATAACAATCAAGAGAGAAGCTCCTTAACTTAGATTGACTCAATGAGAGTAAGGGACAATTTTTATAAAGTCTAGCAGTTCTCTTTATGAGTCACCGTTAACTTTCAAAATCAGATCCAGATCACATTTTCTTTAATATCAAAAAAAGTAAAGAAAGATCATACACAAATTGTACTAGAATACAGAGTCTCATAAAGAATGGATTAAAGTATTATTAGTTGATTATTATGATCCTATGTATGATTACCAGCTTAATAAAAAACAAGAGCGGGTTGTTTTTAAAGGAAAACAAAATGAAGTGTTCGATTATTTGACAAAAAAAATATCAAATAAGCTATTGATAAAATTATAAAAGATCAAGGGACAGAATACTTGATGTTCTTAATCTTAGTTTCAAGTGAGCTGTCCCATTTTTGTCTTCGTTTTTTCTTATTAAAACAGATGTTATAAATTCGAATATAAAAGGGGACAGATTTATTTTCAACTCAAAACTTTACAAATAAATAGATCTGTCCCCATTTCCATAAGAAGAAATAATACAAGGGTTTATTGAGCTTGCTGATGGTGAAATAATAGAAATAGACGAGCAGGAAAGAAAAGAGTTCTAATGATACTAATAATTAGTTTTCAAATGATGTAATTACTATGACACCATTTAAGAAAAAACAACAAATTTATACTCTATTTAGGTATACCATAAAAGATATTGGGTCAGGTCTTACATTTTACATTGAGCGAAAATAAAAAGTAACTGAGGATTATTTTTTAATCCCACCATCACATTTTTTACTTAACCTTTAGAATAATAAAGAGAAAATATTTTTAATATCATGACAGATTCGTCAGGGTCAAGTCTTACATATGACATATTTTTAATTAGATGGTCTTGGGTATGTGATTTGTAAGACTTGACCCTGATGACTTCCTTTCCTCGGTAACAATTATTGGAAACTCAAGCCTCTTTTTTGTTTATTAGCGGGACAACAGTGATAAATCGTATATGACAAAATTAGATTGATTTTATTTATTTTTTTTAATTAAAAATAATATTAAAACAGTAAGGATGTTAAGTAAATTATAATTAAAGTTTGTCATAAATAGTCCGTTATAATAATAGTAAGGTATATTTAGATATGAAATAATAACTTACTTATTTTGATTGATATGACATTAAATCTATGGTGAATTTAATTAAAAATATTGAGTTAGATCCAGAGTTAACTGAGTATATTAATAAATATGCTTTTATTATGGAAGATCATTCAACCCCCATCGCATTATTCAATGAATCATCAGTTCTTATATATGCTAATGCTGCACTAGGTCATATTCTTAACACAAATAATTGTTTACCAAGCCTCAATCAATTAGGTCACCTGTTTAGGGGGATTGATAGAGCTATTATTTCCTGCATTGCAGATAATAAATCAAAAAAATTAAATAAAAATGTTAAAAGTGGTGATATGGATCAAATTATTCCATATGTGATTAATATTAAGCCAATTATATTTTCAAATAAAAGCACAGGGGCAATTCTATTTGTAGAAACAGATACAAAACGTTTAGTGAATTATTTTGTTGAAGAAAAATCTGCTCTGAGTAATAAAATTTCGAGTCTTACTGTAAAGCTTAAAAATACTTTTAATCTTGTTAATGCTTTATTTGATAACAGCCCTGTTGGGATGATGATACTGGATGAACAGAATAGAATATTGCAGATAAATAAAAATGGTGCTGATATTCTTGAGACGAAAGTTTCTAGTCCTATTGGTACACATAGAGATCGGTTTTATGTTTCAGAATGTAATAATTTTTCAATAGCAGAAAATACTAATGAAGAAGTTCAAGCTGTAACAGAAACTGGTAAAAAGAAAGTGTTATTACGTTGTTCAGTTAAAAGTGAAGATGAAGATGAGGAAAGCTTTTCGGTTGAAACATTTGTAGATGTTTCAGAAATTGAGAAAGCAAGAGTTGCTGCTGAAGAATCAAATAAAGTTAAGTCAGAATTTTTGGGAAATATTTCACATGAACTTCGAACACCGCTACATTCAATAATAGGTTTCTCTCAGTGTGGTATTGAACAAATTGAGGAATTAGATATTGAGAAAGCATTGAAGTTCTTTAATAAAATTAACTATGGTGGTGAAATATTACTTAGTCTGGTTAATGATTTATTGGATGTGACGGCATTAGATTCGGGTAAAATAATTTTTAATTATAAACCTATACAGTTTGAAAATCTTGTAGAAGAAATTATAAACGAATTTGATATGTTAGCTGATTCAAAAGGTGTAACTATTAGAGTTGATGTTAAAAACGAAATTCAAAGTATGGATATGGATGAAAAGCATATACAACAGGTTGTAAGAAACATTATTACTAATGCAATTAAGTTTACTGATTTAAAAAGTGTTATAACGATTATTGTTGAACAAACAGATAAAGCCATTCAGTTGCATGTATATGATCAAGGTAAAGGTATTCCTGAAGATGAACTTAAAACTATTTTTGATGAGTTCACTCAATCAACACGCACCAATACAGGTGCTGGAGGTACAGGTCTTGGCTTGGCAATTTGTCGTAAAATATTAGAACAGCATAATGGTGATATTTGGGCTGAAAATAATTCCGATGGTGGGGCTGTATTTATAGTCAACCTATATTTAAAATAAAATTAAGGATAATTGGTATGAAAGTGCTTATAGTTATTTATTCTAATGATGAGGAAACAGTTTGGAATGCTTTTCGCTTTGCCAATACTTGTCGAGCATATGAAGATGAGACAACGGTTTTTTTAATGGGGAAGGGTGTAGAGTCATCATCAATTCAATCTTTAAAGTTTGATATCGAGGAACAAATACAATTGTTTGAAGAGCAGGATGGTAAAATAATTGGTTGTGGAATTTGTTGTGAATCACGTAAAGATATTATGCCTGAATTAGAAAATGAGCTGCAGTGTACTATGGGCTCGATGCAAGATTTTTATATTCTGGTGAAAGAAAGTGACAAGTTGATAACTTTTTAAATTTAAACTAATAAATGGGCTCATAGCTCTTTTCTAAATATTGTCGATGAAGTTTGTATGTCACACCGAGTGGGACCAACTACCAGATAGTGCTAATGCACTCTTTGCACTTAATGAACCGCTTCGCGTTTCGTCAGTATTACCCTAACGTATTCCATACGTTCTGGCATCGTAGGGAATACCTGGGTACTCCCTGAAGCATCGATATACTTCTCTTTATTTCACGGGTTTAGCAGGTGTTTTGTTAGTCTGGCTTGATGAATATCCTGTTTTCTTCCCTTTTGAACGGTCATTAAGATCATCGGCGACTTTATTAGCATGTTCTGTTACTTGCTTTAATGTACCCATCGTTAGACCTTTAATTTCTGATGAACCTTGTCCGACCACATATTGGTACCAGTTATCTCCGACCATGCCATCAGGTGTGCTGATTTTTTCGATATTCATTACATTGAACTTGCGTTTAATGACTTCATCTTTGATAGGAGCAGGCTCACTAATCTCTGTATCAATTTCTTCAACTGGCCTTACATTATCTTTTTTTTCAAACATTTTATTTACCAATTTTTTAATCATAAACAAGCACCATTAATTATTATGTTGATACCGAAGTATCCTATTCAAAAGACAAGTTGGGCTAAATGGCTTGTCGAATGGTTCTTAAAATCAAGATTACAATTTACTCACGTTTTTGCATGAGATGGTCTAGATAGGTGCAATTTATAAAGTATTCGTGGCTTACCAAGAGGGGGTTCTGTGAAGAAAGACACCGATCAGAGCGAGTCATGTTATTGACTAAAAACAGTGTAACAGATTTTGAGTTGACTCATTGAGCTTATATTCTCTAATGTAGAGGCAACATAAGTCCAAACAGCGTAATAAAGTGATTATTATCAGTATTTATCTTAATAAACGTCGATTTAGCTTGTAATATTCATTTTCAACCATATACTGGGCGTGTGTATTATTGTTGATTAAACAGCAGGTATTACACAACAATACATTTCACCTAGGTTCTTGTCAGTAGCATTCTGTATTTTCTCCTGTAAATTATCTCCGTAAGATTTGTAACACACTATTTATTTTTTATACTTTATTGAGGTAATTATTATTATGGCTACAGGAACTGTTAAATGGTTTAACGATGCTAAAGGTTTTGGTTTTATCACTCCAGATGATGGTAGTGCGGATGTTTTTGCACACTTTTCAGCTATCGCGAGTGATGGTTTTCGTTCACTTGCTGAAGGTCAGCAAGTAACGTTTGATACTGAGTCTGGTCCAAAAGGCCCACAGGCTGCAAATATTAAAGTTTAAACTTTAGTTAGCTTGTACTCTATAAAAACCCTGCGACTTGTCGCGGGGTTTTTTTATTTTTAAAATACGTAAAATAAATAATTTAATAACCGGTGCCAGAGCCTTTTTCTAGAGATTGTCGATGAAGTTCGTATGTTACACCGAGTGGGATCAACTACCAGAGAGTGCTAATGCACTCTTTGCAAAGGTAGAGAAAGACAGTATCTTTTTCTCACGCCCGTGGTTTGAGAACCTGACAGCCGTTGCACTTGATGATAATCATACTGTGGCGTTGGCCTGTGTGGTGGCAGGGAACAAAGTGATGGCAATCTTGCCGCTGATGAAGTGTGCTGGGGATACCTGGTACTCTCTCAAGCACCGATATACTTCTCTTTATAGCCTTTTACTTACCGACCATGATCAATGTGAGATTCAACTTGATCTTCAACAACAGGTCTTCGCTTGCCTGAGTCAGGGTTTAAGTCAGTTGCCGATTAATGGATTTCTATTGGAGCCGGTTGCCGACAATGACAGTAACTTAAACGACTTTCAAAGTTTCATGGAAACGGTTGGGTTTAGCTGTGAGCGTACTTTTCGACACTATAACTGGATCTATCGCGTGCAAGGGCAGTCATATAATGACTATATGGCAGCGCGCCCGGCCCAACTACGTAATACTATCTCTCGTAAGAAGCGTAAACTTGAACGTGAACATGGATACGAAATTCGTCTTTTTACAGGTGACGAAGTGCCGCAAAAAATGTCTGATTACTATGCTGTCTACACCTCTAGCTGGAAGGCAAATGAACAGTATGCTGGTTTTCTGGATGGCATGGTGCTGGGATTTTCGAAACAAGGTTGGTCAAGGCTCGCGATTCTTTATGTCAAAGGGCAACCCGCAGCTGCACAACTCTGGTTTGTAGCGCATAGCAAAGCAAACATATTCAGACTGTCGTATGACGAGGCGTGGAAGAAGTATTCTCTGGGTTCAATATTGACCAGTTTCCTGATGGAGTATGTGATCGATATTGATAAGGTGAAGGAGATCGACTTCCTGACGGGTAACGATACTTACAAGCAGGACTGGATGTCTGATCGCAGGGAACGTTTCATGTTGAGTTGTGTGAAAAGTGTAAAGCCAAAAGGCAGGTTCGAACGGTTTACCAAATCGCTGAAGAGTATGTTGAAAAAATATTTGGGAATTTTTTGAAAAGTTTTTACTCTGCTCCCATCACATCGAGCCCATCCACACCTAATGCTTAGCATTATTTCTGCTTCGTTAACTCACCATTTTTGGGCAAATTTGACACCCCTTCTCATTTGAATACTTGACAAACTTGGACGCGCGTCCTATTGTTGTTTTGTAAATAGGACATACGTCCAACTATCCTAAGGTGGTTATGCGCCTGCTGTTAAGGATCAACAAAACAAAGAGGGAATTTAAATGTCGAACACATCACCATTATTAACCCCAACAAAATTGGGTGCTGTTGAATTAAAAAATAGAATTGTTATGGCACCACTAACCCGCAATCGAGCAGGTGAAGGTAACGTACCCCAGGATCTCAATGTTGAATACTACGAACAACGTGCTACGGCGGGTTTGATTATTACTGAGGCAACGCAAGTGTCAGCTGATGGAGTAGGTTATCCAGGTACACCGGGGATTCACAGCCCAGCGCAAATAGAAGGATGGCGTAAAGTCACAGAAGCAGTACACAAAAAGGGCGGTAAAATATTTATTCAACTCTGGTACTGCGGACGTATTTCTCACCCAAGTTTGTTGCCGAATAACCAAACACCGGTATCTGCTTCTTCAATAAAACCACAAGGCGAGGCAATAACTTATCAAGGCATGCAAGAGTTTGTAGAACCCAGAGCACTCAAAGTTGATGAAATTAAACTTATCGTAGATCAATATCGTATGGCAGCAAACAATGCCAAGGCGGCGGGCTTTGATGGCGTTGAAGTGCATGCTGCAAATGGCTATTTGATTGATCAGTTTTTACGTGATGGTTCAAACCAGCGTACAGATAATTATGGCGGTTCAGTTGAAAATCGTACACGCTTTTTAATGGAAGTTTTGCAAGGTGTGTTTGAAACCTGGGGACCCAATCATGTTGGTGTCAGATTATCTCCTGAAAATGGCTTTAATGATATTCGTGATTCAGCCCCTCAAAGCACCTTTAACGAGATTGCAGAACGATTATCTTCTCTGGGGTTGGCGTACCTACATGTGCTTGAAGGAGACATGTTAAGCGAATCAAGAAAAGTCGATTATAGCGAAATTAAAGATCGTTTTAATGGAAGTTATATGGCGAATTGTGGTTACACACAAAAAACGGCCGAAGCCGCCGTGACCAATCAAAGCGCCGATGTAATTGCATTTGGTTCACTTTATATTGCAAATCCTGATTTGGTAGAACGCTTTGCTTTAGATGCTGAATTAAACATACCTGATCAAGAGACGTTTTATGGTGGAGATAGTCATGGCTATACTGATTACGCGTTTATTGAAACTGAGGAGGCAATTGCGTGAGATACAAGGATGATAAAGATCATGTAAAGTAGTGTCTATGCAAAAAGGTGAAGTTATACGTAAAAAGATCATTGATACTGCGGATGCCCTGTTTTATCAACAGGGCTTTGCACATACTTCATTTACCGATATTTCTGATGCACTTGGTATGTCAAAAGGTAATTTTTATTATTACTTTAAAACTAAAGATGACATTTTAAACGCAGTCATTAAAAAACGCAGTGAAGCAATACGTTTGGATCTTGAACAATGGGACAAGTTAGAATCTGAACCACGCAAGCGCCTGAAAAAGTATGTGGCGATGTTAACCGCATCTCAGGATGTGATAGCAAAATATGGTTGCCCGGTCGGTTCTATTTGTAGCGAACTCTCCAAGTTACATCATGAAAACCTTAATAATGCCTCGGAAATGTTTGAAGTTTATCGGCAGTGGTTAGAGGAGCAATTCAGACAACTGGGTTATAAAAAAGAAGCGCGTATTTTATCTTTACGCTTACTCTCGCGAGGACAAGGGATAGCTTTGATTACGAGTACCTATAACGACAAAGTTTTTTTTCAGCATGAAATAGCTGAGATAATGGCGTGGATAGAAAATTTATAATTCAAGAATAAATTTGGGGTCAGAGTAAAAACTATTAATTAATAGTAATTAAAGGGCTCTAATCCCATTTATTTTAAAACCGAATTAAGCTTTGGTTTTGATGTTTATTTTTTAATTGTAGATAGATGATGATGTGTGTCAGCGTAAACATTTGAACCAGAAAACCAGGTATTAAAACGAAAGGGAACTGGCTCAGTAAATCACTATTAATTCCGTTGGCTTGAAATAATATAGCGTCTGTTCGTTGTAGCACACCGATACTAACCGCAATAACGAAGTCTAAAAATCCAAAAGTATTCCAACGTTTTACCCATTTTTTCGATACTCCTTCTTTTCTTGTAAACATCGCATAGGTAAGAAAAACAGCTCCGACTGCAACCATTGTATCTCCAAAGCCTGCAAGAAAGGCAAAAAGTGCAGGTAGTTCACCAATAGAGTAAAGCATGATAAAACCAATCCCTAACATGCGCCAACTGTGTAACAAAATGAGTAAACGCATATCGATACTTAGTACAAAATCGCGGAATTGAGCGATTTGCCAATATGCAGTGAAAAATATACCTACTGATATTACCGCTGTGAAGAGTAAGTTTGCCGGTGGTTCTCCGGGTTCGCTGAGAAAAAACTGGTTAAGACTCAAAATGGTTATCAATGAAAACCAGGCTAATAATGTAGCGAGAAGGAATATGGATTGTGTATTTTGCTTCAATGCGGCTGTTGTCATGGTTTATCTCCTGTCACTTTAAATTTGCAAGTAACTAAATATTAGCAGGTTACTTTAAAATTGCAAGTTACTAGGTTTCTGCTAGAATTTAGCTCTGACGCACAAAGAGTAGCAATATGAGCAAATTAAATAACAAAGACCCTAAAAGTGATACTGGGCGGTCGTTTGCACGATCCCCTTGCCCCATAACGAATACCTTGGATTTACTGGGTGATAAGTGGACCTTGATTCTTATACGGGATTTGTTTTTCGGTAAGCGAACGTATGGTGATTTTCAGTCTTCCCCAGAAGGTATTCCTACAAACATACTTGCTGAGCGTCTTAAACGATTATTGGAGAATGGTATTATTAGCAAAGAAGCCTATCAAGATAGGCCGGTTCGTTATGCATATACTTTGACAAAGAAGGGGGAGGCTTTAGGACCTATTGTTGAAGAAATTGCGGTATGGGGATTGAAATACATTGAAGGCACGGAAGCCAATCTATCAAAAACAAATTAAAGGGGGCAGCGATTAAAGAGGGCTGAGTCCTTTATATTTTCGCAAAGGTAATTAAATGAATCTTTTACCATATAGTCTAAGCAATATTGAAGAAATTAAACAACTATTCACTAAGGTGTTTTCAGACTCAGAAGGAAAGTCAGAAGGCTTGTTAATAGGTAACCTGGTTTATGACTTAATAACGGGCACGGATGTTCAAGATCTTTATGGGTTTGTTGCAATTGAAAATGAGAAAATAATCGGTAGTATATTTTTTACTAAGTTAACGTTTGAAAGCGAGGTAAATGCTTTTATTTTATCTCCTGTCGCGATACATACAGATTACCAGGGAAAAGGGGGTGGTCAGAAGTTAATTAACTTTGGCATTAACCAATTAAAAGAAAACGGAGTAGAGTTAGTCTTTACTTATGGTGATCCTAAGTTTTACTCGAAAGTCGGTTTTAGCCTCATAAACGAAAAATTCGTAAAAGCCCCCTTTACATTAACATACCCGGAAGGTTGGCTCGGCCAATCATTGCTTGGTGATGCAATTGAATCTATTGCCGGTGATTCGTATTGCGTAGAAGCACTCAACAAACCTGAATATTGGTAGGAAATTAAAAAAATAATTGGTGTCAGAGCCTGAGGTATCCCCACATCATTTCGATCTAAATCAATGACTTACAGCGCATACAAACAGTACCATTGATACTTATATTATTCAGAATAAGTAGTATGCATAATATTACTTATATAATGCACCAAATGCCTTTATGCATGGCTGAACTATTTTTAAATATATAGGTAAATTAAAAAACCTCATAACTTATTGATTCTGATCACTTTTTTGTGGGGATCCCTCAGGCTCGGCCCCCTTTAATGATTTTAATAACGAGTTATATTAGAAATAATTGTGTCTAACACCTATTATTTACTACATTAATACCCAGAATTCTCTATAGTCCGGTTACAGAATTTACTATTACGTACTCTTAAATAGCGCAGTCGATATTCACTCGCTTCAGGAAACCACCATGATATTTTCATCTTTAGATCTCGCGACTGAGATTCAGCAAGCACTCGATGCCTGTGACTACAAACAAATGACTACAATTCAGGAACTTGCAATTATTCCAGCCCGACGCGGCAAAGATATTCTGGCGAGTGCTCAAACAGGAACAGGAAAAACGGCGGCTTTTACCTTGCCGATTCTTCAGCAAATGCTCGATCGACCACAAACGGACGCAGCTGCTAAAACGCGTGCGTTGATTTTAGCGCCTACTCGCGAATTAGCAGAACAGCTTGCAGAAAAAATTCAGCTTTATGCACAATTTATGTCTATTACTGTCACCGCGTTATATGGCGGTGTGAAGATTGGCGGGCAACAGAAAAAGCTTAAAACTGAGTCCGATATCATTGTATCCACACCTGGCCGTTTGCTTGAGCATGTGACCCTCGGCAATATCAACCTCAGTAATGTGGAATTTTTAGTCCTTGATGAAGCCGATCGCATGCTCGATATGGGCTTTATTGATGACGTCATGGCGCTGTTACAAAAATTACCAAAGAAACGACAAAGTTTTTTATTTACCGCCACAATGTCGAATGCAGTTAAAAATCTCGCAAAAAATATCTTAACGCAACATGAAGAAATAAACGTAGCTAAACAAAATGCCATTGCTGATACGGTTGAGCATGTGGTTTATCCAGTTGGTGAACATCAGAAAGCACAATTATTTGTTGAGCTCATAGAGCGACATAACTGGTTTAAGGTGCTGGTGTTTACCAGCACAAAATTTCAGGCTGATAGCCTCAAGCTTAAACTCAAAGAAGCAGGCATCAAGTCTGAAATTTCCCATGGGGATAAAAGCCAGGGTTCACGCCGGCGTGCTATGGCTGATTTTAAATCCGATAAAATTCAGGTGCTCATTACAACCGAAGTGGCTGCCCGTGGATTAGATATTCAGGGTTTAGATCATGTAGTTAATTACAACTTACCCTATTTAGCAGAAGACTATGTTCATCGCGTGGGGCGTACCGGGCGGGCAGGGAACACGGGCCAGGCAATTTCATTTGTCAGCCGAGAAGAAGAACGTGCCCTAAATTCCATTGAGCGTTTGATTGGTTCAAAGATTCAACGTATTAAAATGCCTGGCTATGAAGTAGGCAGTCGTGATGCGATATTTGAGAATATTGAAAATACCCGTCGACCACCCCGCTCTAACAAAGCAAGTCAGATTAAAAATATTCATAAAAAAGCAGATAAGGCGAAAGCAACCAAAAAGGAAAAAGGATAATTTTTTCTACGTCATAAAAAAAGCCGTAACACATGTTACGGCTTTTACTTTTTACGCTTCAGTTCAAGGGGCAGAATGGACTTTCCCCATTTATTTTTTAGCAACGACACGTGCACTCGCAACGTGCTCTCCTTCGGAGTTCAATTTAATAAATTCTTCATAAAACAAAATATCAAGATCTGAAATGGCTTCACGTAATTTACCCGATGCGACTCGAAAATTTGAGTTCCTCGGGCCGGTCACCTCTTGGTCGGTAATCAAATGTTCCTCGCAGATTAAATAACCCCCTGAAGCCAAACACTCACACAACCTACTGATGAGAGCAAGATCGACATACCACATCACAATGATCAAATCATAATCTGAGTCAAACTGATAAGATTCATCCAAGTCATGTTCTATCCAATTAATATCAAATCCCTGAGCTTCCGCTTTTTGTCTGGCTTGGCTCAGTCCCTCATGGGAAATATCAATCGCATCAACTTGAAACCCCGCTTGCGCCAATAATAGTGATATACGTCCAGCACCACAGGCTACATCCAGAGCTCGACCAACTGGTAGTTTCGGTAACCACTCTTCCACTAGCGTCACAGGATTATTTTTATGATAGCTATTTTCAGTGTATCGTTTATTCCACTTATCTCTGTCTTCTTTGCTCATAATCAGTAAAGTATCACTCTTTTAGTTAATAGGTTTGGTCAAAATTTATGACCAGAACTCACGCAGTGAGTTTAGGAAATACTTATGCGACCTCTTTACCCTTACTTAATAATACGATAACACGGCACATATTTTGTGCCGGGTAATTTCATTCGATGTTGTTCAACAAAAGAAGTGAGTAATATATCTACTGGCTTCATAATACTGGCATCGCCTCGAATCTCGAATAAGCCATGTTCTTCAACAGCACGAATACCATCGTCTTTTACATTACCAGCAACAATGCCTGAAAAGACCCGGCGTAAGTTAGCCGCCAACGTATGTCGTGGCTGGTTTTTATGTAATTCAAGACTGCTCATATTTTCATGAGTTGGTTCGAACGGCTGTTGAAAATCCGGCTCAATATTAAGCAACCAATTAAAATAATAAGCGTCATTATTATCTCTGCGATAATCACGCACCTCATTCATGCCAGCACTCATTTCGCGAGCCACGCGCGCAGGATCATTGATGATCACTTTATAACGTTGTTGTGCCTCAATGCCCAAAGTATCAGCAATAAACTGATTAATACCAATAAAAAATTCTTCTGCACTATCAGGGCCACTGAGTATGAGCGGGAAAGGAATATCGGCATTATCTGGGTGTAGCAAAATACCAAGGATATAAAGAAGTTCTTCAGCCGTGCCAGCGCCACCGGGAAACACTACGATGCCATGCCCCGTTCGCACAAAAGCCTCAAGTCGTTTTTCAATGTCAGGCATGATCACCAAATCATTAACGATGGGATTAGGCGATTCGGCGGCGATAATGCCCGGCTCAGAAATGCCGAGATACTGGCCGTTATTTATGCGTTGCTTAGCATGGCCGATGGTTGCACCCTTCATTGGCCCCTTCATCGCGCCCGGCCCACACCCGGTGCAAATATCCAGACCACGCAGTCCCATCTCATGACCAACCTCTTTAGTGTAATCATACTCATTGCGTTTAATAGAGTGACCACCCCAGCACACGACTAGATTGGGATTGATACTGGGACGCAGAATATTGGTATTACGCAGTATATGAAAGACAGCGTTAGTAATGCCATCAGAAGTATTGAGATCAAACTTCGGGTTATCATTTATCTCATCACTGACATAAACCACATCCCGCAGTACCGCGAACAAATGTTCGTTAATGCCTTTGATCATTTTACCATCAACAAAGGCATTGGCAGGCGCATTCTTCACTTCCAACTTAATGCCGCGGGCCTGTTGCACCACGTGGATATCAAATGATTTATAGCGTTCAAGTAATTGCTTACCATCATCCATCTTATTGCCGCAATTCAACACCGCCAGTGAACAGTTGCGGAAAATATTGTATAGCCCGCCCTGACTGGTATCGAGTAATTTACTGACTTCGACTTTGGATAACACATCCAAGCGACCTTCCGGGGTAATACGTGCATCAATGACTGCTGGTTTCATGCGATTCTCTTTTTATAAATAAATGAGTCAAACCTTAACCTAATATAGTAAAATTTAAAGGGCTCTGCCCTTTAATTCTACATCACAATTAAAGTCATACCACTTATTAGCAACCAAATAATCGGAATAACATAAAGCACAGAAGAAACTTTACATAAAGTTAAAATAGCGAGTGTTGCTAAAACGGTAGGATCAGGTGTGAGGGCAAACATTTCAAACTGTAACCAGCTACGGCCAGTAATAAATGCAATGAATGGATAAATTATTAACGAAATAAATAACAATACTAAGCCAATGTTTATCCTCGGCTGACTTTGCACAAATAAAGCAAACTGGTTTTTGATAACACCGTACCAGGTGATCAATCCCGCTTGTAAAACAAAACCTAACGCATACCAGTTTGCCACCACATGGATCTGATAAAAACGTTCAAATAAAAATGCCCACGCGACCCAAACCCAACTCACAGTTAGTAACACGGCAATTAGCCGACCAGCCCATGCAGGCTTTTTCCAGAGCGCGTAAATAATCACTAACGAGAATACGATTGAAATCAAATGCAATGGCCAGATCGCATGATTATAAAGTTCGAATTGCCGGTAATAAACCTTATCGGTGAACAGGATAAAATCAGACAGGCTGTAGCTTATAATTTCACCCATGACTTTTCGTATGTATCAAATGAATTTTTCGACATAATCAATCATGCGCTTTCTCATTGCATGACTGGGCAACGGCCCAAAACATGCAACCATATTTTCCTTAACATGTTCTACCTGTGTCGTTGCAGGAATAGTACAAGTGACCGACGGGTGAGAAACAATAAACTTTAATAAAAACTGTGGCCATGTGTTGCAGTCAATCGTCTTCGCCCATGTTGGTAACGGTATACCGACGAGTTCATCAATTAAATCACCACGTTGAAAAGGCCGGTTGATAATCACTGCAATGCCACGTTGTTTGGCCAGTGGTAATAATCTCTCTTCGGCTTCACGGTCAAGAATATTGTAACTGAACTGCACAAAATCAAGTGGTTGCGTTTTCATGATTTCTTCTAATTCATCATGCCGTCGTCCATGCGACGTGGTGATTCCCACGTAACGGATTTTCCCTTGCTGTTTCATGCTATACAAAGTTTTAAGATGTTCTTCCCACGAGACCAGGTTATGAACCTGCATTAAGTCAAACGCATCAACCTGCCAGTATTGCCTGGACTGTTCCATTTGCGCAGGCCCGTTATCAGATTCCCACGTCCAGACCTTATCTGCCGAAAAAATATCTTTTGTTTTTGCTAATTTATTCAGACCATAACCAATGGCCGGTTGTGATGAGCCATACATAGGAGAGGAATCAATCAGTTTACCACCCGCATTAAAAAAGGAACGCATAACCTCGGTGACATTATCCAAACCAATCGGATCATCCCCCACGTTAAATGTTCTTGAACTTCCCAACCCAATCACCGGTATTTGTTCATTACTGGAAGGTATCGATTTCGTGATTAGTTTTCCTGTCCCGGCATAGGTGAATTTCGGACTTATTAGTCCATTTATACCACCGGTTATGCCAAGCGCCATAACCTGCAAGAAACGACGACGGTCTCCATTGTGTTGATCTTTCATAACCAACCTACCGAATGTTAAAAATAATAAGATCAATAATAGAACTTAGTACCCTTTTATGCCATAACGAACAAGAATAAGCTGCGTATGTCACCGCTCCCTTTTATTCAACATGAACTTAACTATCCGCATTTTAAAGGGTTCTGCCCCTTTAATTAGCAACAACACGTGCACTCGCAACTTGCTCACCTTCGGAATTCAATTTAATAGATTCTTCATAAAACAAAACATCAAGATCTGAAATGGCTTCACGTAATTTACCCGATGCGACTCGAAAGTTTGAGTTCTTCGGACCGGTTACCTCTTGGTCGGTAATCAAATGTTCCTCGCAGATCAAATATCCCCCTGGTGCCAAACACTCACACAACCTACTGATGAGGGCAAGATCGACATACCACATCACAATGATCAAATCATAATCTGAGTTAAACTGATAAGGTTCATCCAAATCATGTTCTATCCAATTAATATCAAATCCCTGATCTTCCGCTTTTTGTCTGGCTTGGCTCAGTCCCTCATGGGAAATATCAATCGCATCAACTTGAAATCCAGCTTGCGCCAATAATAGTGATATACGTCCAGCACCACAGGCTACATCCAGAGCTCGACCAACAGGTAGTTTCGGTAACCACTCTTCCACTAGCGTCACAGGATTATTTTTATGATAGCTATTTTCAGTATATCGTTTATTCCACTTTTCTCTGTCTTGTTTGCTCATAATCAGTAAAACATCACTCTTTTAGTTAATAGGCTTGATCAAAATTAAATCCCTCCGTCCCCTATTACCGCTCTGCCCCCATTTACTGTTTATTAAATTGAACTCTTACCCCTCATCGGCATCCAACAGCTTAGCGGAGAAACGTATGCCGATGCCGAATTTCACACTAATTGAAAGCAGATGGGCGAGATGGATACTTTATCCTATTTTCTTCATCATTATTAGCTACTTGCTTTCAGGACACAGTTTTTCAAACGATAATGGTTTTGATTTAACAGGATCGTTAATTCCCGTTGATCAAATTCACCATGGCGGCCCACCGAAAGATGGCATTCCATCTATTGATGAACCACATTTTGTTAAAGCCGAGAATGTTCGTTTTCTTAAACCCAATGATCGAATACTAGGCTTGGTCTACAAGGGTATGGCGCGAGCTTACCCAATAAAAATTCTAAATTATCATGAAATAGTGAATGACAATATTCAACAACAAGCCATCATCATTAGTTACTGTCCACTCTGTGGTAGTGGCATGGCCTTTAAAACAAAAATGAATCACAAAGATAATACGTTTGGCGTGTCGGGGTTACTCTACAACAGCGACATGCTTTTATACGACCGTGAATCAGAATCACTCTGGTCACAAATTTTAAGCAAATCCATAAGCGGTAAAATGAAAGGAACTCAATTAGATTCACTCGTATTACAAAACACCACATGGAAAAATTGGTTAGAACGCAATCCAACAACCGATGTACTCTCCACTGATACCGGTTATAGACGAGACTACTCTCAACACCCGTATGGTCAATACGATATCAACAAGGCTATTTACTTTCCGGTTAAATATTCCAGCGCTCGATTTCACCCTAAAGAACGTGTCTTCGGAATAACAATAGGAAAATTGCATAAAGCTTATCCTATGTCAGAATTATCGAAGCAAAATAAATCTATCATTACAGATACTTTTTCAGGTGAAAGGTTGAGTATTGAATTTGATGCCGAAAATCAAAGTGCAGTAATTTACAACTCACAACATAAAGCGCTACCTAGCACCACGCTATTTTGGTTTGCCTGGTATGCTTTTCATCCAGAAACAGAAATATATAAATATAAGAAATAAAAAATTATATTGGGGGCTATCCCCTATTATTTATTGACTCATAAATTATCTCTAATCAATCGAAGTCTGACCCCATTGATTCTTGTTTTACTCCGACCCCTTTTATTAATCACTCCATCTCCTTTAATTTTAATGAATAACTAAATTAGATTTTTGTCTTATTAATTAAATGATCAATCAAATCCATAGGTAATGGAAAAACAATCGTATTCGTTCGTTCACTCGCAATTTCTGTTAATGTTTGTAAGTAGCGCAACTGTAATGCCTCAGACTGTTCAGAAAGTATTTTTGCCGCTGATAAAAGTTTCTCGGCTGCCTGCATCTCACCTTCTGCATGAATCACTTTGGCACGTCTTGTACGTTCTGCTTCTGCTTGTTTGGCAATGGCACGGATCATATTTTCATTAAGATCAATGTGTTTGATTTCTACATTGCTAACTTTAATGCCCCAGGCATCCGTTTGCTGATCAAGCACACTTTGGATATCTGTATTAAGGCGGTCACGTTCCGCCAGCATTTCATCCAGTTCATGCTGGCCCAATACAGAACGTAATGTTGTTTGTGCCAACTGACTGGTCGCTTCATAAAAATTCTCAACCTGTATGATTGATTTTTCAGGATCAATAACACGAAAGTAAACAACTGCATTTACATTCACTGAAACATTATCACGTGAAATTACATCCTGACTGGGTACATCCATAACAACGGTACGCAAATCTACCCTTACCATTTGTTGAACAAGAGGAATAACAATAATAAAACCAGGACCTTTTACTTTCCAGAAACGCCCGAGCATAAAAATAACACCGCGCTCATATTCACGCAGAATTCTTATTGCACTGGAAAAAAACATAACGATAAGTACTACCAATATATACATGCTATATTCTGTCATTGTTCTAACTCCTGTTTTGCTGTGTCCAAAGGCTCAACCTGTAAGGTCAAACCATCGATACCAATAACCTTTACAGCCTGTCCTTTCTGTAAAGGTGTATTACAGAGCGCACTCCAGTTTTCACTATGAACGTTAACTCTGCCCTCTTGTTCAAAATCTTCAACGACCAACGCTTCACTACCCAGTAACTCTTCCATGCCACTGACAACGGGTCGCCGTCGTGCTTTTATTGCCATGCCAACAACAAAAACAAGCAAAAGAACACTGGTAACAGCAAAGGTTGCAATCACCGAAATATCAATACCAAAACCGGGTACATCGGTATCCATCAAAATAATGGAACCAATAACAAACGAGATCACACCACCGATACCAAGCACACCAAAACTCGGTTCAAAGGCTTCACCTACCATCAAAGCAATGCCTAATAAAATAAGTGCCATGCCGGCATAATTAATGGGTAACAACTGAAAGGAATACATCGCTAACAATAAACAAATTGCACCAACCGTTCCGGGGACAATCGAACCGGGATTATAGAATTCAAGTATCAATCCATAGATGCCGAGCAACATAAAAATATAAGCAATATTTGGATTAGTAATAACGCTAAGCAATCGACTACGCCAGTCCGGATTAATTTCATTTACCGTTAAACCTGCCGTTTTTAATCGAATCTTTTGTCCCTGAATAAAAACCTCACGACCATCAATCTGTTTCAGCAAATCAGTTGTACTGCCAGCAACAATATCAATGACATTTTTTTTCAACGCATCACCAGCAGGAAGACTCGCCGCTTCTCTCACGGCTTTTTCAGCCCACTCCTGATTGCGACCACGCAATTGTGCCAGTCCACGTATATAAGCAACCGCATCATTAATGACTTTTCGTTGCAATGTTGTTTTATTGTCTTCCGGCGCAGGCTTGTTCTTCTGCTCTTTTCCCTTTTGAAAATCAGGCGGTGAAATACCACCAATCTGCACTGGCGTTGCCGCCCCCAGATTTGTGCCTGGCGCCATAGCAGAAATATGACTTGCATAAAGAATATAAGTGCCCGCACTGGCTGCACGCGCACCCGTTGGTGCAACATAAACAGCAACAGGTACGGAAGAATTGGTGATATTTTTAATGATCGATCGCATGGCAGAATCCAGACCGCCAGGCGTATCCATTTGAATAACAATCAACTCTGCCTGTTGCAGAGTAGCCATTTTCATCGACCGTTCAACATAATCATCCGTTGCAGGTCCAATGGCATCATTTATTGTTAACTGAAAAACAGCACGACTGACATTATTAGCAGATGCAGTGATCAATAAAGCACCTGCAAAGAAAAGTACTAACGGAATAAATCGTTGCTTGATTCCCATGTCATCTAAACTTCCAGACAATTTTCCTAGTTAAATATGAATACACTGTTATGAAATATTCGATCCCACATTATTAATCATAGCTCATAAGGACATATATGCGCCATGGATTCATTGAAATATAAAAGTATTCAGCTCTTTAGTTTTTATTCTACTTAAGCAACCGTAACTTCTTCGGACAAGTACACATCCTGAATAGCATTCAGTAAAGCAATGCCCTGCTCCATAGGTTTCTGGAAAGCTTTGCGTCCTGAAATCAATCCCATGCCACCGGCGCGTTTGTTAATAACGGCTGTACGCACTGCCTGATGTAAATCATCATCACCGGATGCACCACCAGAATTGATCATGCCAACACGACCCATGAAGCAATTAGCCACCTGGTAACGCACAAGATCAATCGGATGTTCTGTTGTCAGTTCGGAATACACTTTTGGGTGGGTCTTACCAAACTTGATTGCATTGAAGCCGCCGTTATTTTGCGCCTGTTTTTGTTTAATGATGTCCGCATCTATTGTTGCAGCTAAATAATTAGCCTGGCCAGTAAGATCAGCCGAGACATGATAATCCGTACCTTCATGCTTAAAGGCATCGTTACGTAAATAAGCCCATAATACACAGACCATACCAAGGTCATGAGCATGTTCAAAGGCTTCACTTATTTCCTGTATTTGCCGACGCGATTGCGATTGCCCCGAGCCAAAATACACAGTCGCACCTACAGCAACGGCCCCCATATCAAAAGCCTGATCAACACTGGCAAACAAAGTCTGGTCGTATTGGTTAGGGTAACTAAGCAATTCGTTGTGATTAATTTTTACAATAAAAGGAATTTTATGTGCATAGTCTCGGGCAATACTATTCAATACACCCAGTGTCGAAGCCACGCCATTGCAACCGCCTTCGATCGCCAGTTCGATAATATTTGCCGGATCGAAAAACGCAGGGTTAGGTGCAAAGGATGCGCCAGCAGAATGTTCAACACCCTGATCTACCGGCAACAATGACATATAACCCGTGCCTGCAAGACGACCATGATTATAAAGTGCATTCAGATTTCTTAACACCGCAGGCTTACGGTTCTTATGAGCAACAACTCTGTCGATATAGTCTGGCCCTGGAGCATGTATTACAGATTTAGGTATACCGGTACATGTATGCTCAAGAATAGAAGTCGCTTCATCAGCAAGAATTTTTACAATATCTGTCATGACAATCTCCTCATTTACCAAACAGTATAGTCTCTTTATTTATAAAAGGGGCAGAGCATAATAATGGGATCAGAACACATTTATCATTCATAGAGTTTTTACTCTGACCCCAAATATTATTGTTAAAAAACTGTCATAAAACTTTAGCTTGTTCGTCATATTCATCATCTACTCTTATCGATATTAAAAGTAGAGGATCGATACTGATGACAAACATTACCCGATTAAAGCCATTAAAGTGTAGAACTGTCTGGCTTTCTGATATCCACCTTGGATATCGTGGATGTAAGTCAGAGTATCTGCTCGATTTTCTTCAACAAGTAGAATGTGAATATATCTATCTTGTAGGGGATATCTTTGATCTCTGGTCTATGAAACAAAAGGGCTTTTACTGGCCTCAGTCACACAATAACATTATTCGCACTATACTTGGCAAAGCCAAACATAATACAAAGGTAGTTTACATTCCAGGAAATCATGATGAAATATTCCGTGAATACGATGGCATGAAATTTGGAAATGTAGAAATTCATAATAAATATATTCACAACACAGTAGATGGACGCAAACTTTTAATGATGCACGGCGATGAATTTGATAGCGCTGTGCAATTAAGTCGACTGGCAAGTTTTATCGGTGACAAAAGTTATGATTTTTCGCTTTATGTAAACCGATATCTTCAAGTCTTTCGTCGTATGATGGGGTTTACTTACTGGTCACTTTCAGATTACCTCAAAAGCAAAGTACAAAATACCATGGATGTAATTTCTAAATTTGAAAACGCTGTTGCATATGAAGCAAAAAATTCAGATGTAGATGGCGTGGTCTGCGGCCATATACATAATGCACAACTTAAGGAAATAAACGGTGTACTCTATTGCAATGACGGTGACTGGGTAGAAAACTGTACAACAATGATTGAGCACCATGACGGCACACTTGAGTTACTCCGTTGGCGCGAAAATGTAACATCACTTGCGGTGCATCCCCCTAAATATTCTAAAATTCCTGAAGCCAAAATCGCATAAAGAACTTGATTGCAACATCTATAATTTAAGAATTTAATTTAAGAGCTCTGCCCCTGATGGATCCTTTTTAATGTCCTATTATTAATTAGATATAAAACCAACCTCTCTGAGGGTTACGCCATGAATGCTGAGCCAGAACTTGCCGCTACTATTCTCGATACCGCCCTGCAACTTGCCGAAGAGAAGTCATGGGAACGGCTACGATTACAGGATATTGCTTATCAGCTGAATATCAGCCTGAATGATATTCGTATGCATTACACACAAAAAGATGATTTGGTCGAAGCCTGGTTCGACCGCGCCGACAGCAACATGCTGCAAGCGGCAGCCTCACCGGAGCTGGCGCAATTAGATATGTCTGCAAAGTTACATCATATCATTATGGCGTGGCTGGACGCCTTGGCACCACACCGGCAAGTAACTGCGGATATGCTTTGGTACAAATTGGAACCGGCGCATCTTCATTTACAAATACTGGGAATCCTGCGCATTAGCCGCACCGTGCAATGGTTTCGGGAAGCCGCTGAGCAAGACTCAACCCATCTGCGTCGCATCCTCGAAGAGGTGGGCCTCACCTCAATTTACGTCGCCACCTTTATTCATTGGATGAATGATACTTCAGAACAGCAGCAACACACGCGTAATTTTTTGACGAACCGTCTCCGCGATGCACAAAGCTGTGCTAATCAGCTTTGGCATAAACCATCACAGCCACAGGCTGATTAGTCCATATGGATACCCGTTGCTCATAAATAGTAAATAGGGGACAGACCACAATTAATTTACACGCTATTTAACAGGACGACCAGGTTTCCCAGGAGAAACTCGTCTTTTTATCATACTCTCAATTTCTTCTTTAAACCGATCATTACCAAGAACATAGTTACCATTGGTTGATGATCTTATTTCATCTATTAAACTAGGTTCTAAATGCGCATCGAATAAGCTGCGGTAGTACTTTCTACGTGACGCGTCTGTATCTCCTAAATGATTATATTCATTATGCGGTTTTATCAAATCATTATCATTACCTTGCCCATTCATCTGGTAACTTGACCAAAGATACTCAGCAGGATGCTCAACCATTTGAGCACGTACAGGGTTCAGCTCAATGTATCGATAACATGCTAATACATATTCTTCACTTTGCGTTAAACAGGAACGAAATCGTCCTTCCCACAACGTACCACTACGTTTATATGTTCTATTAATATATTGTACATAACGTTGTCCAAGGTGCTTCATCAACAAAGAAGCACTCTCTTCATACTTAGGCGTTAACAATAAATGAACATGGTTGGTCATTAAACAATAAGCATGAATTTGACATTCATACTTTTCAGCTTGTTCTTTAAGAGTATCGAGATATTTATGGTAATCATCATCAGTATAAAAACAAGCTGAACGATTATTACCTCTTTGAATGATATGCCAGGGAATTCCTGGTACAACTATACGTGCGCGTCTTGGCATGTTGAACCTCCTTGTTCACAATGAAAATAAATTAGATTTTATTAGATTATCAAATTTCTATTTGATATAAAACGTGGTCTGTCCCCTATTATTTAAAACGTGGTCTGTCCCCTATTATTTCTATTATTTATGAATTTATTCTTATTAAGGATTATTCATTTTTTTCATCTGTAATGAGTGGCACAAAGGCAACACCAAGTAGAGACTCGGTATGTGTCGTACCATCTTCATCCTTAGTCAGTAACATTAGTTCCTGATACATGTGAGGTAAGCCAATAGGAATAACCATACGCCCTCCTGGTATAAGCTGTTCAATAAGAGAAGGTGGTATATGGTTCGCAGCAGCGGTAACAATAATGCCATCAAACGGTGATTTTTCTTGCCAACCTATATAACCATCTTGATTTCGTATTTCTATATTGTCATAACCTAATTCTTTTAATCGTTCACCGGCAGATTCGGCAAGCTCTTTAACTCTTTCAATGCTATAAACTTGTTTAGCTAATCTCGAAAGAATAGCAGCTTGATACCCCGAACCCGTGCCCACTTCCAGAACAATACTCTCCGCAGTGAGATCTAATAAATCCGTCATTAATGCGACAATATAAGGTTGAGAGATAGTTTGACCATAACCAATTGGCAAAGGACCATTATCGTAGGCAAAGGGAAGATATTGTGAAGATACAAAATTTTCACGATCAACTTCGGCCATGGCATTCATCACACGCGGATTAAAATTTTTCCTACCGGTATAAGAGGCAGTAAATTTCGCTTCGCTGTTTATTGTCTCTAATAAATGTTGATGTTTGTTTTCCATGACAGATTTACAAATTGCTTATGATGTACCTTCCTGCCAGGAAGACAGGTAACGTTGTTGTTCCTCAGTAAGCTGATCAATATGGATACCCATTGCATCAAGTTTGAGTTGTGCAATTTTTTGATCAATTTCTTCAGGGATATTATGGACGGTATTACTTAGCTTACCCTGATTGTTTTTCATATAAATGGCAGACAATACCTGGTTAGCAAAACTCATATCCATCACAGCAGAGGGGTGACCTTCTGCTGCCGCAAGGTTAACCAGTCGACCCTCGGCAAGTAAACGAATTGTACGTCCGTCTTTTAATGTATATTCTTCAACAAATTCACGTGGTCGGGATTTAGTTACACTCAATGATTCAAGTGCGGGGATATTAATTTCCACATTAAAGTGACCTGCATTGGCAAGGATACAACCATCTTTCATCACTTCTATATGTTTTTTGTCCACTGCATGTTTATCGCCAGTAACGGTAAGAATAAAATCGGATTGTTTAGCGGCTTGCATGAGTGGCATGACTTGATAACCATCCATACTTGCTTCCAGTGCACGCAAAGGATCAACTTCGCAAACAATAACATGAGCGCCATGACCTTTCGCACGCATGGCAACGCCTCGCCCACACCAGCCATAACCCACAACCGTAAAGTTCTTACCTGCTAAAAGAATGTTAGTAGCGCGAATAATGCCATCTAAAGCACTTTGTCCTGTGCCATAACGATTATCAAATAAATGTTTGGTGTTAGCATCATTAACAGCAAGAACAGGAAACTTAAGCGCATGGTCTTTTGCCATCGCGCGTAATCGAATCACACCGGTGGTGGTTTCTTCGGTACCGCCGATCATATTGTTAAGTAGCTCCGTGCGGGTTTTATGCATTTCACTAACAAGATCAGCACCATCATCCATCGTGATAACAGGTTGATGATCCAGCGCTGCCTGAATGTGTTGGTAATAAACTTCTGTTGATTCACCACGAATAGCAAATACCGGTATATGATATTTTTCAACCAATGCCGCTGCGACATCATCCTGTGTACTTAATGGATTGCTGGCACATAAAACCAAATCAGCACCTGCTAACTTAAGGGTTCGTGCAAGGTTGGCAGTTTCAGTGGTGATATGCAGACAACCACTCATGCGTATACCTTCGAGTGGACGTTGCCCGGAGAATTGTTGCATCAGCCCTTTTATCACGGGCATCTCTTTGAGAGCCCATTCGATGCGTGATTCGCCAGAGTCCGCTAGTGATGCATCTTTAATATCTGCCACAACAACCTCGTTTATGGGTTTATATTTAGTATGACGTTTCCTGAGAAAGATCAGCTTCACCACAATAACGTGATATATGTTGATGTGCTGCTTCTTTAAGTTTAACAGCAACAGTCCAGTTATCTTCTGAAACTTCAGGTGTCACTGCCTGACCAATAGTAATGGTAATACGACCACGGCGTGGCATCCATGTTTCTGCTCGTAAAATAGAACGCGTACCACGGATTGCAATAGGCACAACCTGCATATTTGCTTTTGCTGCAGTGATAAAGGCCCCCATACGAAAATTCTGTAATCCAGATACGCGAGTAAAAGTCCCTTCAGGGAAAAAAAATAGTGACTGATCTCTTTGTTTATTACTGACAATATTAAGCGTATCGCTTACGCCTTTTTCTATATCAAAACGTTCAACAAACTCTGCATGTAATCTTTTTAATGCGGGACCTGCAAACATATTATTCTGAAACTCACTTTTTGAGATAAAACTAAAATCACGAGGAACCATGGCGAGTACCGCAAAGCTATCAACGTAACTGGAATGATTCGCTACAAATACAGAGATTTGTGATTCAGGCGGTAAATTTTCTAAGCCATTGACCACAGCTTTTGTTCCTGAAGCATACATCAGCAAACGTGCAATGTGATGTACTGCCCACCAACGCCATTTCAAGCGCGGCAACAACATCACGGCCAACCATGACAAAGAAGCTAATGGCGTAAACACTAGCCAGGCAGAAACAACATATAAACCATTAACAAAACGTTGTTGCAAACGACGAGCCATTGGTAACATAGATCGAAGAGCTGTCCGGGTCATTTGTAGCCAAAATGCTTTTGTCGCCTGACCAAGTAAATTTTGTTCATAGAGTTCACGACAAGCCGAACGTCTGATTTTACCGCTGGATGTTTTTAAAACCGTATGTGGTGGTGCAATGATAATTTCATCCGGAGGCAAACCAATCAGGTCATTGGATATGATACTGATCTGATTTTTCAATTCCTGTTGAATCGCCGGATCTGTTTCTCTTGTTTCAGCCAGCACCACCAAACGTTCTGTGGCTGAGCGTTCGTCCTTTGCAGGGAATGCCGCGACACAACCATTACGTATACCTTCTATATTGCCAACGACTTCTTCTAGTTCATGCGGGTAAACATTACGCCCCGCTCGAATAATGACATCCTTGTTTCTTCCTGTAATAAAAATATCGCCCTCAGCGATATAACCCAGATCACCTGAATCCAACCAATTACCAATAAATAATTTTTTGCTCTGTTCCGGATTTCGGTAATAACCGGATGTCACTGAAGGGCCACGAAATTGCACATAACCTTCACGCCGTTCAGGTAGTTCCTTACCGTTACTATCTACAATCCGAATCTGATGTCCGGATAAAGCATGTCCACAGGCAACAAAACTTAAAGCATTTTTATCACTTTGTTCAGTCAGCACAGCCTGCCCTGCCTGGCTAAATTGATCACGTTTTATTCGATCAATAACGGGCTTACGATGTAATGGTGGAAATGCCAGGCCGACTGAAGATTCAGCCAAACCATAAACCGGCATCATCGTTTCTTCTTTAAAACCTACCGCTTGAAAACGCTCGGTAAAATGTTTAATGGTCTCTGGACTCACCGGCTCTGCGCCATTAAAAGCTAAGCGCCAGGAACTTAAATCAAGTCCTTCAATATCTTCATCATTAAGTCGTTTTAAACAAAGTTCATAACCAAAATTAGGCGAAGCAGACAATGTCCCACGGTATTGATGAATTGTCCATAACCAGCGTTTTGGCCGTGTTAAAAAACTCAATGGAGACATCACGACAAACGACATCGCAAAATACAAACTACCAAACCATGCACCGATCAATCCCATGTCATGATAGAGTGGTAACCAGCTGACAAAAACATCATTCGGTGTCGCATCTACTGCTTTACCCATCGCACGTACATTGGCCAGTAAATTTGCATGTGTCAACACAACACCTTTTGGGTTGCCCGTGCTACCTGAGGTATATTGAAGAAAAGCAATATCATTGGAATTTATTGAAGGGCGAACATATGATGCCGAAGTCAAAGTAAGATCAGCAACGGTGACCACTTCACGTAAACTTAAAACTTGTGATTTTAATAATTTAGCAACAACTTTTGCCTCAGGCATAGTTACTAATATTTTCGCAACACAATTATTCAAGATACCACTATGTCGATGTAAATGATCTTCAAGTTGACTACGTCTTACAGGAGGGTAAATAGGAACAGGGATGGCTCCGGTTAAAACGATGCCATAGAAACTAAAAAAATAATCTTTACCTGTAGGCAACATAATCGCCACGGTATCACCAGACTGAATACCTTGTTGTTGCAGCCCGGCGGCAACTTTCTCTGCACCTTGCCAAAGCTGCTTATAGGTTAATGTTTCAGCTTCACCATCATCACCAACAATATGGATATGCAATCGATCAGGATTATGTTGTACGTGCCATTCCAGAATATCGATCAGCGTTGAAGCTTGATGAGGTAACGCCTCTACTTTACCAACAACCAGTTCGACCACATCTTTTGAAGAAATAGATTCTTTTTGGCCCTGGACACTAAAAATCGATCGTAACAAGTCACGTGGTGATTCTGCTTCTACAAACACTCGCTGAGGTAATGCGACCTTAAAGCGTTGTTCAACTCTGCTAATCAGCTCAACACGCGCTAAACTATCCAGGCCTAAATCATCATCAAGTGAACTATCGAGAGTAAGTATAAAAGTGCGAGGTTTATTGGTATATAATTCGGCAATCATTTCTTCTATTAGCTTAAGCAAGCTATAGGCCAGTTTATCCTGAACACTTGATGTTAAATCGTCTTCCATAATATAAAGATAGCTGCCCTATACCTCATTTGCAAAATACAATTAATTGGGGGAGGCCCCTTTAATATTCATTAATATTTTTTATTTGCACCCTTTTGTAAGAACCAAAGAAAACCAGCAAAAGCGAACCATACAAGATGTATTTAAGGATACAAAAATGATTCATTGTCATTCATATAATTAAGTTTTACTCTGCCCCCTATTGATCGTTTTGTCACCTTTTATTTGGCATAAAATATTACTATCATTAGTTATGACAAAAGAATGAATTATGTATCACGGTGAAAGATTAAATACTTTTACACACTTACTGGGCGCGGTAATCGCACTAGCGGGCTTGGTTGTGTTGGTGGTTTTTGCCTCGATAAAGGGTGATGTCTGGCGGATTGTCAGTTTCAGTATCTACGGCACAAGCCTTTTCCTGTTATATCTTTTTTCAACGCTCTACCACAGCACTAAAGGTTCGGTAAAAGCGGTATTCAAAAAACTGGATCATATCAGCATCTATTTATTGATTGCCGGTAGCTATACTCCATTTGTACTCGTCAGTCTCAATGGTGCATGGGGTTGGTCATTATTTGGCGTAATTTGGGGACTGGCAGTAATCGGAATATTACTCGACTGCTTTTCGTCAGATGAGCGGCGTATTATTCAACTGTTCATTTATGTATTAATGGGCTGGATTGCCCTTATCGCAATTAAACCTCTCATTGAGTCACTAACAATGGCCGGTTTTCTCTGGTTGTTGGGAGGTGGACTGTTCTATAGCGTTGGGATTGTCTTTTACATTCTGGATCTAAAGAAATATCACTTCCATGGCATATGGCACTTGTTTGTGCTGGCAGGCAGCACAACCCACTACTTTACGATCATGTATTATGTGCTTTAGAATTAATTGGGGTCTGTCCCTGAGGAATCCCCACGAAATTAATAAAAAAACTGATCAAAAACAACAACTTAGTAAAATATACATTAATACTAGATTAAAAATTGTCTTTGCGAGGGAATAACATGATCGAAGCATAAAATCGTTGGAACGATTTTAAACAAGCTTTGCTTGGCCCGTAGGGTGAAGGGCAGGACGCCCGAAATAATCTCATGATATAGAAGTATAAACACGAGATTGCCGCGTCAACAATTAAAAACAAGTGTTTTTAAGTGTTTCCTCACCCCAAGGGTACTTGTCACTTTGTTCGGGCGCGCAATGACGGGTAACTTTAAAATTCGTGGGGATCCCTCAGGCTCTGACCCCATTTATTTTTGAAACTATATTGATCATTTAATTATATTGTTTATCCTCTAACGTCCTGAATAATTGATAACATGTAATATCATCATGCAAAATCAGAATGACTCATATCATTTTCCACTCTTTATTCAGGCAATGTTAAAGCCAGAATTTTATGATCATCCCGTGAATACCTGTCAGCTAATAGAAACACATATATCCTGGGTCATATTAACCGGTAATTTTGTATACAAAATTAAAAAGCCCATTAATTTAGGTTTTGTTAATTTCTCTACACTTGAAAAAAGAAAATTTTATTGTGAAGAAGAACTACGCCTAAATCGTCGCCTTGCGCCAAATATATATTTAGATGTAATCCCAATATCAGGCACTGCTGAAAATCCAGAGTTAACAGATAAAGAAAAAGCATTCGAATATGCAGTTAAGATGCAACAATTTTCACAGGATATGCAACTTGATCATGTACTAGCCAGAAATGAACTACGACAGGATATGATTGATTCTTTTGCAGATTTAATTGCTAAGTTTCATCAACACATTGAAATAGCTAATATTACATCTGATTTTGGGATGCCAGAAAAAGTATATCAACCCGCAAAAGATAACTTTATTCAAATTCGTGATCATATCAATGATAAATCAAAGATCGATTTACTGTCCGAAATTGAACAATGGACTGAAGATACGTTTAATGAAATAAAAAATATTTTTACTCAACGTAAGAAAAAAGGGTTTATTCGTGAGTGTCATGGTGACCTTCACCTCCGAAATTTAGCCTGGTATGAAAACAAACCTCTTGCCTTTGATTGTCTTGAATTTAATCCAAATTTTCGATGGATTGATGTTGTAAGTGAAATTTCCTTTTTGATTATGGATCTTGAGGATCACGGGCAACCCGAGCTAGCACAACGATTTTTTAACCGTTATTTAGAGTTAACCGGTGATTATGAAGGGTGCAGTATATTACGGTTTTATCTTGTCTACCGGGCGATGGTACGGGCCAAGGTCGATGCAATACGTGCAGCTCAAACAGGAATAAGTCAACAAGAGTCAGATGAGGCTAATAAAGAAATAGTTAATTACCTCCAACTTGCATTAACGTACACAAAAAATAAAAAACCTTTTATTATAATTACACATGGAATGTCTGCCTCAGGAAAAAGTACAACAACTCAACCGTTACTTGAAAAACTTGGCGCCATTCGCATCCGCGCAGATGTAGAACGCAAAAGATTATTTAATATCAAACCAGGACAAGATTCCCACGCTAATGTTCAGCAAGGAATTTATACCAAAGAAGCCACACAAAAAACTTATCTTAAACTGCTTGATTTGACCGAAAGTATTATTGATGCAGAGTTTCCCGTTATTGTAGATGCCACCTTTTCCACAATTGAGCAACGAAAGTTATTCAAAAAACTCGCAACACAAAAACAAGTTCGTTTTATCATCCTGAATTTTATTGCTTCAGAAGAAACGCTTAAACAAAGAATACGTAACAGAATACAAGATGTATCAGATGCCGACATAAACATTCTTGAAAACCAAATTCAAAATTGGCAACCCATCGAACAAGATGAGAAAATTTATTCAGTTTCAATAAACACGGAAGAACAATTTGATATTGAACAGTTACTTAGTCGATTAAAGCTGGATTAGAGTTAATAAAACTTCACTTAAAATGAGGTCAAAGAGCACTATTCTTTTATATTAGAAACAATTGGTCTCTGACCCTGAGGGATCCCCACAAAAAAGTGATCAGAATCAATAAGTTATGAGTTTTTTTAACTTACCTACTATTTTTAAAAACAATTCAATCATGCATAAAGGCATTTGGAGCATTATATAAGTAATATTATGCATACTACTTATTCTGAAAATATAAATGTCGATGGAGCTATTTGTATTTGCGCTGTAATTCATTGATTTAGATCGAAATTATGTGGGGATACCTCAGACTCCGACCCCTTTAATTAGTATGTAACAAATAAAAGCAACCGGGTCAGTCCAATTCGTCAGGGAATAAAGGGCTCTGCCCCTTTTAATTGCTTTAATTGATCCAAATCATTAAAAAGACATTGTTTTTTTTCTAATTAGGACTATGTTTATGAAATCCCTGTTAACTTCGTCTGGCTAATATTTTTATGCGAGGTAAGTTATGCCTTATTCAATACCAATCGTGTTATCTCTTACGCTATTAATACCAAGTTCAACTGTATACGCCACCAATATTAGTCAAGGAGCAATGCTAAGTAATTCCTGCTCAGCCTGTCATGGCACTGATGGCAAAAGCCCCGGCGCAATTCCCAGTATATATGGTAAATCAGCCCGTTTTATAAATCAGGCACTAACAGAATTTCGCTCTGGAAGTCGGGCCTCGACAGTAATGGG
>JAUVEN010000149.1 GCA_030594815.1 Gammaproteobacteria bacterium
TACCAAGCGTTAGCAAACAAAGTTGACGAAATGGCTCATACTGAAAAAGGTTCAACTCGTTGGTTTACATCGTAAGAGTTAAATGAATCATATAAGAAATGCGCTTTTTAAGCGCCTTTTTTTATGCATGAAAAATATTAATTTAGCCACGAAGAACACAAAGGTCACGAAGGGAAAAGATTAAAAATAAACCACGGGACACACGGGGTTCACAGGGAAAATATCTGGTTATCTTGTTAGTGAATATTCTTTTATTTTGATTTTCTTGGTGTTCTCTGTGTACTTAGTGGCCAAGTTGTATTTTTTAGAGTTCAGACCACATGCGGAATAAGTTTACGTATGAAATATCAATTTGTTTAGTTTCAAATTCATCCGGTCGGTTTTTTAATAATGATTCTCGAGCTTGATTAAGCTGATAAAGTAACTCACGTTTAGCGGGATCTCGTATCATGCTTTGTGACCATGTTACTGCGACTAAGCGAGTACCTTTAGTGACTTCTGCAACATGATGTAAGCTTGATGACGGGTAGACAACGGCAGAGCCTGCCGTTAATTTGATCTTTTGTTCACCAAATGAAGTAGTAATAACAAGCTCACCACCTTCATATTCATCGGGCTCATTTAAGAAAACTGTCGTGGACACATCAGAACGGTACTGTTGTCCTGCAGTACCCATAATCGGATCATCAACATGATCGCCATAGGTCATGCCTTTGCTATAACGGGCGTAGTAGGGTGCTGCGACACGAAAGGGGATAGCTGCTGCCTTAAACTCATCATGCTGAACCAAACTACCCATCACCAGGTTGTTGAGTTGTTGCATTTGCTGATCATCAGCCGCGAGTTCTTCATTATTTTTGACGCGCTTCGCTGCCATCCCGGCAGACAATGTTCCATCAATAAATTTGGCTTTACTTAAAGTCTGGTTAATAAAATCAAGTCGTTGTTTATCCAAAATATTCGGGATTGTGATTAGCATTAATGATTACCTAAATAAGACAGTGATGTATAATAATACCCTATAAATAAAGCTAAAACCTCATGGTTTGAAGGAATTAAAATGTTACTTAATGTTGCTGTAGATGGTCAAAATATTGATATCAATGTACCAGACTCTATGTTGTCTGAAGCGCGTGAATTTTTTGAAAAAATGGATGCGGATTTAGATAAGGGATATCAAATGGGACGCTTCTGGGTAGAAAGTCCGGATGGAGAACAACGCTGTCAAATTGCAGCTGATAGATTAGTTACTGCTATTGAAAATGAAAATAGAAATATGGCTACAATGATGTCTGCGTATATTTTAAGTAAAGCACCACACATCGAAAGTGTTGTAATTGACACTGGTGATGAAATACAAGAAATTCATTTTGTATAAACCTGATAGTACGTTTTTTACATAATTAAATGTTTATTTCTTTAGGTAATTAATTAATATTTTCTCCACACAATTTTAAATTAAGCAAATACAATCCAGGTTGTCGCAATGTATTTAACACCTTCATCCAATGTTACTGCTCGGTGTTCATGGGTCCAAAAAGGGGGGAATAATACGAGCTTTCCTTTCTCTGGTTTAATTTTGACATCCTGGAATAAAAACTCTGTTTCCCCTCCTGGTCCGGGAACATCATTGAGATACCATAATGCAACTAACTGACGCTGACTAAAGTCATGTGAGCCACCATCAATGTGCCAGTGATAAAATTCACCCGGATTATAGCGTTGTATCCCATATCCCATATCTTTAAATGGGCCCTTGAAATAAGGATAAGCTTCACGGAATTCTTTGATGGCGATTCCCATTGAGCGAAAGAGATTATTATCAACATCTTTCCAATGTTCTTTACCACTAACAACAAGATCAGTTGTCTTTTTTATACTACTGTCTTGAGAAACCGTTTGACCGATACGCCCCTGATATTGCTCATCAGTATGGGCTTCAAAGCGTTCAATCATGTCATCACAAAGTGGACCCGGTAAGGCATTTTTTTGTTCGAATATAAAGGTGTTTTCTTTTACCTCTCTGATAGTTTTAAGTGCTTCTGGCTGTGACATGAATTTTCCTGGTACGACTATAATTTATTTGTTATTACAAACGATTTCTTTCGATTAACTTTTGGATTTCATTTTGTTGTGATTTAATATCCAATTCATCAATAAGCAGAATCTGTTGGCAAAGCTGAGCCCAGTGTTCCTGACCTTGTTCAATAATATCTTTCATTTTACTTAATGAACCGGTTTTGTACCACTCATTATATCCTTCAATTATTGAAGGGTAGAGGTCTTTGCGCATATTACTCAAGTTGCCAAAATAAAAATGCCATGATGGAGTAGAGTTTGATGCTAATAGAGAAGGTAATGTAGTGAGACTATCCGCAAGATGATCACGGATAGCCCTGAGCATAATAGATGCTTTTGAATAAGGCAGAGCGAACAAGAGTTCTTTCCACTTATCACCTAATATACCACCTGCTAAAATTTCACCACGTTCGTGTTGTATGACATTGTTGATTTCAGTATCTGTCATTTGAGCAAGGGCAGTATCAAGATTGTTTTCGCAATCGTAATAAGAAAAAGCACGCCCCAATGCATTATCGGGCTTGTTCCATCTCCATGTTTCAAGTTGTTCCCACAATAAACGGCGGAAGCTTTCTTTACGTATAAAGATTTTATTCTGATGCGACATAGCAGGTGGAGCAGACATATCGCGCGCATATTCTTTGCCTGAAATATATAAAGAATAATCGTTATGTTTTTCAGTTAATTCAAGCTCGGCAAGAAAGAAGTGAGGACGATTATTTATTCCCATACCACCACTGTAAATTAGTTGGTGATCTTGCAGGTTGTCATTAATGAGTTTAGATTCAAAAGGGGAAACATGTTGGCTCTCAATATTAATATCTTGATACTCGGAACCTTCTAAAGTATCCCAAAGTTCTTCTCTTTGTCGCAACCATGAGCCTACTGTTTCATTCGGCAAATTTGTTGAAAAGCTTTTATCCTGCTCCCAGCGGTAAAGCTCACGCATTTTAAGCAAATATATACACAACGTATAATCACCCGCATGACTGGCATCAGCGATGTGACAGTTATACTGCACCGTTTCTGTTAGTTCATTAATTATTAATTGCCTGGTTTGCATTATATTCAGGTTACCTTACCTTCGGGATATTGAGTAGAATTAATAGTTGAGTAAAATAGTACACTTAGAGGCGGTCATTCTCAAATACCAACTGAAGCGTATAAATATCACTTACAGTATAAGCCAGATATTAGGGTATAATGGTCGACTTATTTAAAGTTTTAACCTTAACTTACTAAGTTAACTTATTGAATTTAGAGGG
This sequence comes from Gammaproteobacteria bacterium, assembly GCA_030594815.1. Classification (GTDB taxonomy): domain Bacteria; phylum Pseudomonadota; class Gammaproteobacteria; order UBA6429; family Thiohalophilaceae; genus JAGLTQ01. The sequence continues at coordinate 3,345 of JAUVEN010000149.1, forward strand.
TATATTGTGAGAATCAAGAGTCGTTGGAGTAAACGTGGAAAAACGCATACAGTTGAAGAAATAGCGGGCGCTGTGGCTTTTATTACCTGGCGAATAGCAGGGAATTGTTTACTAAGTTTAGAAAATAATGACTTCCAGACAGATACCCATGAGCAACGCCTTAACATTATTAGTGAATTTTTAATTTTTACAATTCACATGATTGATCGAATGACCATTGAAAACTTTGATGAAAATGAACGTGTTCGTTTTATTACAGAACTTGTTACCAAAGCTTCAAAACATCTCGAAGATAACAAACGTGATTTAGTCGGTACAGGCGAATACCGTGATGATTTTGTTGCTTTATTGAATGAACGAATTAATGATTATGCCGAATTTTCATATGATGATAAAGAAGGCCCAAGCTTTCCAATGAAACGTTTTTTTGGTGACAAAATGGCGTTAGTTATGGGTGAGAAAAATCAGAAGTGGGTTGCTGATCAAATAATCGAAATTGAAGTTCGCGATATTATGTCTCACTTACGTAAGTCTGTACCCAATTTGTTTAAATAAGAACTAACTTCTATATTAATAAAGAAAAACAAGAAGATAATATAAATTCCAAATATTTTCCATTAGATTTGTGGCAGCTTTTGTTTCTGTACAGTACTATAGTTCGCGTGTTTTAAATAAAATAAATAAATAAAATAAATAAAACAAATAAAACAAATAAAACAAATAAAACAAATAAAACAAATAAAACAAATAAAACAAATAAAA
>JAUVEN010000080.1 GCA_030594815.1 Gammaproteobacteria bacterium
TGGACTTAATCCTTCAAACATTGCAGCATTGTGTAATAAGCCATCAAGATGGCCGAATTCACTTTCAATTGTATGTGCTAAACCTGCATAATCTTCTGCTGTTGCTTCTTCGAGGTTTAAAGTGATAATCGCAGGTTGTGGATGGCCCGCATTCACTATTTCATCATAAACAGCGATAATCTTTTTTTCTGTTTTACTTAATAAAATAACCGTTGCACCATGTTCTGCAAATGTCTTTGCTGCAACTGCACCAATGCCATCGCCTGTACCTGTGATAAGAATTATTTTATCTTTAAGGCAGTTAGCTTCAGGTTTAAAATTAGTTGAGATTTGGATTATTTCATTCATGGGGTTTTATCTTTAGTAAGTTATTAATGTTTATATACTGCTTAAAGCTATTTAATTAAAAATATAAATCAAAGAAATCAGTTCCCTCCCTTTTAAGGGGAGGGCTAGGGTGGGGTAGCTTAAATATTCCCTCACCCTCGGCAACTGCTCCATGCGTTGCTCTACCTCCTGCGTCCTTGCAGTCGTAGCCCTCTCCCAGAGGGAGAGGGGACTAAATATTATAATTTATATACAGTGTTTTGCAGCGGCTATACCACTTCGAACTGCGCCTTCTAATGTTGCGGGATAACCTGTATCGGTGTAATCGCCCGCAAGAAATAAACCTTTAATTGACGTTTCGTTTTGTGGGCGTATATCATTAATGTTAACCGTACATGCAAACGTTGCTCTTTTCTCACGTATGACAAATGACATGATTAATGATGGTTTAGTCGTAAAGAGCATGGCTATTTCATCGTGAATAGTTTGTGCGAGTGTATCATCATCCAGCGCCATATGCGGGCCATTACAACTGATAACTACACTGATTAATCCATTCTGGTTACAGAATGTTCCTCGATCAAAAGCCCACTGACTTAGTGTGCTACTTAAACCGAGCATTGCCTGGGTGAGTTGAGTGTCTTTTGAATATTGTAAATAGACAGTAACAATCGGTTCGTAGTTAAACTGTACGATCTTTTTATTGATGCTATCCAGAGCCGAATGATTTGTTATGAGTTTTTTAATGTTTTGCGGCGCTGTTGCGATAATGATGCTAGATGTTTTAAATGTTTCTTCTGTGTTGTTTATTTTTGCTGTTACCGATGTAATTTGATTATTGTTGATTTCAATATTTTCGATACGTGATTTTAAATAAACCTTACCACCATGAGCTTCTATATATTTAATTGCTGCATTAGGAAATAATTTAGATAAATCTACTGTAGGTACTAATAAGTCTGCATCTTTTCTTTTGTTAGTAAATGCGTCCTTGAATACATTCATAAAGATATTTGCTGATGCATCTTTAATGGGGGTGTTCATTGTTGACAGGCATAGCGGTTCCCACAACTGGCGCACTAAAATTTTTGTTTGTCCTGTTCTTTGAAATAATGCCTCTACTGAAATATCTTGTTCTAGTTGGTAGTTGTTCTTTTTAAGATATAAACCAAAATTTATTGCTGCCATTCTATCTCTAAACTTTAATCCTTTTGCCGTAAATAAAGCATAGAGCAGGTGTAATGGCGCTGGGAGAGCCGGGGCTTTTAATCTAAGTGTAGAATTATTCTTATCTATAACAGTTAGGAGTAAAGGCAGACGTTTAAGCGAGGTTGAAGTGTTTATGCCAACGGTTTCCATCAAGCCCAGGCATTCAGTATAAGCACCAATTAATAAATGCTGACCATTATCTACGGCAAGTTTATTAAAGCTAACAGTACGTGCACGTCCACCGGCTTGTTTAGCGGACTCAAAAAGAGATATTTTGTGGCCTTGTTCTGTAAGCCTTACCGCAGCAGCAAGACCTGCCCAACCGGCACCAATTATAACAACGTCAGGTTTACTGGTCATACTGTTTTGTATTTACGGTAAGACCACCATTCTTTAAACAATGTTTTAAGAGCTATAGTGATCTTTCTCAACGGCGGGATGACAACTTTGTGTTTTAAAACTTGTAATTTATCAGACTCCATTTCATTTAAGGTGTTCTCATAAATGGCTGCCATGATAGTACCGGTTTTTTGGTTATATCTATCTTGTAAGGGTAAGGTATCAAAAGCATCTCGATAACATTGATGAGCACGATCTGCATGAAAGCTAATGAGTTTATGAAAGGATTCAGTATTTTCTCGGTTGAAAATTTGTGCTTCGGTAACACCATATTCTTTGAGTTCATCAAGCGGCAAATAAAGACGGTTGCGTACTGAGTCTTCATAAACATCACGAATAATATTTGTCAGTTGTAAAGCCAGCCCTAATTTTTTCGCAAACTCTAATGTTTGTGGATCTTTATATCCAAAGATGCTGGCTGAAAGTAAACCAACAACGCCAGCAACTCGATAACAATAAAGGTTCAATTCCTCAAAATTATCAAAACGAACTTTTTCAAGATCCATTTCCATACCGTCTATAATTTCCAGAAAGTATTTTTTATCGAGCTTGAAGTTGTATATGGCAGGAACCAAGGCTTGTGTAACTGGATGATTTGCAGAGCCTGCAAAAAGAGACTCAATTTCTGCACGCCACCATTCTAATTTAACAAGTTTGATCTTGTTATCCATTTCCGCATCAGCAATATCATCTACCTCACGGCAAAATGCATAGAGCGCAGTAATAGCGAGTCGTTTAGTTTTAGGTAAAAACAAAAAACTATAATAAAAGCTGGAACCACTTTTAGCTGTTTTGTCCTGGCAGTATTGTTCGGGGGTCATAGGGATCTTTTGATGATGTTGTTGTGGTTATTCTACCGAGAATTGACAGTTATTACGAGTAATTGTAGGTCAGACTTTAGTCTGACGATGAGCTTAAAAACATCAACTTTATTGCTAACCACTACCGTAATAAAACTATATTATCTGTATAAATAACTTTTTCGACAGACTAAAGTCTGACCTACGACAGGTGGGGTGATAAATTACTTCGCTCTAAATGCCTTCCATATTATCCAGACAATATCCCATTTGCTCAAACGTGGTCGGCTAAAGACATCATCATTTTGTTGGTTAAGTTTATACAAAATACGTGAGCCGCCCATAATGGTCATGCGTAACTCAAGTCCCATTCGTCCTTTTAAGACCTTACCGATTGGTGCGCCTGCTTGCATTAGTTTACGAGTACGCTCTATCTGGAACTTGATGAGATTTTGTGATGCTGAATTGGTTAATTTGTTACGAATATCCTTTTCGGATACACCATATTGTTCCATTTCATCTTGAGGGAGATAAATTCGATTGCTTTCCTCTAAATCCTGGCTGATATCCTGTAAGAAATTGGTCAATTGCAGGGCACTACAAACTGCGTCTGAATATCCAAGGTTTTGTGGGGTTGCCACATGATTTAAATGGAGTAACAGGCGACCTACGGGATTCGCTGAGTAACGGCAATACTCCATGACTTCACCAAAATTCGCATAACGTTCTTTTGTTACGTCCATTTTAAAGGCAGTGAGTAAGTCATGAAATAAGGATATAGGAAGCTGGTGTTGCTTGATAACGTCGGCAAGAGCAATAAAGGTCGTGTCATTAACTTCCTTACCCTGTTCAATAAGGTCGAGTTTATTGGAAAAATCAGTCAGCGCAGCAATACGTTCGCCATTGCTTAAATCTCCTTCGTCTGCAAAGTCATCTGCGCGACGTGCGAAGGCATATATAACCGCAATTGGCATACGTAAATGTTTAGGTAACAAGCGTGATGCAACAGGGAAATTCTCATAATGCGATTGCGCCATGTGTAAGCATTCCGCGTATGCATTTTGTAGTGTTTCTTTATCCATAAGTGGGGTATTCTACGGACACAGATTCAGTCATACAAATTTAAATGGTTACGATTTATGAAAACAATAAAAATGCTTTTTATGGGACTTTTGTTCGGTGTTATCGTTGGCTTATGGTTAGGCGTTAATATTGGAAAGGGCAATCCTATTTTTGGTAATCCTTTTGCTAAAGAAAACCTTCCACAAAAAATAAAAGAAAAAGTGGGTGAGAGTATTGAGCAGTTGGGTGAAGATATAAAAGGGAAGGTTAAAAAATAAGAGTGTAAATTAATCACGATATTTAACGCAAAGTTCGCTAAGGCGCAAAGAACGCAAAGATTTATATTTTTTCTTTGCGCCCTCTGCGCGCCCTGAGTATTGTTGCAAACAATACGAAGAAGTACTCTTGGGGTGTCTCTGCGAACTTTGCGTTAATTCACAGTTTTAATTATCCTTTTCAACTTCTATTTGCCTCACAGCCGTTTCAATCTGATTTGGCTGGCTAATTTTTTTATCCGCTGATATTCCCATTTCATTAAACTTTCGTGCGCTGGGTAAGACTCGGCTATCAAATGACCCCACTGCATTATTGTAATGCTTCATACCGCTATCAAGACTTTTTCCTAGTTTCTGCAAGTGTTCAGTGAACGTTTGTAAGCGTCCATATAATTCTTGTCCAACTGTTTTTATATGTTCAGCATTTTCTGCAAGTTGTTCCTGTCGCCAGCCGTATCCTACTGCACGTAATAGAGCGACAAAACTAGTTGGGGTTGCCAGAATAACCTGTCGTGCGAGGGCGTTTTCTAAAATTGCGGGTTCTTGATCGAGTGCCGCACTTAAAAACTGATCACCAGGAATAAATAGAACAACAAAGTCAGGTGCATTTTTAAACTGCTTCCAATAAGCTTTATCTGCAAGCTCATTGATCCGTTGTTTCACATTTTGCGTATGTCGTTTTAGATGAACCTGACGTTCAGTATCATCAACCGCTTCAATAGCACTAATATAAGCATCAAGAGGGGTTTTAACATCAACCACAATTTCTCGACCATCAGGCATACGCACGATCATATCTGGACGTAGTGCGCCTTCATCTGTACGAACCTGTTCTTGCTCGTAAAAATCACAATGTTCAACCATGCCCGCAAGTTCGGCTAAACGTTTGAGCGTCATCTCACCCCATTGGCCACGTACTTCAGGACGGCGAAGTGCAGTAACTAATTTTCGCGTTTCATCTTGTAAGGTGGCTTGTGTATGTGCCATCGTTTCAAGGTGTTTATGTAATGCACCGTAGGATTCTTTGCGATCTTTTTCTATATTACGAATTTGTTCTTCTGTTTTACTTAAAGATTCTTTTATAGGGTTAAGTAAATGCTCGATTGCTTTTTCTTTTTTATCGAGTTCATTAACTGCTTGAGCCTGGTATTGTTTCAGGTTTTCCTGTGCCAGCTTTAAAAATTCTTCATTGTTGTTTTTGAGTGCCTTGCTTGAAAGTGCGGCAAACAATTCGCTAAATTGTTCACGTTCTTTTTTTATTGATTCAGATTTTTCATTATTGTTTTGCTGTTCAACTTCAAGGCGAGTTGAAAGTGCTGAATTTTTTTCACGTAAAAGGGATAGTTTACGTTGTAAATAAACATAGGTAATAAGACTACCCAAAATAGCAGCGGTTAAAATAGAGATGATTAGTGTTTCATTCATGTTGAAGAGTCTACTCTATATTATTGACTATTATCAGTTTAGAGATTGGATTAAAGGGATTATCGCCTGTGGAGAATTAATAAAAGAGTGTGCACCCCAGCTATCAGGTGTGTCTGACTCGGCAATGTAACCAAATAAAGCAACAATCGATATCATACCCGCACGATTACCTGCTTCGATATCTCGCTCAGCATCACCTACATATAAGCATTCATCAGCTTTGCTTCCTGCTTGTTGGCATGCGTGGAGCAGGGGGGCCGGATGAGGTTTTCGTTCTTCAAGAGTGTCACCACTAACAACAGTCACTGCACGAGATGTTAAATTTAATGCTTTAATTAACGGATCAGTTAACCATGCCGGTTTATTTGTAACTACGCCCCAACTGATATCCTGATTTTCCAGTTCGAGAAGTAATTCATCCATCCCGGGAAATAAGGTTGTTTCATTTGCGATATTGGCTTGATAGTGATCGAGTAATTCTTTGTATAAAGTATCAAACTCTGGATGCTCTTTTCCAAAGCCAAGCGTGACGAGAGCCATACCACCATGTGAAACAATGGGCCGAATTATTTCGAACGGTAGAGCATCACAATTGTGTTTTTTTAGAACGTAATTAAGTGCATTGGCAAGATCGGGAGCGGTATCAGCAAGGGTACCATCGAGATCAAATAAAACAGTTTTTATTTTTGGCATATTATTTTAATAGGTTCCCTCTCCCCCCGGGAGAGGGTTAGGGTGAGGGAGTATAATTTATTACCCCTCGACAATTTGCTCCTGCATTGTTCTACCTTCGCCCGTCCATGGGCTCGTCCCTAACCCTCCCCTTAAAGGGGAGGGAACAATTATATTCGTTTTATTTTTGCGTATGCATTAAATAGTTAACATCAACATCATGACCTAAAGAGTATTTCTTACTTAACAGGTTATAACTCATTCCTGTTAATTCTCTTAAATGTAAATCAGCTGCGCGCGCCCAGTTTTCAAGTTCTGAAGGTTTGATGAATTTACTGTAGTCATGCGTGCCTTTTGGCAGCATTTGCATAATGTATTCTGCACCAACGATAGCGAAAAGATATGATTTAGGATTACGATTGATGGTTGAGAAAAAAACATGACCACCGGGTTTAACAAGCTTGCTACATGCCTCAATCACGGATGATGGATCAGGAACATGTTCCAGCATTTCCATGCAGGTCACGACGTCGTATTTTTCAGGTTCTTTATCCGCTAATTCTTCAGCAGTTATTTGCTGGTAATCAAGCTCGACACCCGATTCCAGTTTATGCAGTGAAGCAACACTTAGCGGCGCCTTACCCATGTCGATACCGAGTACATTGGCACCTTTAAGCGCCATGCTTTCTGCGAGAATTCCGCCACCACAACCAATGTCGACAACTGTTTTGCCTTTTAACGAACTACGACGATCAATATATTCCAGTCGCAGCGGGTTAATTTCATGCAAAGGTTTAAATTCACTATCCGGATCCCACCAACGTGATGCGAGCTCTTCAAATTTAGCGATTTCTTGTGGATCAAAATTTAATGTTTGTTCAGTCATGGGCTAATTCTAACGTGAATTAGCGAGATAGAGAATACATACTTTTAAAACATTTTGGCCACGAAGGACACAAAGAACACCAAGAAAAAATAAGGTAAAAACCACGGGGAACACTGGGGACACGGGGATTATTTTTTTAAGATAAACTTTAGCTTAATCTTCTATATGCTTTAGCCATGTAGGACACAAAGAGCACTAAGGAAAGGTAATAAAAAACACACTCTCACCGAAAAAATTAATTACCCAGTGCTCCCCGTGGTTAAATCTTTAAAATATTTTCTTGGTGTTCTTCGTGTCCTTTGTGGCTAACAATTACGGTTTGATTTTTTCTTGCCAATAAACCGCTTTTTCTAAAATCGACTTTTCATCTAATGTCGTTAACTCTTTATCTTTAAGAAGATGATTTCCGGCAACCCAAACATTGCTTACGTTTTCACGTCCCGCAGAATAAATGAGTTGTGAAACAGGGTTATAAACAGGTTGATTTTCTATTCCACTAAGATCAATTGCAGTAATATCCGCAGATTTTCCCGTTTCGAGACTGCCAATTTCAGCATCGAGGCCTAATGCTTTTGCTGCATTGATGGTTGCCATTCGCAAAATGTCTTCTGCAGGCATAGCACTGGCATTATTAGCAACAGCTTTTGCAAGTAACGCAGCGGTTCGCATTTCTGCAATCATATCTAAATCATTGTTACTGGCAGCACTATCTGTGCCCAATGTAACGTTAACGCCGGCTTGCTGTAATTTATACGCTGGGCAAAAACCACTGGCAAGTTTCAGGTTCGACTCGGGACAATGTAATACGTGAGTTCCTGTTTCTGCGACAAGACTAATTTCTTCATCAGTAAGTTGTGTCATATGCACTGCAAGCAGGCGGGGAGATAGCAGGCCTAATTCATGAAGCCGTTCTATCGGCCTTTTGCCTGACGAAGATATAGCTTGTTCAACTTCGCCTGTTGTTTCATGCAAATGAATATGAATCGGGATATCGAGTTCTTCTGCATAGGTGGCTATGCGTTTTAACGGTTCATCTGACACGGTATAAGGTGCATGAGGGGCAAAGGCGGTACTTATGAGACTGTTGCCATGCAGTTGATCGTGTAATTCGATGCCTTTAGACAGATATTCATCAGCGTCCTTTGCCCACGCCGAGGGAAAATCAATCAGGATCAGGCCGAGGCTTGCTCGCATTCCAGACTGCTCAACCGCTCGTGCTGTTTCATCAGGGAAGAAGTACATATCATTAAAGCAAGTTGTACCACTTCGAATCATCTCAGCACAGGCGAGTAATGATCCATCAAACACAAATTCTACTGACACATGTTTTTGTTCGGTTGGCCAAATATGATTATTTAACCAATCCATAAGCGGTAAATCATCCGCTAGTCCTCGCATTAAAGACATCGAGGAATGGGTGTGGGTATTGATTAGGCCGGGGATGAGCAGCTGATTATCAAGGTTGATCTCAACGTCAGACGTATACTTGCTGAGTATGTCTTGTTTAGGCAATAGGTCGTGAATTCGCCCTTTATGTATCGCAATGGAATAATTATGATGGATGGTATTGCGCTCATCGACAGGAGCAATCCATGTCGCATGTAAAATCGTATCTATTTTCATGGTGAAAAAGATACCTGTAAACAGTGTTAAATAACAAGAAAATTTACATTTATTGCATATTATTCCCCTCCCCTTGAAGGGGAGGGGAGTAAATTATTAGGGATTGCTTTCAAATGGCCTATTAGTGGGCTTTATCACTTTGGAAAAGCTAAAATTGGCTATTTTAACATCCCTCATTTTTATCTCACGCTCCTCAGGCTTGATTTCACGTAACTTCATAAAGATGCAGTACTCTCTAACACTATGCTATAATCTCGCCTTCAAAATGCTCTGAAAAGGGCATAAGAACACAGAATAATAAAATCATAACTCGAATATTGCCTTTTAAGGAGCTACTCATACATGGTTGAGTTCGCTAAAGAAGTTCTACCGATTAATATTGAAGATGAAATGAAGCAGTCCTACCTGGATTATGCGATGAGCGTAATTGTAGGGCGAGCACTTCCGGATGTTCGAGATGGTTTAAAGCCTGTTCATCGTCGCGTTCTTTTTGCGATGCGTGAACTGGGTAATGACTACAATAAGCCCTATAAAAAATCTGCCCGTGTCGTTGGTGATGTTATTGGTAAATACCATCCGCATGGTGACACAGCTGTTTATGACACCATCGTTCGTATGGCGCAGCCTTTCTCTTTACGTTATATGCTGGTCGATGGTCAGGGTAACTTTGGTTCGGTGGATGGTGATTCCGCGGCGGCAATGCGTTATACCGAAGTGCGTATGTCAAAAATCGCGCATGAGCTATTGGCTGATCTTGATAAAGAAACCGTTGATTTCACTGCCAACTATGATGAGTCCGAACATGAGCCATCAATTCTTCCCGCACGTATTCCTAACCTGTTAATTAATGGTTCATCAGGTATCGCGGTCGGTATGGCGACGAATATTCCACCTCATAACATTAATGAAATCATTAATGCCTGTCTTGCGTTTATTGAAAATGAAGATATTACCATTCAAGAGATCATGGGAATTGTCCCTGGCCCTGATTTTCCTACGGCAGCCATTATTAATGGTGCGCGTGGTATTGCTGAAGCGTATGCAACCGGTAAAGGACGTATTTATTTACGTGCGCGCACGCATGTTGAAGAACGTGCGAAAGATAAAGAAAGCATTATTGTTACGGAGTTACCGTATCAGGTTAACAAAGCACGCTTGCTAGAAAAGATTGCTGAGCTTGTTAAAGATAAAAAGATTGATGGCATTACCGGTTTACGTGATGAGTCGGATAAAGACGGCATGCGTATGGTGATCGAACTTCGCCGCGGTGAAGTTGCAGATGTGATCTTGAATAACTTATATAAACAAACACAAATGCAAAATGTGTTTGGTATAAACATGGTTGCGCTGGTTGATAACCAGCCGCGTTTATTAAACATTAAACAAATTCTTAGTGCCTTTATTCGTCATCGTCGTGAAGTAGTAACGCGTCGTACGGTTTATGAATTACGTAAGGCGCGTGAAAAAGCACACATCCGTGAAGGCTTAGCGGTTGCACTAGAAAATATTGATCCGATTATTGCTTTAATTAAAGCAGCAAAGAACCCTGCTGAAGCAAAAGAGAAATTAATATCAACACCATGGCAACCCGGTGTTGTGACAAAGATGTTAGAAGCAACAGGCGCAGAATCATCACGCCCTGATGGTTTATCTTCATCATGTGGTTTGATTGATGGTCTATATCATTTCTCAGAAACTCAAGCTCAAGCTATTTTAGATATGCGCTTGCACCGTTTAACCGGGCTTGAACAAGATAAAATCATTAGTGAGTTTGAAGAACTATTAAAAGTCATTGCTGAATTATTATTTATTTTAAGCAGTGCTGATCGTTTAATGGAAATCATTGTTGAAGAATTAAATGAGATCAAAGATCAGTATGGTGATGAACGTCGTACTGAAATTATTTCATCTCAAGAAGATTTAACAATAGAAGATTTAATTACAGAAGAAGATGTAGTGGTAACACTTTCTCATGAAGGTTACGCAAAAGCACAACCAATTACCGTTTACTCTGCGCAACGTCGCGGTGGTCGTGGTAAAGCAGCAACATCTGTTAAAGATGAAGATTTTGTTGATAAGTTATTTGTAGCAAGTACACATGACACCATTCTTTGTTTCTCAAGCAAAGGTAAGGTGTATTGGTTGAAGGTGTTTGAAGTGCCACAAGCAAGTCGTACTGCACGTGGTCGCCCAATCATTAATTTATTACCTTTAGATAAAGACGAACGAATTAATGCAGTACTACCTATTCGCGAATACGATGAAGATCAGTTTGTCTTCTTCGCAACAGCGAACGGTACGGTTAAGAAAACATCACTGAAGGAATTCTCACGCCCACGTGCTTCGGGGATTATTGCGGTTGACTTGAAAGACGGCGATAAGTTGGTTGGTGTTGAGCTTACCGATGGAAATCAAGATGTATTGCTTTGTAGCTCAAGTGGTAAAGCAATTTGCTTTAACGAAAGTGATGTTCGTGCAATGGGTCGAAGTGCTGGCGGTGTTCGCGGTATCAAGCTTAAAGACGAACAAAAAGTAATCTCGTTAATCATTGCGCATGAAGGTTCAGTTCTAACTACAACTGAAAATGGTTATGGCAAGCGTACGGCAATGGATGATTATCCACGTCATGGTCGTGGCGGACAAGGTGTTATCTCTGTTCAAACAACCGATCGAAATGGTGATGTTACTGGTGCAGAGCTGGTTCAAGACGATGATGAAATGATGTTAATTACCAGCGGCGGAACATTAGTTCGTACTAAGGTAGAAGAAGTTTCTGTGATGGGTCGTAACACACAAGGTGTACGTTTGATTCGCTTAGGTGAAGATGAAACATTGACGGGTATGGCACGTATCGCAAATATCAAAACGGAAGAGGGTGTTGAAGAAGACTCTTCTGAGAACACCGCGTCCGAAGAAACCACGACCGAAGAAACCACGACCGAAGAAACAGACTCAGATAATACTGAGTCAGAAGAATAAGTTTAATAGTAGATTACCCCTCCCTAGCCCTCCCCTTGAAGGGGAGGGAATAGTTCCCTCTCCCTATGGGAGAGGGCTAGGGTGAGGGGGTTTGAATATAATAAATTATAGGTTGTAGGAGTAAGTAACAATGTCTCGAGTTTTTAATTTTAGTGCGGGTCCAGCGATGATCCCACAAGCTGTTTTAGAAAAAGCACAATCTGAAATGTTAGATTGGAATGGAACGGGCATGTCTACGATGGAAATGAGTCATCGTGGAAAAGATTATATGTCAATTGCTGATAAAGCGATGGCCGATTTGCGTGAAGTGATGGCTATTCCTGATACACATGAAATTTTATTCCTGCAAGGTGGTGCGAGCAGTCAGTTTGCGATGGTACCTATGAATTTGTTACGCGGTAAGAAAACTGCGGATTATATTAATACTGGTGCATGGTCTAAAAAAGCAATTGCTGAAGCTAAAAAATATTGTGATGTAAATATTGCTGCGACAACAGAAGAAGGTAAGTTTTCAAATGCACCTTCACAAGCAGAATTGAAATTAAACCCTGATGCGGCTTATGTGCATTACACACCAAATGAAACCATTGGTGGCGTTGAGTTTGATTACATTCCTGAAACGAATGGCGTACCATTAGTAGCAGATATGTCTTCAACAATTTTATCTCGCCCGATTGATGTTTCTAAATTTGCAGTTATCTATGCAGGTGCACAAAAGAACATTGGTCCTGCTGGTTTAACAGTCGTTATCGTACGTAAAGATTTAATTGGTGAAACTATTGATGGAACACCAGGCATGTTTGATTACAAAATACATGCTGATAATGGTTCTATGTCAAATACACCACCTACATATGCCTGGTATCTTGCTGGATTAGTTTTTGATTGGATCAAACAACAAGGTGGTTTGACCAGGATTGCTGAAATCAATGAACGCAAAGCCGGTAAGTTATATGCGGCGATTGATGGTTCTGATTTCTATGGCAGCCCTGTTGCAGTTAACAATCGTTCCTGGATGAATGTACCATTCACATTAAAAGATGCTGAATTAGATAAAATTTTTCTTGAAGAAGCAGC
>JAUVEN010000067.1 GCA_030594815.1 Gammaproteobacteria bacterium
TTATTACATTATAGAACGGTTGATGTTTCACTATATATACGACGTAATCGTACTTTTGACTTTGATCTTATGGTTGCGTCTTATCCTCAATCCCAGTCACCGGGTAATGAACTTTATAATTTATGGCATTCATCATCTGCAAACGAAGAAGGCTCCCGCAATTTGATCGGTATAAATAATAAAGTTGTTGATAAGCTGATTGAGCATGTTGTTTTTGCTAAAAACCGGGAAGAAGTTGTTATTGCCTCACGCGCATTAGACCGTGTGATGCTACATCAGGAGTATCTAATCCCTAATTGGTATATCGCTGTGCATCGGCTTGCATATTGGGATAAGTTTTCCTATCCAAAAAAATTACCTTTGTATTTTTCAGCTGAAAGTTGGGTTTTAAGCTCCTGGTGGACAAAAAAGCGGCAAACTATGGAGCAGGGTAAACAATAAAATTATGGCTGCATATATCTTAAAAAGATTATTGTTAATGATCCCAACTTTGTTTGGAGTGATGTTATTGACGTTTGTTGTCACTCAATTTGTTCCCGGTGGCCCTGTAGAACAGCTTATTCATCAAATGCAAACAGCCGGGCAATCTAAAGGTGGAGAGGCCAGTGGTGGTAGTCAACGTTTATATCGGGGTAATGCGGGATTAGATAAAGAAAAGCTGGCAGAGCTCAATAAGTTATATGGCTTTGATAAACCGGCACATGAACGTTTTTTTACTATGATCGGTAACTATGTTCGTTTTGATTTAGGTGATAGCTACTATCATCAACAATCTGTTATGCAACTCATGGCCTCGAAGCTTCCTGTTTCTATCAGTTTAGGACTGTGGACATTTATCCTGGTTTATTTAAGTTGTATTCCATTGGGTATTATTAAAGCAGTGAAAGATGGAACACCATTTGATGTATTTACCAGCACCATTATCTTAATTGGTTATGCCATTCCCGGGTTTGTTCTGGGTATTTTTCTTTTAGTCTTGTTTGGTGGCGGGAGTTTTTGGGATTTGTTTCCTTTGCGTGGATTAACGTCAGACAACTGGGAAACATTAAGCTGGTTTGGAAAAATAACAGATTATCTCTGGCATATTACTTTACCTGTGATCTCGTTAGTTGTGGGTAGCTTTGCTGTTATGACGATATTAACCAAGAACAGTTTTCTTGAAGAAATTCGTAAGCAATATGTTTTAACTGCAAGAGCAAAAGGTTTATCTGAAAATACCGTTTTATATAAACATGTTTTTCGTAATGCAATGATTCCTTTAGTGACCGGTTTTCCGAGTGCATTCATTGGTGCTTTTTTTGCCGGGAGTATTCTTATCGAAACTATTTTCTCATTGGACGGTTTAGGTTTGTTAGCTTACGAATCTATTTTGAAACGTGACTATCCCGTGGTATTAGGTTCGCTTTACCTGTTTACCTTACTAGGTTTGGTGGCTAAATTAATTACTGATCTCAGTTATGTTCTTGTTGATCCTCGAATTCAATTTGAATCGCATAATAATTAATTATGAATATAGAATCGACAATAGCAGAAAATAGGCCGGTAAAAGAAAGTAGCCGTGCATGGAAACGTTTTAAAGCGAACAAACGTGGTTATTATAGTTTATGGCTATTTATTGTTTTATTTGGTTTGAGTCTGTTTGCAGAAATTTTAAGCAACGATAAACCTTTGTTGGTATCTTATGAAGGTTCGTTGTATATGCCAGTATTTAAAACATATCCTGAAACAACCTTTGGTGGTGATTTTGAAACTGAAGCTGATTATGTAGATCCGTATGTAAAGCAACTGCTTAATTCAAATGGAAATTGGGCTATCTATCCGCCGAATCCATTTCGTTATGACACCATAAATTATTATAGCCCGTTCCCCAATCCTGCTGCGCCATCTCAAGAAAATTTGTTAGGTACAGATGATCGGGGTCGTGATGTTTTAGCTCGTTTAATCTATGGTTTCCGGCTATCCGTTTTATTTGCTTTTGTATTAACAATTATTGGTGTCGCTATTGGTGTAGTAGCCGGAGCGATTCAAGGCTATTTTGGTGGTCGAATTGATCTCTTTTCACAGCGTGTGATTGAAATATGGGGATCAATGCCTGAACTTTATTTACTTATTATCTTTGCTTCACTATTCGAACCCAGTATCTTTTTATTAATTATTTTACTTTCTATTTTTGGTTGGATGGGATTAGCAGATTACGTGCGTGCAGAATTTCTACGCGGCCGTAATATGGAGTATGTTAAAGCGGCTCGTGCTTTAGGTTTATCCAATCGTGCGATTATGTTTCGTCACTTATTACCAAACAGCATGACACCTGTTATTACCTTTTTGCCTTTTCGTATTAGTGGTGCAATTTTAGCTTTGACCAGTCTGGATTTCCTGGGTTTAGGTGTGCCACCATCAACGCCAAGTCTTGGTGAATTACTTGCTCAAGGAAAAGAAAATATTGAAGCATGGTGGCTTTCAATGAGTACTTTTGTCGTTCTGGTTGGTACCTTGATGTTATTAATTTTTATCGGTGAAGCATTACGTGAAGCCCTGGATTCGCGTCGTGGGTAAAATACTTAAGGTCAAGAGACTTCAACGCTAAGACGCAAAGAACGCAAAGTTTCTTAAAGATTTATGTAGGTTGGGTTAAGGAATGAAATGACGAACCCAACAAAATATTAAATTTCACAGGTACACTCATTGTCAGAATTAAATAAAAAAGATAAACCCTTACTATCTATTCGGAATCTTGAAGTGGCTTTTGGACTTCCACCTGAGCCATTAACCTCAGTTGTTCGTAATATAAGTTTTGATTTGTACGAAGGGCAGAAACTTGCGCTGGTAGGTGAATCAGGTTCAGGTAAATCAGTAACCGCACTTTCGATATTAAAACTACACGACACACGTCAAACACATTATCTTCATGGTGAAATTGAATTTGCGGGGCACGATTTATTATCTTTTAATGAAGATTATATGCGAAAAGTTCGTGGGCAAGATGTTGCTATGATCTTTCAGGAACCGATGACGGCTCTAAATCCTGTTTATCGTATCGGTGAACAATTAATCGAAGGTCTAATATTACATAAGGGTATGTCACGAGCAAATGCGCGTGCACATATGATCGAATTACTGGATCGAACAGGTATTGTTGAACCTCACAAACGTATAGATGCTTATCCACACATGTTATCTGGTGGTCAGCGGCAAAGAGTCATGATAGCAATGGCTTTGGCTTGCCAACCACGATTACTAATAGCGGATGAACCGACAACAGCACTCGATGTTACCATTCAGGCACAAATCATTGAGTTATTAGAAGATCTGCAAAATGAATTTGGCATGGCTGTGTTAATGATTACTCATGACTTAAATATGGTTAAACGCTTTGCAGATCATGTTTGTGTAATGAAAGATGGTGAGATTGTAGAACAAAACAATGTTACCGATTTGTTTGCTCATACTAAGCATAGTTACACTCAACATTTATTAAATAGTGAACCTGATAAACTGGTAAGTGAAAGTGATGTTTCAAAATCTGCTGGCGAATTATTGAGAGCAAAAAATATCCGTTGCTATTTCCCAATTAAAGCAGGATTTTTTAATCGCAAAATTGGAGATGTTAAGGCGGTAGACGATGTTTCTGTAGTACTGAATAAATCTGAAACACTTGGGATTGTTGGTGAATCTGGATCAGGTAAAACGACGCTCGGTATGTGTCTATTACGCTTACAAAGCTGTGAAGGTGAAATAGTTTTAAACGGGAATACTACTATTAGTAATCTGAGTTCTCGTGAAATGAGACCTTTGCGCAAAAATATCCAGGTTGTTTTTCAAGATCCATTTTCATCTTTATCTCCCAGAATGAATATAAAACAAATTATAGAAGAAGGTTTAAAAATTCATTTTCCAGAACTTAATGAAGATGAACGCTATAAAAGAATAATAAACATTCTTAACGAGGTAGGCTTAGAAGAATCTATGTTGTCCCGTTATCCACATGAATTTTCGGGTGGGCAACGTCAGAGAATTGCAATTGCACGTGTAGTTATCCTGGAACCAAAACTTATTTTACTTGATGAGCCAACCAGTGCGTTAGATGTGTCAGTACAAAAACAAGTGTTGAGCTTATTAAGTAATCTGCAGAAAAAACATAATATAAGTTATTTGTTTATTACGCATGACTTGAAGGTGATACGTGCGATGTCACACAAGGTTATCGTTATGCGAAATGGTCAAGTTGTTGAAGAGGGATTAACTGAAGTATTATTTGAGCAACCTGAAAATAATTATACAAAGGAGTTGTTGCAAGCTTCTTTGTTTAGGGAGTCTTAAATTAATGTCTTTTATCTTTATACATGTTTCGAAAAGCAGATTGTATATTTGATGTTTTATGCCTATTTTAGATTTATCAAAACATTAACAAAGGTTTTTTTATATGAGCAGCAAAATATTTCAGGATAATATTTTCCCAAGACATATGTCAGACTTAATGAACCTTATGCATATGGTTATATTTAATGGTACTGATGGTGAAGAGAAATGGGATTCTTATTTAAATATAAAGCAGAAGGAATACGTTGCTCTAAGTTTAGCGCAGTACTATCAATGCGATTATTGCATTGAACATCATTTGTCATCGCTTTGTCGTTTAGAAAAAATCAGTAAGACAACACTTAGTCAAAATGTTAATTCTATGGTTTTGTTTCTACGAATTGATACAAAATTGATAGGGAAGTCAGAAAAAGAACATTGGATAAAAGCCTGGCAGCGATTTTCATACATGGTATCATTAGCAAGTGATGATCCTGTATTACCATCGCTAATAGGTTTAGCCATTGGTATGGCCCGCAATGATGATTTTCTTATTCAGTTCTGCGGCAGCGAAGTGTATAAATCATTTACTTCTCAAGGTATAAATATACGGGCTGCTATTGGTGAACTGGAGTCTGTTGTGGTGTTTATGAAGGCTGCTGCTTCTAAGAATAGGATTATAGATAAAGTTGAGCGGTTGTTGACCTTAACGCCAGATACATAATTAAATTTTTCCTACGGCAAAGGAAGTCTAAATAAATTAAGAGCTACCTGTACCCGATTGTTTCGCGACATCTACAATCAACGTTAACCACTGCCCTGGTTGTAGATATTTTTTAGTCCGCACACTTCTATTCCAACGTTTCAGTTGACTAATAGTCACTCTAAACTTGCTGGAAATTCTCGCTAATGAATCACCGTTCCTTACACGGTAACCAATACGTTTTGTAATATTACGATGAGGAGGTGCTGATATGTTTTCAATATCAACTGCGGATGAAATGGAGCTGCCACGACGTGACCAGATAATTAATCGTTGTCCAGCTTGAAGGCGATCTCGTGGAGCCATGCTATTCCACTTAGCAAGTTGTCGAACCCCGACACGATGATACTGCGCAAGATCCCAAAAGGTATCGCCTTTTTGTACGACGTGAGAAACTTTTCGTCCTTGTCGAGGAATGTTTTGTAATTTACTTTTACGTTGATTTGCACTTAAACGATACTCACGTAATGAGCGGCTTGCTACTGGAATAGTTAAACTACGACCAACGCGTATCATTTTTCCTCGTAAGCGGTTAACACGTTTAATGGTACGAATACTTGTATGAAATTTTTGTGCAATTGTGCCGAGTGTTTCGCCTTTACGAACACGATGACGAACCCACTTAATACGTTTATTAGCAGGAAGTTCAGCTAACTTAGTTTTAAATCCTTCTACATGACTGACTGGAAGTAACAAGTCATAAGGACCATTAGGTGATGTTGCCCAACGGTTATAACCTGAGTTTAGTCGGTAAAGATCATCCAGTTCTAAACCCGCCATCTCCGCAGCTAGCGCAAGATCAATCTGGCTATCCAGTTTTACCTGTTCAAAATAAGGTTTGTTTGGAATTTCATCGAGTTGTATACCGTATTTCTCAGGGAACTCAATGATATCTCTTAGTGCTAATAACTTTGGTACGTAGGCACGAGTTTCTTTTGGTAATTTTAGAGAAAAGAAATCTGTGGATATACCTTTTTGTTTATTGCGACGGATTGCCCTTTTAACTCTTGCATCACCGGTATTATAGGCGGCTAATGCATGCATCCAGTCACCTTTAAAATTTTGATTAAGTTTCTTTAATAATCTTACAGCTGATTTGGTTGATGCATAAACATCACGTCGGCCGTCATACCACCAGTTTTGTTTTAAACCATAACTTTTACCGGTTGCTGGAATAAACTGCCAAATACCTGCCGCGCGTCCATGTGAATAAGCAAAGGGCTGGAAGGCACTTTCAACAATAGGAAGTAAAGCAATTTCAGTTGGAATATCTGCTGCTTCAACTGTTTCAATAATGTAGTGTAAGTAAGGACGGGCACGTTCAACAACACGCTTCATGTATTCAGGGTGGCGTTTATACCAGTTAAGTTCTTGCTGCACACGTTTGTGTTTAATATCAGGTAAATCAAAACCGTTACGAATACGTTGCCAGGTATCTATTTCAGTATGGGATTCTGATGTCTCCTCAAGTTGTGATAACTCATCAGAAACAAGGTTTAAATCTTCTTGTACAGGTTGATGTAAACAACCGGCTAAAAATACAGCAACTAATGAAAGTGAAAAAAATCGTAAAAGGATTTTTGAAGTAACTGCAGAGAATTTTGTAAAATTTTTTTTTGTGAGCATTATAAAATTTCTAGTGATTTTAATAAGATACGGTTTATTATGTGTACATGGTATGGATTAAGCGTCAGTCGGTCAACTACTGTCAATTGGAATGCCAACTGCATCAAAATTAAGGATTTCTAAGAAAAATATGCTTCCAAAGTTTGTACAAGGACTCAAAAGAACTTTTCAACAGCATCATCAGCTGAATGACGAAGTTAAAGACTGGCAACAATTCCAGTTCTGGTATGCTTCTTCATTGGGACAGCGATTAGCAGATAGCGAAAAACAAATAATAGAAAAATACCTTCCCAATTTATTTGGTTATTACTTGCTGCAATGTGGCTGCCCGGAAATTAAAGTGGAAAATAAGGCAGGGAACTGGCTTGAAAGTAGCCGTGTGTCTACTCGATTTTGTCTGGATTATGAGGTAAATCAAGGGGTTAGCTTACAATCGTATTTTGACCAGTTACCCGTGAAATCAGATAGCCTTGATATCGTGATACTGCCACATGTATTGGATTTTTCTGTCGATCCTCATCAGATATTGCGTGAAATAGATCGGGTTTTAATTGCGGAAGGGCATGTTGTTATACTTGGATTTAACCCATGGAGTATTTGGAATATTTCCCGCCAATTCCTTTTTTGGACAAAACAATCACCGTGGAATGCGCGTTTTCTTGCGCCGTCCAGGGTAGTGGATTGGCTATCTTTACTTGGCTTTGATGTGATACAGCGCCAGGGGTATTTCTATAAGCCACCTATTCAAAATGACAATATTATTAAAAAACTGAATTTTTTTGAGAATATAGGCCAGCGTTTTTGGCCAAATTTTGGGGCTGGATACGTAATCGTAGCAAAGAAACGGGTTGAGACGTTGACCCCTATTCGACCAAAATGGCGCACGCGACGAAAGGTTGTGGCAAATGGACTCAATGCCGAAACAATAAACAGGAATAAATTGTGAGTGATGTGATTGAAGCTTTTACCGATGGTGCATGTCGTGGTAACCCGGGACCAGGCGGTTGGGGGGTATTATTGCGCTTTAACGACCATGAAAAGCGCTTATGCGGCGGTGAAAAAGAGACAACCAACAACCGAATGGAGCTTATGGCAGTCATTCAGGCGCTTGAAAGCCTAAACCGTGACTGTAAGGTTAAAGTTACCAGCGATTCACAGTACGTTCTAAAAGGCATTAACGAATGGATGGAAAACTGGAAAAAACGAAGTTGGAAAACGGCAGCTAAAAAGCCGGTAAAAAACGTTGATCTCTGGCAACGTCTGGACAAGGCACGCGAATGTCATAATGTTGAATGGGTATGGGTAAAAGGGCATAGTGGCCACATAGAAAATGAAATTGCAGATGAGTTAGCCAATCAAGGAATTGATGAGCTATAAACATGTTGAGCCACCAAGGACACAAAGAACACAAAGTAAAATATTAATAATTAAACCACTGGGAGCACCACTGGGAGCACGGGGAAAGCAATACCTCTCTTTGTTTACCTAGTGGTTTTAAATTTCTTTTCTTGGTGTTCTTTGTGTCCTTCGTGGCTATTAGGTTTTGTAGTTGAATAGTTAAAAGAGAAATAAATATGCGTCAAATTGTACTTGATACAGAAACCACCGGTCTTGAGCCGAGGTTAGGGCACCGTATTATTGAAATAGGCTGTGTTGAGGTAATAGATCGCCGTGTTACTGGAAACCGTTATCACCAATATATAAATCCAGAGCGCGAGATAGATGAAGGCGCTGTTGAGGTGCATGGTATTACGACGGCTTTTCTTGCAGATAAGCCCCTTTTTGCGGACATTGCAGAAGATTTCCTAAATTTTATTCGTGGTGCCCAACTTGTTATTCACAATGCGCCATTTGATGTTGGTTTTATAGATCACGAACTTAACCAGTTAAATCAGCAACAAAATCATGTTGATAACATTTGTACTGTTTTAGATACCCTTGTATTAGCAAGGAAAATGCATCCTGGGCAAAAAAATAACCTGGATGCGTTGTGTAAACGTTATGACATCGATAACTCGCAGCGAGATTTGCACGGGGCTTTACTTGATGCTGAGATTCTAGCCGAAACGTATTTAGCCATGACAGGTGGCCAAACAATGTTGTCACTCGGTGGGCAGGGGGGGACTGAAGATGGTTCAAACAATGACTTAGCGGCTTATAAACCTCGCATGGTAACAATTGAATCGGGACAATTAAAAGTCATTAGGGCTTCAGAGGAAGAGCTTACTTCGCATGATGCACGTTTAGCCAGTATTAACGATATGAGTGATGGAAAATGTGTCTGGTTAAAAGAAAATGAGCAATAAACAATGTAAATATCTCATTTTTTTATAAAAGACTGCAATAACAATAACTTAGAGTCGTGAAATAAATTAAAGAAGGCCTCATGAGTGTCGATAACCTAATTACACAGCATTAATCTTTCGTTCATTGTGTAACAGCAGTTAAGTTAGGTAATTCCTCCTCATGCGCTTTAGCGCAAATTTTTGGACCTCACACTTTTGTGAGGTTTTTTTTTGTTAATATTCAAGTTTATATTGTTTATGCCGTTATTTATGATAGTTATTAAACCGGTTTTAAAGTTGTTCTTATAATGGCTTCAGGCTATTCTTAGATAAAATAAATGTGACTAACAACATTAAGGATTAAGGTATGGCAATTTCAGGAAATGTAAGTGATGGTGGTAATTCAGTAGTAATAAATATAAGTGGTCGCTTTGATTTTAATGCGCATCATGATTTCCGAAATATTTATCGCAATGAAAAATCTGAGGCAGCGTATACCATTGATATGTCGGGAACAGAATATATCGATAGTTCTGCTTTAGGTATGTTGTTGTTACTGCGGGAACATGCAGGAAATGAAAGTGCAAACATTACTGTAACTGGTTGCAATGATGATATTAAAAAAATATTTGCCATTTCAAATTTTGAGAAATTATTTACGATTAATTAACCTGTATAAGATAATTATATCTTGTAAAAACTTGTAAAAAGGCTTTATCACCATGTTTGATAAAGCCTTTTTTGTTTTATATTCCTTATCTTACAAAAATAGCCCTTCCATAAAAATACATCTAATTAACATAAATAAGGTGATCCAGTTTCCCTTTTGAGAATAATAAACTTTACATCGTTTTAACTATAACGTAAAAATTTACCCTTGATAAAAAGGGTATAAGGAATTATCAGGTTGATCGATAAAGCTGACAGCGTATTTAGAAAGATAAACTTACTCAATGAAGTCGGCATTGCTTTGTCAGCGGAAAAAAACTTCTCCAGCCTGCTTGAACAAATATTAATTGGTGCAAAACAAATTACTAATGCTGATGGTGGAACCATCTATTTGATAAATGCTGATAAAAAACTAGAAATGGTTGTTATTCAAACAGACTCATTAAAGATTCACCTCGGTGGCAATACCGATAAACCCATTAATTTTAATCCTGTCAGTCTCTATATGGATGACGGCACTCCTGATTTGAGTATGGTTGTTACACGTGCTGTTATTGAAGATAAACCCATTAATGTTGCAGATGCATATAACACTGGAGGTTATGATTTTTCAGGCACATATGAGTTTGATAAGAGTACCGGTTACCATTCACAATCGTTTTTAGCAGTGCCCATGAAAAACCATGAAAATGATGTTATTGGTGTTTTGCAATTAATTAATGCCAAGTCACCTGAGTCAGAAGATATCATACCGTTTAGCGAAGAGGATCAGCATTTAGTTGAATCACTAGCAAGTCAGGCTGCTGTTACAATTACAAACAAACAATTAATAAATAGTTTTAATGAATTATTTAGCTCGCTAGTGCAACTTATCGCAACCGCGATCGATGAAAAATCACCTCATACCAGTGGGCACTGTAAACGCCTGCCTATTATTACCATGTTAATTGCTGATGCTGCACATAATACGAAAGAGGGTGAATTAAAAGAGTTTTTAATGACCAATGATGATCGTTATGAGCTTGAAGTAGCAGCATGGCTGCACGACTGTGGAAAATTAACCACGCCTGAATATGTTATGGACAAATCAACAAAACTCGAACGCATTGTTGATCGTGTCGAGTTGATTGATTTGCGATTAGATGTAATTAAACGTGATGCTGAAATAGAAAAATTATCAAGCGTCCTCGATGGCAACGACAAAGATAAAGCTAATGAGATCTATGATGAGAAAATTAAAATTATAAATGAATCAAGAGCATTTATTCGACGGCATAATAAAGGCGGTGAATTTATGCATGATGATGACATACAAAAAATAAAAAACTGTGCCAAATTAAAATGGAAAGATAAGGACGGCATACTTCAACCACTACTTAATCAGGATGAAATTAATAATTTATGTATTGTTAAGGGTACGCTCACTCAAGATGAGCGGGATATTATTAATAATCATATTGTTGCAACAATTAAAATGCTCGATAACTTAACGTTCCCTAAACATTTACAAAATGTTCCTGAATATGCGGGAGGCCATCATGAACGCATCGATGGTAAGGGTTTTCCTAAAGGGTTAGTGAAAGAACAAATGTCAGTACAAGCCAGAATTATGGCGATTGCAGATATCTTTGAGGCACTCACTGCGCGTGATCGACCTTATAAAGATCCGATGAAACTATCTCAAGCTATATCAATATTGAAAAAAATGAGTGAAACGGGACATATTGATCCTGATTTATTTGATGTGTTCATTAATCAGTCTGTACATATTCATTATGCCAAAGAACATTTGATGCCTGAGCAGAATGACTTGTAATTTTTGAAGGCAAGAACATATAAATAAGCTCTTATTCACTTTGGCGTAGGTTGGTTCAGGGAGCACCGCGACGGAACTAACAAAGAATTTGTTTGCTCCGCTGCGCTTGAGCAAACCTACTTATCCTGAATGACAACGCATTACTAATGTAATTTTTGCTGTGGATGGTTACAATAGCGGCCTTTATATTTTGTTGTTATTGATTTGGAGAAGTTATGTCCATCCGGACCCGTTTTGCCCCTAGCCCAACTGGTTATTTACATATTGGTGGTGCTCGTACCGCCTTATTCGCCTGGCTTTATGCTCGTAAACACGGTGGTAAATTCGTACTGCGTATTGAAGATACCGATCTTGAGCGCTCAACTGAAGAGTCTGTGAATGCCATTCTTGAAGGCATGGCCTGGATGGGGCTCGATTATGATGAAGGTCCTTTTTATCAAACACATCGTTTTGAGCGTTATGAAGAAGTGATTCAACAACTTTTAGATGATGGCAAAGCTTATCGTTGTAAATGCTCTAAAGAACGAATTGAAAAGTTACGTGAAGAGCAAATGGCAGCAAAAGAAAAACCGCGTTATGACGGACATTGTCGTGGACAAGATGTGTCGGCAGATGAGCCTCACGTTATTCGCTTTTCAAATCCACAAGACGGTGCTGTTCAATTTGATGATTTAGTTCGTGGTTCAATTACTGTTCAAAATAGTGAACTTGATGATCTCATTATTAAACGTACCGATGGCTCACCAACTTATAACTTGTCTGTTGTTGTTGATGACCTTGATATGAAAATTAGCCATGTTATTCGTGGTGATGATCATATTAATAACACACCACGCCAAATTAATATTTTAAAAGCGATGGGACACGAAGCACCAACATATGCACATGTACCTATGATATTAGGTGAAGATGGCGCTCGTTTATCAAAACGGCATGGGGCTACCAGTGTTATTGATTATCGTGAAATGGGTTATTTACCTGAAGCATTAATGAATTACTTAGTACGACTTGGCTGGTCATCTGGTGATAAAGAGCTTTTTACATTAGATGAAATGATTTCATTATTTGATGTGGTTGATGTGAATAAAGCACCGTCAACATTTAATACTGAAAAACTACAATGGATTAATGCTCAATACCTTAAAGAAGAAGATGCATCACGTATTGCACAATTACTCAGTGTACATCTTGGTAACTTAGGTATTGATCCATCAGAAGGGCCAGAGCTTGAAGATGTCATTGTTGCACAACGTGAACGTGCTCAAACATTAATTGAGCTTGCAGATGTTTGTCAATTTTACTATCGCGATTTTGAAGAGTTCGATGAAAAAATGGCGAAGAAACAATTACGCCCTGTAGCATCTGAAGTATTACAAGTTGCGCAAGTGGACCTCAATGCACTAGAAAGCTGGAACATAGAATCTATCCATGCTGTGATTCATGGTGTTGCAGATAAGTTAAAAATAAAAATGGGTAAGGTGGGAACGCCATTACGCGTTGCCGTAACAGGTGGAGCACCATCGCCAAGTCTGGACTTAACCGTTTATTTAATCGGCAAAGAAGCCTGTAATAGACGTATTGATAAAGCATTAGAATATATAGCAAACAGAACAGAAACATAAAGTTGGCCACTAAGGACACTAAGAACACCAGGAGAAATATTTTAATTTTTGAACCACGGGGAACACGGGGGACACAGGGAAACAATTATTAAATGTTTTCCCCGTGCTCCCCGTGTCCCCTGTGGTTAAAGCTTTTCTTTTCTTGGTGTTCTTTGTGTCCTTCGTGGCTATATTAATATTTAAGGTTTAATAATGAGTGATACTGAAACAACAAAACCCCGCCACTTTATTCAGCAATACATTGATGCTGATATTGCGGCAGGAAAAAATGATGGCAAAGTGGCCACACGTTTTCCACCTGAACCAAATGGTTATCTTCATATTGGGCATGCAAAATCAATTTGCCTGAACTTTGGTATTGCCAATGAATTTAACGGCACCTGTAACTTACGTTTTGACGACACTAATCCTGGCAAAGAGAAGGAAGAGTTTGTTGCATCAATTCAGGAAGACGTAAAGTGGTTAGGATTTGAGTGGAATAAAGAAGTGCTTTACGCCTCAGATTACTTCCAGCAGTTACATGATTTTGCGGTAGAGCTTATTAAATCAGGTAAAGCGTATGTTTGTGATTTAAATGCAGAAGATGTGCGTAAGTATCGAGGCACTCTACAGGAACCGGGCAAAGATAGTCCTTATCGTGATCGTAGCGTCGAAGAAAATTTAGAGCTATTTGATAAAATGACAACAGCCAGTTTTGCAGATGGTGAAAAAGTCTTACGTGCAAAAATTGATATGTCGTCACCCAATATGAATATGCGAGATCCCACGTTGTACCGCATTCGACATGGCGTTATTCATCATCAAACAGGTGAGGAGTGGTGCATCTATCCGATGTATGATTTTACTCATCCCATTTCCGATGCGCTTGAAGGCATTACTCATTCATTGTGTACTCTGGAATTTGAAGATCATCGTCCATTATATGACTGGGTGTTGGATAACATTAGTATTGATTGCCATCCACAGCAGATTGAATTTTCCCGTCTGAATTTGCAATACACGATTGTGAGTAAACGTAAGTTAACTCAACTTGTTGAAAATAATCATGTCGCGGGTTGGGATGACCCCCGCATGCCAACCATCGCAGGTTTACGTCGTCGTGGTTTTACACCCACGTCCATTCGTGATTTTTGTGATCGCATTGGCGTGACCAAAGCAGATAATTCAATTGAAATGGGTGTGTTAGAAAACTGTATTCGTGAAGACCTCAATGAAATAACACCACGACGCATGGCGGTGATGAATCCATTAAAAGTGGTTATCGAAAATTATCCTGAAGATCAGGTTGAACAATTAGAAGCGCCTAATCATCCGCAAAAAGAAGAAATGGGCAAGCGAACCATTCCTTTTACGCGTGAAGTCTTCATAGATAAAAATGATTTTAAGGAAGAAGCAAATAACAAGTACAAACGTCTGAAGACCGGCGCTGAAGTACGTTTGCGCAACGCTTATGTCATACGTTGTGATGAAGTGATTAAAGACAGCAATGGCGAGATTATTGAGCTACGTTGTTCATATGACCCTGACACCCACAATAAGAATCCAGCTGATGGCCGCAAAGTGAAGGGCGTAATCCATTGGGTCTCGGCAGTACATGGTATTGCAGCAGAAGTGCGTCTTTATGATCGCTTGTTTACACAGGCTAATCCTGAAACGGCGGCTAAGGATGGCAAAGAGTTTACTGATTATATCAATCCTGACTCACTACAAACTTTATCAACGTGTTATCTCGAAGCCTCGCTTGATAAGGTCGAAGCAGGGGAGCGATTCCAGTTTGAGCGAGAAGGATATTTCTGCCGTGATAGTGAAAACTCATCAAATGGAAAGCCTGTTTTTAATCGCACCGTGACATTACGCGATACCTGGGCAAAAATTGAAGCAGCAGGGTAAAAAACTGTAAGGAACAGTTTTTCAAGAGCGTAGCGAGCCCGAAGGGTGGAGCACAGGGAAGTGCTCCATAAAAAGTCACTAATTTTTAAGAAATTTATTGACATAACAAGCCTGCTATCGTAAATTGCGCGCTCTCTTGCAGGGGCTATAGCTCAGCTGGGAGAGCGCTACACTGGCAGTGTAGAGGTC